>JBKHAE010000117.1:0-10601 GCA_046543065.1 Desulfobacterales bacterium | reverse complement strand
ATACCGGTTACAATGTATCTGCATTAATCGATCACTTAAACGAATTCATCAATGAGCCAGCAGAAAAGCAATAGCCGATCCGCGTGTTTCCGGGCAGCCCGGCGGGTTGTGGTCAAAGTGGGCAGCAATGTGCTGACCGGCCCTGACGGCCTGGATCTTTCGGTGATCGCCGCCCTGTCCGATCAAATCAACGGATTGATCCAAAACGGCATTGAGGTAATCCTGGTCTCCTCCGGCGCCATGGCCGCGGGCCAGAAAAAGATCGGACTTTCCCGCCGGCCGGATGAGATTCCCAAACGCCAGGCCATTGCCGCCGTGGGCCAGGCCGGGCTGATGCTGGCCTATGAAAACGCGTTTTCCGGCTATGATCGGAAAGTGGCGCAATTGCTTTTGACCAGCGATGACTTAAGCGGGAGCCGCCGTCGATATCTGAATGCCCGCAATACCCTGTACACGCTGCTTTCCTGGAAGGTGCTGCCGATTGTCAATGAAAACGACACCGTGGTGGTCGAGGAGATTAAGTTCGGCGATAATGACAACCTGTCCGCGCTGATTACCCTGATGATGAATGCGGACATGCTGATTAATCTGACCGATATTGACGGCCTGTTCACTGCGGATCCGCGGACCCGGCCGGATGCGGAGTTGATCAGCGAGGTCAGCGCCATTAATAAATCCATTGAAAAAATCGCCGGCGATATCCCCGGCGCCCTGGGCACCGGCGGCATGATGACCAAAATCCAGGCCGCCCGGAAGGTCACGACGGCCGGTGTTCCCATGGTGATTGCCAACGGCCGGCGGCCGGATGTTCTGGAAAGCCTCTTCAGCGATCCGGGCCGGGGCACATTTTTTGTGCCGGCCAAGGGCAAGCTCTCCAACCGCAAATGCTGGATCGGGTTTACGGTCAAGCCCAAAGGGGGGATAAAAATTGACGACGGAGCGGTGCTGGCTATCCGGGAAAAAGGCAAGAGCCTTTTGGCCGGCGGGATCATCGATGTTTTTGGGGATTTCGGCGTGGGGGCGCCGGTGGAATTAACCGATCGGGACGACCAACGGCTGGCCGTCGGTCTGGTCAACTACAGCGCCGGGGATATTAAAAAAATCAAAGGGTTAAATACCACGCAGATCAAGGCGCGGCTCGGCCACAAGCCCTATGACGAGGTCATCCATCGGGACAACCTGACCGTACTGGATCAGTGTCATATATAAAAAGCCAAGGGAGAGGTAAATGTCAGTAGAATCGAGGATAGTGGAAATGGCGGCATCGGCAAAAGCAGCCGCCGGGGAGCTTGCCCGGTGCCCAACGGATAAAAAAAATGCCGCGCTCTTAAGGATTGCTGACCAATTGGAAGCCGATGCGGAACCTATCAAGGCGGAGAACGCCAAAGATGTGGCCGCAGCCAGGGAAAACGGGTTGTCCGCGGCCATGATCGACCGCCTGACGGTGACGGATGCGACCGTTTCAGATATGGCCATGGGCTTGCGCGATGTGGTGAAGCTAACCGACCCCGTGGGTACCGCGAGTGAGACCTGGATACGGCCGAACGGCCTGGAGGTCTGCCGCATGCGGATTCCGCTGGGCGTGATCGGCATCATCTACGAATCCCGGCCCAATGTCACCGTTGATGCCGCCGGACTATGTCTCAAAGCCGGCAATGCGGTGATTCTGCGGGGCGGCTCCGAGGCCATACATTCCAACCAGGCCCTGGCCCGGACCATTGCGAAAGCCCTGTCCGAGGTCGGGCTGCCGGAAAATTCCGTTCAGATCGTACCGGTCCGGGACCGGGAGGCGGTCAATATACTGCTTCAACAGGAGGCATGTGTCGATCTCATTATCCCCCGGGGCGGGGAGGGGTTGATCCGGTTTGTGGTGGAAAACTCCAAAATCCCGGTATTAAAACATTATAAAGGCGTCTGCCACGTGTATGTGGACAAATCCGCGGACCTTTCAATGGCCGAGGAAATCTGTTTTAATGCCAAGGTGCAGCGGCCCGGCGTCTGTAATGCCATGGAAACCCTTTTGGTTCACCAGGCCGCTGCACGGGATTTTCTCCCTAAAATGGCCGGGCGGTTTGCGCAAGCCGGCGTGGAGCTGCGGGGCTGCCCGAAAACCTGCGAGCTGGTTGATCAGGCCAAATCCGCCGAAGAGGCGGACTGGTATGCGGAGTTTCTGGACCTGATCCTGGCGGTCCGGGTTGTGGATGACATGGACGCGGCCATGGCCCATATCGCTGCATACGGCTCCAACCACACGGAGGCGATCGTCACGTCGGACTACAATCGGGCCAGACGTTTTCTGCGGGAGGTGGATGCCTCTCTGGTTTTGGTAAACGCCTCCACCCGGTTCAATGACGGCGGTCAACTGGGCCTGGGTGCGGAAATGGGGATCAGCACCTCCAAGCTCCATGCCTATGGACCCATGGGCGTGGATGAGCTGACCACCACCAAGTTTGTTGCCCGGGGCAGCGGGCAGCTGCGATCCTGATGGGGACTTCGGTGAAACGGGCCGGCCTGTTCGGCGGAACCTTTAATCCTGTTCATGTGGGCCACCTCCGGGCGGCGGAGGAAGTAAAAAATGGATTTGGACTGGATTATGTCTATTTCGTTCCGGCGGCCCTGCCGCCGCACAAGGATGCGGTCGGCCTGGCCCATGCCCGGGACCGGCAGGCAATGATTGAGCGGGCGATTGATTCCAATCCGGGGTTTTCCCTTTCCAACGCGGAAATCCGGCGCCAGGGCCGATCCTATACCATTGATACGGTAAGGACTTTTCAGCAAGAGTCAGCCGGGGATACGGATTATTACCTGATCATCGGCATGGATCAATTTTTTGAAATCAATACCTGGAAAGCATTTGAAGCCCTGTTTGAAGAAATTCCCTTTATCGTCATAACCCGGCCGCCCGAAGCCGGAATTGATCCCTTAAAACAGTTTGATTCGATGGCCGAACACGCGAGGCGCCATGTAAACGGGGGATATCAGCCCAGGGCAGACAGGCTGTGCCTGGTCCATGAGACCAGGCAGCCGATCTGGTTCTTCGAAGTTACCCCTCTGGCCATTTCATCCAGTAAAATCCGGGAACTTTCGAGGAACCGGCAATCAATCAAGTATCTTGTAACAGACACGGTGGAGGCATATATTATAGCAAAGGATCTCTATGGATAGGGTAGATGAAGACCTGGGCGGGCAATTAAAGCTCTATGTTCAGGCCGCCCTGGGAAGAAAAGCCAGGGATTTGCTGCTTTTGGATGTTCGGGAGCTGACCACGCTGGCGGATGTATTTATGCTCTGTACCGGCCGGTCCAACCGGCAGGTCTCCGCGATTGCCGACCATATCCGTCGATTTTTAAAAGATCATGGCATACGTCCCCTTTATGTGGAAGGCATGAAGGAGGGCCACTGGGTGCTTCTGGATTACGGCCAGGTGGTCATCCACGTATTTTATGAACCGGTCCGGCAGTTTTATGATCTGGAAAGCCTGTGGGCCGATGCCCGGCCGCTTCCGATTGATGAGATTATTGAGCAATTGCCGGACGATGATGATCAAGCTGATGGAGCAGAAACTTAAATGACGTGCATGCTGATGATACTGGATGGATGGGGAATTGATGCGCCCGGAGAAGGCAATGCCGTGTACATGGCCAACACGCCCTTTCTGGACCGGCTTGCGGCCAACTATCCAAAAACCCGGCTCGCCTGTTCGGGCGAGGCCGTGGGGCTGCCTGAGGGCATTATGGGAAATTCCGAGGTGGGGCATTTAAACCTGGGTGCCGGCCGGGTGGTCTACCAGGTGCTTTTGCGCATTGATCTGGCCATCAAGGACGGCTCGTTTTTTGAGAATGAGGCGTTAAACGGGGTCATGGACAAGGTCGCGGCCAATCAGTCCGCACTCCATCTCATGGGCCTGCTATCAGACGGCGGGGTGCACAGTCAGCTGAACCACTTGTTCGCCTTAATCGATATGGCGGCTGAAAAAGGCCTATCCCATGTCTATATCCACCCGATTTTAGACGGCCGGGATACCCCGCCGGACAGCGGGGTGACCTATATGGAACAGCTGCAACAGCATATCAAAGACAAATCCAATACCCAGATCGCCACCATCTGCGGCCGCTTCTATACCATGGATCGGGACACCCGCTGGGAGCGGACGGAAAAAGCCTATCGGCTTTACACCGAGGCGGCCGGGATTTTTGAAACCGATCCGGTGCAGGCGGTGAAAAATGCCTACAGCCGCGGAGAGACGGATGAGTTCGTCGAACCCGTTGCCATTACGGATGCCGACGGAACCCCTGTGGCTAAGGTGAGCGACGGGGACGGGGTCCTTTTTTTTAATTTCCGCCCCGATCGGGCGCGGCAGATCACGCGGGCGTTTACCGAAGCGGATTTCAAGGAGTTTGACCGCAATGTATGGCCGGATCTTTGCGATTATGTCTGCATGGCCCAGTATGATGAGAACTTTACCCTGCCGGTGGCCTTTCCCCCGGTTCATCTGGATCAGATCCTGGGCGAGGTGTTGAGCTATCAGGGCTTTACACAACTGCGGATCGCGGAGACGGAGAAATACGCCCATGTGACCTATTTTTTTAACGGCGGCGAGGAAACTCCGTTTGCGGGTGAGGACCGCCACTTGGTGCCATCGCCCCGTGAAGTAAATACCTATGATGAAAAGCCGGAAATGAGCGCCTATGAGGTGGCGGATCAGGTGGTTTCCTATCTGAAGATGGAAAAATATGATCTTATCGTCCTAAATTTTGCCAACCTGGATATGGTGGGCCATACCGGTGTTATGAAGGCAGCGGTTAAGGCCTGCGAAGCGGTGGACCAATGCGCGGAAAAAGTGGTGACCGCCGCCCTTGAGAAGGACGCGACGATACTGGTCACGGCAGATCACGGCAACTCGGAGAAAATGACGGATGAAAACGGCCAGCCGCATACCGCCCACACTTTAAATCCCGTGCCCTTCATTCTGGTGGCAAATGAGGAAAGCCGGTTCCGAAACGCCCGCCTTCGGCCCGGGGGGCTGGGCGATGTCGCGCCCACCATTTTGGGGATCATGGGCATTGAAAAGCCGGAGAAAATGACCGGCAATACTTTGATTGAGAGCTGAAATTAATCCATTAAAGGGGTGGCCATGGCATCAGATGTGCAAAAACCCTATGAGATGATCACCGATTATGCCACCGGCCGAAAAATTCCGGATATCGGGGCGGAAACGCATCGGCAGGCGGTGGAGAGATACCTGCACGAAAAATTGAATTATCCCCTCTCAAGCATCGGGGTGGACGTGCCGCTATCTTTGTCTGTGGCCGGAGAGACGTATGAGACCCAGCTGGATCTCGTGGTAGCGGTTTCAGGGCAGCCGGTTATGGTGATTAAATGTGCGGCCGGCTCACTTGAGTCCAGGGAAAAGGAGATTATCGCGGCCGCCCGTATTATGGGATCCGTGCCTGTGCCCTATGCGGTGGTCTCGGACGGGAAAACCGCTGTGGTATATGATGCGCTCAGCCGACAAAAAATCGCCGAGGGGCTGGAACAGATCCCCTCTTATGAAGCGGCCAGGGAATTCTTAAAAACCTACGCCCCTGCACCCCTTCCTGAGGACCGTCGGGAGCGCGAGAAGATTATATTCAAATCCTATGACAGTATGAATATGAATGTGCAGCGATATGCCGGATGCACAGATACAAAATAAGGCGATTGAGCTGATCAATCATTTAAACGCGGCAATTACCAATGTGCGCCTTTATCCGCCGAAAAGCGCCCTGATCGCCCGCTCCGTTGACCGTTTAAACGATACGCTGGAGGCCCTCCTGGCGGATACGCCGGCGATTATTTACGCAGAATCCGAAAAAAACCTCCTGATCCAGGGGGAGCCGCTATCAGAGAAAGAACAGAAAAAACCCCAGATCCAATCCTTTCTGAGCATGCTTTTAGAGCTTGGCATCAAGAGCCTGAGCTTTGAGCAGGGCGCAACCCAAGCGGAACTCAATGAATTCGTCCAGCTGCTCGGAAACCCGCCGGCGGAGAAGGAAGGGGCCGGTGAGTTAAAACAATTGCTGGCCCAGCACCAGATTTCGCATATCTTAATCGATGAAAAGATTTATGTAGAGCGGGATACCGGCCAGAGTATCCTCTCTGAAATGGATATTTCAGACGAGGATATTGCCCGGGCAATTTTCGGCGAAGAGGCGGTCTCCGAGGAGGCCATGGATACCCTGCGCGAACTGGCCAAGCAGCCTGAATGGCTCTCCCGGGTCTTTCAGAGTGGTGTCAAACAGGCCGTGGCATCCGAAGAGCAGGTGCAATCCGACCTGTCAGAGCGGTTTTCCCAAATGATCGATGAACTGGAGGCCTTCTCCCCGGTGGATCGGCAGGACATTTCCCAGGCCATTATCGAGGCCATGGCGGAAATGGACGACACTGTGCTCCAGTCCCTCTTAACCCAGAATTTAAACACCATATTCGGCAAGCAATTTTTTGAAGAAATTGCCCGGAGCCTGGATCAGGACACATTTAACCGGCTTATGGAAAGGGTTGAGGAAGTGGTCCAAACCGCACCGGCAGATGCGGAAAAAAGCCTTAAAAAAGTCCTGCAGGAATTAAAGGCCGCGGATCAGGCCGGATACAGCCAATATAGCGAGGCGCTTGAAAAAGAACCCCGCCCCGACTCAGAAGAAGCATACAGCCCCGGCCCGCAGCCAGCCGCTGAAGCCGGGGGCGAGTCCGCCAAAGAAACCGTCAAAACCGCTTTAAATCAGCTGTTAAAGGGGGATACCGACGTATTGTCCCGGCTGACCCTGATGTCCGGCCTCAACCAGGCGGTTGAAAAGCTGGCGGCAAGCGGCCGGGCGGAAACGATCAACGCGCTTTTTGATCGGCTCATGCATGGCCTTGAAAGCAGCGATGCGGCGGTTAAAAGCGGCGCCGCGGATATGATCGCCAATATGGACAAGCAGCTGGCGGCAAATGGTCGGCTGGCGGAGCGAATCGAATGGTCAAAAAAACTTTCGGAATGGATCAAGCAAGAGGCCGAGATTAGCGCGGCATTTGAAACCGTGAGCCGTGAGCTTCAGGAGATATCTGAAACCCTGATACGGGAAGACCGGGCAGAAGACGCCGCCCATATTCTGGAAGCTTACCAGTTTTTAGCGTCCGGGAATTTATCCAGGGATCAGGCGATTCAGGCGCTGGCTGCGAATATGTTGCAAAATATCGCTACAGACGATATACTTGATTTGTTATTAAAAGAAAATGTTGAGGAAAGCCGAAAGGATGGCGAGGCGGATATTTACAGTCTGGTGATCCTTGGCACCACGACCATTGAACGCCTGCTGGACCGGCTGCGGGACAGCCATAACCGCCAGGAGCGTAACCGGATCGTCCAGGTGGTTACCCGGGTCGGCGAACCGGCGGTACAATCCGTGGTGGAACGCCTCTACCAGGAGGGCCCGTGGTATTACATCCGCAATCTGGTTATGCTGCTCGGACGTATCGGCGATGCAAGCCACATGGAGCTGCTGGAGAGCTTTTTAACGGCATCGGATTTCCGGATACATCGGGAAGCGGTGCTGGCCATTCAGAATCTTGGCGGAGAAAGAGGCGGCAAGATTCTGTTAAATCGACTGGATGATGTCTCTGACAGTTTAAAGAGCGTAATCATTTCGGTTTTGGGGCTTATGAATTATCGGGACGCCCTGCCGTATTTGACAATGTCATTGGAAAACCGGAGTTTGGGGCAAACCAGAGAGGCCACAGTGGCAGTAAATGCCAAAATCTGTGAAGCTTTGGGCCAGATGGGGGATGCCAGGGCCATACCCGTGCTTGAAAAGGTAATTCAAGCCCGGAGTTTTTTGGGACTCAAGACCTATGATCCAAAAGTTAAGGCAGCGGCGGAAAAGGCCCTGGCCAAAATCAGCCGCAAATGATTGGCCGTTGACAGCCGAACAGATTTTTAACAGGAGGGTTTGAATGCAGTCAACCGACCGCTCAAAGCAGGAAGCCAAGGTGGATGAGTATGTGGCGCAAAAGGATACGGAATCCGCGATAAAGCTGTTATATGATTTAATTACCGAATATGCCAAGGAAAAGAATTTCGAAAAAGCCGAAGCCCTGCATAATAAAATGTATGACGTCGATCCCATGGCATTGACTGAAATTGTGCGCTCCAGCGAGATCATTGAAGCGGAAAAAAGTGAAACACTCGACCCGGAGCATCTGGAGCTGTGGTCGGATTTATATAGTCGGCTAAACACATCGGAGGCCAATGCCCTGTATTATTCCATGAAACCGAAGACATTTGAGTCCGGCGAGACGATTATGGAGCAGGGTCAGTTAAACAGCCGTTTGTATTTTATCCTAAGCGGGGAAATCAACGCGCTCTACAGCCGGGGGGATACCGATGTGTTGTTTAAAACCCTTTCTTCCGGGGATCTCATCGGGCAGTCCCCGTTTTTTTCCGCCACGGTCTGCACGGTCACCATGAATGCATCCACAAGGGTTAAGGCAAGCTTTCTGGAAAACAGTGTGCTGAAACAATGGAAAACTGATGTGCCGGCGCTTGAGGCCAAACTCTATGACTACTGCGTAAAAAAGGACAGGGTCAAACAGGAGCTGGAAAACAAAAAGATGGAGCGCCGGACGGACAAACGCCTGGAATTGACCGGCCGGCTCTCCTTTCAGTTGCTTGATAAAACCGGAAATCCTATGGGCAAAGCCTATAAAGGCGAAATTGCCGATATTTCCGTGGGCGGCCTGTCTTTTGTGGTGAAAAGCTCCAAGGAAGAAACCCTTCGCCTGCTTCTGGGCCGCCCGGTTCTGGTGAGTTTCGATCTGCCGCTTAATTCGGGAGGGGCTCGCCCGGTCAGTGAAAAAACGACCATTATCGCGATTCAATCCATGGTTTTTGACGATTATTCCATTCACGTCAAGTTTCAGGGCAAAAAACCGCAATCCTTTATCGAAGACATTGACCAAAGCCGGGCGGTACAGCCGGCTTAACCCCTATTTGCCGGCCACCTCCTTGCCGCAGTGCTTGCAGACTTTGGCCCGTTTTTTGATGATTTCGGCACAGAACGGGCATTCCCGGGTGAAATGGCGCTGGTGGATTTTATCCACCGTCTCATCCACTTTTTCCTGGAGAATGGGGTTGCCGAATTTGTGATTGGTGATCAGTTCAATGGCATCCAGACCGCCCACATCCGCTGCTATCTCAGCAGCCTTCAGCCGCACCCGGACCGGCTGCGTCGCATCCATCAGCATTTGCATGACAGTGACTTCATCTTTTGATACGTAGCATTCCGCCAGAATGGAAAACCCCTTCTTGGTACTCTCTTTCAGGGCCTCCCGCTCCGCCATCACCTGATCATTGATGACCTGCCCCTGCCCGCCGATGGGGCTGAAAACCGGCATGGCTTCAAAGTTGTCGTCATTGGGACTTTTGATGCATCGATAGGAAGCCCGCTGGGCGAAGTTTTCCCACAGATTCTTCCATCCATTGATATACAAGGGGCATTCATCATTAAAACAGACATACATATACGGTGAATCCCAGCCCAGTCCGTCACTGAAAGCCACGGGCGGCACTTCCCAGATCTCCATTTCCTTCCCGCAGTGGGGGCATATCGGCTTTACCTGCTCGATGATTCGTTCAAAAACCTGCTCTTTTGTCTCAAAATTCATTTAAATTCTCCTTTATTGGCCACCTGATGGACAAAATCCTCAGGGTTTCGGGTTATTCAGTACTGTCTTTGTCTTCGTCATCATCCTCATCGCTTTCTTCACTGTCAAATAAATCCAGCGACCCCTCATCGATTTCAGAGACATCACTTTTGTCCTCATCATCGGCACTCTCAACTTTATTGTCTTCCGCGTTGTCCGAGTCTTCGGCGTCCTCGCTGTCTATATCATCATTTAAAAGCTCATCCAGGGCTACAGATTCATCTTCCTTCTCCGCTGACTGGGCTGCTTTTTCCTTCTTAAGGGCATCAATGTCATCGAATGCGATTTCAATGGATTCCTGATCCCCCTGATTGAACAGCTCAATCACGGAATCGGCAATTCTATCGGCATATTCGGCCACCGGATACAGATTCGGGGTGCGCAGGGTTTCGATCAGTTCATCTTTTCCCTCGGATACCGCAGTCTTGATTTTGCTGCCGTCATAGGCTTCTTCGCAGACCAGGGAAAACACGTCTTTGTCAAGTTCTGCAAATTCCTGAATCGTTACCTGCTGAGTTTTTGGGTCTTTGGCGACTAAGTACTTCTGCTTCATCCGGGGGTCTCCTTCAAAAAATATGCCGTATTGGTTGCAATACGGCGAATTGATTGTTAATTTAAAAATTACAAAAATCCTTTAATATCGATATAATAAGGCAAAATCAGGAGATGTCAACATCTCTGTCGATCGCCGGGCATGGGTGAAACCGGATGCCGGAAAACCTTTCCCGGTGATATGAGAAACGGTAAAACCGGATGAAATAAAATATTGACGTTGATTTTCGCCTTTTGCTATATCAGCTAAAAAACGGAGGGATGGCCGAGTGGCTTAAGGCGGCGGTCTTGAAAACCGTTGAGCGAAAGCTCCGTGGGTTCGAATCCTA
>JBKHAE010000116.1:0-10637 GCA_046543065.1 Desulfobacterales bacterium | reverse complement strand
ATACTTCCAAGTATTGCCTGAGAACCCGGTTTACAGAAGTATTTTGCTCAAGAGCCCGCATGCGGGCTTTCTTAAGCGTCGCCGCGTCTATGGTAATGGTTAAATTGGCCATAGGCCCTCCATATGTTCTTCTTTGCCTTCGGCTTCCAGATCACTGTTTCCGGCGACGATGCCGGCGACCTGTTTGGCCTTGCCGTCATAAACGAGGGCCTCGGGCTCCATTTTTCCGGTTTTGACGATACCAAAGAGGTGATCTAGCTCGGCTTCAAAATTTTTCAAAATGGTTTCCGGGTCAGAAACCAGCCCTTCATCAGTCACCAAACCGATTCCCACTTTACCGGCATAGCTGAAAATACTGATTCCCATGCCGACCCGACCGGCCCTGGGGACCCAGCCGATAAAATTTTCAACCTTCTTTCCTGAGAAATAGAGAGGCTTTGGCGGGCCGGGGACATTGGTCAGAATAGCCGTCGCCTTATTGCCGAAGAAGTTGGAGGCCTTTTTGGCGATGGCCGCCGATGATATCCCCAGCGCCCTTAACACCATGAATGCGACTGCGGCGTCCGGCGACTGCTTGAGATGGTCCATCCGTTTTTTAACTTCTCTTAAGCGAAAAATCGGGTCTTCGATGTGGACCGGCAAAGCAAGAAAAACCAGACTGAATTTATTGCCCAGTTCAAATGCGGTCCCGGGTTCACGGATGTTTACGGGAATTGCGACGCGCAGCTCCGTTTCCCGAACCCTGTCACCTCTCATCATCAAATACTGGCGCAGCGCACCGGCGACCGAAGCGATGAGCACGTCGTTGATCGTTGCGCCAAGGGCTTTACCAATGGTTTTGACGTTTCCCAGTGATATGCGATTCGACCAGGCGACCCGTTTTCGAACGCCCAGCGGCCCTTTAAAACAGGTTTTGGGATCAAACGGCATCATGGCGAGCCTGGTCAAAACCGCTGCCGTGTCAACAGACGTGCCGGAAGTGTTTTTGATGAGCGTTTTCAGATATGACGGTCTGGAGAACACTTTTGATCCCTCTGCACGCAGCTTTCCGCCGATTATTCGTGTTTTGTCGATTACTCCGGAGGCATTCGCCATCAATTGCGCCAGCGGCATGAAAGAAGGCGGTGTCCGTTTCTTTTCCAATCCGGCGCGTTTGGCTTCAAATAAGGGAATGCCGGGTTCTTTGTCAGTGGTGGAGAGGATAACGTGGACCAGGGCGATGCCGTCGGCAATACAGTGATGCAGCCTGAAAAACAGGGCGCATCCTTTTTTATAATTTTCAATAAGATGGCATGACCACAGGGGTTTGCTCCTGTCCAGTGGAATGGTCATCAAATCACTGACCATTCGTTGAAGCGCCTCCTTATCGCCTGCACCCGGCAGGGACACCCGGTGGAAATGAGACCGGATATCAAAGTAGGGGTCAAACTCCCAGCTGGCGGCTCCGTATCCTGATAATGGCATGACAACGCGTTGTTTGAAGCGGTTAAACGCACACAATCGACTTTCCAGGGTTGCGCACGCTTCGTCATAATCCAGTGTTTCTTTAAATTCCATAATGCCTGTAATGATCATCAGATTCGTGGGATGATCCATATGCAGCCAGAAGTTATCCGCATTTGTCATGGTCTCAGTCATAATGAACGTCCTTTGAAAAGCGATTATTGAGGTGATCGGAAATCTGTACAGACCGCGATCCTCCCTGCCTTATCATCTTACACAATCCGTGCCGGAATTTTTGTATTTGCGATCTTTTCGATAATTGAGCGGTTTAATGCGGATATTTGGTTAAACCGGCGACGGTGGTTTGGGCAGGGAGGCGGGTGTCACTGATCATATATGACCACTGATCATATGTTGCCAGCTTCCGGTTTTAGTAGCGGAAGCCTTTAGGCGGTTGCGGATTTTACCGCTTACGAAACCAAACTTCCCGGTAATCCGAACATCATTTTTTTCAGAGGTTATGCTTACAAGGGCATGGGCAGCAAGCAGAAATCCGCTGAAGATTACTACCATTATCTCCAGCAGGTAAACGAAGGAGACCAGGCCAGGTATGCATACCAGCGCCTGGTGGAATGGGGCGTGATCAAGAAGCCGAACTGACAATTTGGGGGCGCAGGGACGTCCTTACCGTTTTAACTTAAATCCATTTTGTATCCTTCCCTCTTCACGATCTCTGCGCCCCGGCGAACTTACTTGCTTATGGCCATCTCGGAAATATTAAACCGGTTTATTTTTCACTTTTTTGCTTTCTTTTTTCCTTCAGCGTGCTTTTGCTTTTTTTCTGATCTTCGCGTTTGCCTTTATCTTTCTTTCCCTTGTCTCCCATTTTGCATCCCTTTCCCGTTTGGAATCGATAGAAACACGTTTGGATACTCCCGGCTGTCGAAAGGCGTCCGAGCCCGGAAGTATCCTTATACCTTAGCTGTCAGTTCAACACCAACAGCCGATTACTGGGCCATGGCCTCGTTTGCCCTGTTCACAGCCGCCTGAATATCTTTTATCTCATATTTAAGCTGGCTGCCCTTTCTGGCGACTTCTCGGGCCAGGGGGGCAATGGCCTCGATGCCCTTTGGCGTCAGGTCGTTTGAAAGATACGTCTGGATTTCCTTAAGGTCAGAGACGTAAGAATTGAGCTCCTCTTTTACCCCGATGCTGTTTGTGGCGATCTCCCCGTATATCCTGCTGAGCTCGAATCGTCGTTGTTCACTGAGCTGCTGTATCCGCTGGTTTTTATATTTGTCGCCGTCTTTCTGCCACTCCTTGAAATAGTCCTTGCCTCTGGCATTCATTTCATCGGCGTGCCTGGTAAAGTTTTTCTCCATTTGTTCCATTTTTTTGACGTTTTCCGTGTATAGCCGGAAGGCCTTTTCCACGTCGGAGTTATCCGGTTTCACAAGCTCTCTGAGCGATGCCCCGGTTGCATCCAGCTGCACGAGAAGCAATTTGATAGTGCTGTCCATTTCTGTCATGGAGGTTTGTGCCTTTGTTGAACGCTCCATGCCGGTCGTGGCACAGCCCGCCATGCCGATAGCGGCTATGATGGCAGTTGCCAGTGAAAATAGTGTTAATTGATTTAATCTTTTCATTTTAAATTTCCTTTTCGGGTAAAAAACAGATCCTATTTAACCCCCGGTCCTAAGGATGTTTCAGGGCAAAGCCGCTGATGCCCTTGATCACTGGTTTCAATATATCGTAGGGGGTCTGGTTTTCAGCCGGGGCGCCAAGATAATAGACCCATCCGCCGGCCTTGGCTGCAACCCTTTCGAGGCCGGTTCTGCCATTGGCGTCCCAGTCGTGGGCGACAATGAAGTGCTCGATTCCAAGACCTTTAAGAATGGCTGCCGCCTCGTGGGTGAGATAGGAACCCAGAGTCGAAACCATCACCAGCTTGTCCTGGTCCTGGAGCAGGTTGTAGAAGGCGAAATAATCAAAAAGCCCCTCCACCAGTATAATTGTCCGGTAGTGCCGGACAAACGGCCCTGCCTTTTCAATTCCGTAAAGCCAGCTTCCGGAGGAAAGCGCAATTTCATTGTTTTGGTGTTTGAGCCAGCGAACACCCCTGTCCTCCGGAAGTCTGCCGGCCAATCCAGCCGGCTTTGCATCAGCATCGTAAATGGGGAACACGATTCGCCCGGCCAATGAATCCCCGTAATTTCTGGAAAACGGCGCTTTCCGTCTGAAATCGATCTGCCGGCAGTAGTATCCATATGCTTTTGCCGTGTTGTCGTTTAAAAATCGGATCAAACCGCTATCCAGGAATGCATTGAAGGTTTTAAAATCATTTTCAAAGTGCGGCAGGAAACTGTCTGTCAGCGCCCGGCCTCTATGGCGGTCATCACTGTAGGGCGGCGCATAGCCGATCTTGAATTTGTCCACAACAGATTTGTCAACACCCTGGCGCGCCAGATAATCCCGGATGTGCCGGAACTGGTTTTCATTGGACATCAAAAGCGCATTATAGAAGCCGGCAGCATTATTCATGGCGGCAACAATCTCTTCATCAAGCTTGCCGGGTTCGGCAAAAACAACCGGATCATCAGGCTCCGGTGTTTCCCCGGGTTCGGGAACAGACGGGCCGGCACCGGTATAGGGTTTGAAATCCCTGATACCCAGATGCCCGGCCCAGATCTGCTGCGCCGCAGTAAACCCTTGTTTCGTTTGCAGCATGATTAGGTCGTAAATGTCCCAATCGCCTTTGCAGGCACCGAAGCAATGGAACCGGACCTCATCTTTTTTTCTGTCTACGTACACCATCAGGTTGTCTTCGGTGTCAGCGTGGAATGGACACAGGGCGTTGTACCGGTTTTTTTTGACAGGCTTGAAAACAATGCCCAGCAGTTTTTCCGCATAATCGATAATGGCCTCGATATGTGCTGCTGATTTTATGTCCAGATGGGTTTTCATCGTTTAGCCGCCGAAAGCATCTGCCTTAGCTCATCGCCCTGCACGCTTTCCTGTGTTGAGAGCAGAAGGGCCAGGTCATCAAGCACTGTTCGCCGTTCCGAGAGGATTTTGCGCACACGCTGATGGGCTTCATCAACAAACCGGGATATTTCGTCATCAATCTGGGCGGCTTTGGCTTCGCTGTAATTTTTGCCTGAAGAAAAATTTTCCTGGGGAAACATGGCCTGGCGAGGCCGCTCATAGCTCACAAGGCCCAGGGTATCGCTCATGCCGTATTCCGTGACCATGGCCCGGGCCATGTCAGAGGCCCGCTGCAGATCGTTCTGCGCCCCGGTGGAGATTTCATTGAAAACCAGTTCCTCTGCCACCCGGCCGCCCAATAAAACAGCCAGGCGATCGAGCAGTTCCGAGCGCGTCATTAAATAACGATCCTCCGTTGGCTGCTGCTGGGTGTATCCGAGCGCTGCAATGCCGCGGGGAATGACCGAGATTTTGTGCACGGGGTCGGCATGCTCCACCGATTCGGCCACAATGGCATGGCCGGACTCGTGGAATGCCACAATCTCTTTCTCCCGGGCACTCATCACCCGGTTTTTTTTCTGAAGTCCGCCGACCACCCGGTCGATGGCTTCATCGAAATCCGCCGGATCGACTGTTTCCTTGTCGTTTCTGGCGGCCAGCAGCGCAGCTTCATTAATGATGTTGGCCAGGTCCGCGCCCACAAATCCCGGGGTGCGGCCGGCGATCTTGTGCAGATCGACTTCGGGACTCAACGCCACGTCCCTGGCGTGAATTTTTAAAATGGCTTCGCGGCCGTTTATATCCGGGCGGTCCACCAGGACCTGCCGGTCCAGGCGCCCCGGGCGGAGCAGGGCCGGATCAAGTATTTCCGGACGGTTGGTGGCGGCCATGATGATGACCCCTTTATTGGTTTCAAAGCCATCCATCTCCACCAAAAGCTGATTTAAGGTTTGTTCGCGCTCGTCATGGCCGCCCATCACATTCATCCCCCGGGCTTTGCCCAGGGCATCGAGTTCATCGATGAAGATGATGCACGGCGCCTGCGCTGCTGCCTGGGAGAACAGATCCCGGACCCGTGCCGCGCCCACGCCCACAAACATCTCCACGAACTCGGACCCGCTGATGGAAAAAAAAGGCACCTGGGCCTCTCCGGCAACGGCCCGGGCCAATAGGGTTTTTCCGGTTCCGGGGGGACCCACCAGCAGGACCCCTTTGGGGATTCTGCCCCCCAGCTTCTGAAATTTTTCCGGGGTTTTGAGAAATTCCACCACTTCCTCAAGTTCCTCCTTTGACTCATCAATGCCTGCCACATCGGCAAAAGAGACCTTGGTGTCGCTTTCCGCAAAAATTTTGGCCTTGCTCTTGGAAAAAGACATCACCCCCATGCCGGAGCCCATCTTTTTCATTGCAAACCGCCAGATCAAAAAAAAGAAGGCAAGCGGCAGAACCCAGGAAAGAAGGCTGCCCAGAAATTTATTTTCATACCGGCCGGAATAACTGAGTTTGTGTTTATCCAGGTCGGCGACCAGATTCGGGTCATTTATCCGGACGGTGTTGAACGCCCTTTTCGGCGTTCCCGCCAGCATGCCTTTTATATTTTCCGGTCCGATCACCAGTTCGCTTACCATCCCCTGTTCCACGTACTGTTTAAACTGGCTGTAGGCAATCGTCTCCGACTTTGACGAAAACATAAATTGCTGTAAATAAGAAAAAAGAAAAATGGCCAACACCATATACCAGATGTTGAAGCGTGTCCCGCGCGGTGGCGCAGTCTTATCTTTCTGGTCGCTGAAACCGAAAAGGGCCCGCAATTTATTCCTGAGGTTTCCGATCGGATCATTGTCTTTGGGCGTCATTTATATTTTCCGATGTGTGAGTTCATCTGCCTCTGCCAGTAATTGTTCGATATTCCTGGATTCCAAATTCTCTGACATGGCGGTTCCTTTCAGTTGCAAAAGCCGGCCGCCAGTGCTGACGGCCGGCCGCCTTGTTAATCTATGGCCAATGACACCTGTGCCTGCTTGACGTATTGATAAAAGTCGCTGTCGGTTGTGAGGATCATCACCGAGTTCATGTTTGTTTTTTCCTTGTAGCTTTCAAGTATGCGCAAAAAGGCATAGAACTCCGGTTTTTTGTTGTAAGCTTGGCTGTATATTTGGGTGGCGTCGGCGTCGCTGATTTGCTGTACAGCGACCCCCCTGGCTTTGGGGATTTCCCGGTTGGCCTGCTCCTGGGCCTTGTTGATCGTCTGTTCTTTGTCCTGGCGCGATTCGTTGACTTCATTGAAAGCAGGCTTTACGGTGTCCGGCGGGGTCACATCCTGAAGTTCCACGGTAACCAGGCGCACACCGGCTTCATAGGATGTCAGGACTTTCTGGATTTCATCCTTGGCTTCACTGGCAACTCCCACCCGGCCGGTTGTCAGTACATCACTGCCCAGGCGGTTGCCCACCGCCCGGCGCATGATCGCCTCGGTGGTATCGCGGATCGTTTTCGGTGTGTCGCGCACCTGAAACAGGTAGCGGATCGGGTCTTCAATGCGGTACTGAATGATCCACTGCACATCGATGACGTTTAAGTCCCCGGTGAGCATCAGCGACTCGTCCTTGTAATTGCCGCTCGGATCATAGCGGGTTTTTTCACCGGGAACGGAGGCCACCGTCCGAAAGCCGAACTCTTCTTTGAGTACGCGGTCCAGAAAACCGCCACCACTGCAACAGCGGCAATGATCAGGAGCGCACCGCCTTTGAATTTTCTAAACTCCTGCAGAATTTTCTTCAGCACGTCTTCCAAAGATTGTGCGGATCCTCCTGGGGGTTGATTCCAGTCAGTCATCGTTTATCTCCTTTATTTTCGGTCTGATCGCCGTCATTTTTGCCACGCGCAGCGAGAACGGCGTTTCTCCCTTCGGTTTTTTGGACAGTGTAGATATGGATGCCGTGTGCCTGCTGCAAAAGACTTTTTGTTCCCAGCAGGACACCGAAAAGGTCTGATTTTAAATGATGATCCAGCTTTTCCCGATTTTCCCACTCCTCGAGCACACAAAGCCTGTTTTTGTCTTTGATATCGGTTAGGATTGTATAGCTGAGACAGCCCGCCTCCTGTTCCATGGGGGGCAGCAGTGACAAAAGCGTTTGCACCAGTTCTTTCTGATTTTCGGGCAGCACATGCATGGTGATTCGGACGACGATCATGGCAGCCACTTTCCGGCAAATGCCGATTTTAAGGGTTGTTATAAAATTTCAAGCACTGTGTGCTTTTCAGTTCTGGCAGAAACGTTACCGATGGACCGCATGGCCGCCGCGTTCCGTCCCTGCCGGCCAGGCTTTTCTTTTTCAGCCGGTCACTAGCTACTCAAGAATCGTGCCGGAATTATCGGGCCCGGCATTTTCGTCGTATTAAGCTGATTTAACGGGATTATTTGATTGGATGGGCGTGCACGGCCGGGCCGGGTCGGTTCAACGCCGCTGATCATATGTGACCGCTGATCATATATGACCGGCCTTTTAAAATGATAAGGATTGCTATTGGACTTTTCCTTTGCCTTCCCAGAATCGACTTCTGAGTAACTTGAGGGGTATTAGGTTTTGGGTATTAGGTATTAGGTTTATGAAATCAAGAATTTATGGTCGGCACGGTGGCCGACCCTACGATGAATCGGGTTTTTCCCCATTCGTAGGGCGGGCCACCGTGCCCGCCTGAAAAATAGATAGAACAAATTTACCGTGCCTCAGTGCCTTTAAAGTTACTTTTACGCTCGGTCTTCCGGGTGCGCCCGGGAGGGGAATACCCCCAAGGAACTTGTGACCATTTTTTTGGATTAAGAGTAAGATTAAGAGTAAGATTAAGACGGACTTAAGTTGTTTTCTGCAAAAATGCCATCATGACGGCATAAACCCCTTTTTACGAGTCCATCAGGGATTGCTATTGGAGTTTTTTTTTGCCATTCTAAAATCTACTTCTTACGAGACTGTTAAACCTAAATTGAGCGTTCCATAAGGAAAAGACATGCAGCTGGATCATTGGTTTTGGGGCCGACTGGGCGTTTTATGTCTATGCATGCTTTTTTTGACGGCCTGTTCTGTTTTCAACCCCGGGCCTGCGGATAAACCCGGCGGCGTTGGGGGGTATGACCATTTGATTGACCAGGCCCGTCATTTAATCAATGACCGGCAGCATTTAGCCGCCCTTAAAATTCTTGAAAAAGCGGGCGGTGCCAGGCCCGACCGCCGGGAGTGGCTGTATGAGTCGGGCCGGGCCCTGTTTGCCCTGGATCGGTATGAGGAGTCGGCAAAAGCCTGTCAAAAGGCAATAAAGATGGATCCGCAATATTATGATGCCATGGCGCTTGATTGGGCGGCCCGGCTGGAGGCGTGCGATCTTTCTGAAAGAACCCGGCAGGAGGTGCGAGATGAGATCCAGGAATTGGTTGAAACCGCCGGGGCATCGCCGGAGGCGCTTTTGGCGGCGTACCAAGGCTATGAATGGTTGGACGATAAACCCGCCCGACAGGATCTGATTCTAAGGATTGTCCCGCTTGCAGCATCTGAACCGGCACTGGTGCGAAATCAAATCGCCGCCAATCTTTTTGAGCAGATCATTCAGGCGAGAGATGACAAGCCCCGGCAGAACCGATTAATGGCCGCTTATATCGAATATTTTCCCAAAAGGCGCTTTGTTGAGTACCTCATTAACAAATATCTTGAAGCTGAATGGGAATCTGCCGAGGACCAGAAAGCGCCTATGGCTTTTGTGCGGTCCGTGCTGCCGGACGAAGTCGGGGGCAAGCGGGTCAACGTCGGCATTGCCCTGTGGCTGATCGAACAGGAAAAAATGCCGGATAAAGCCGTCGAACTGCTGAATGAAAGCATTGAAACAGCCCATACGCAGCCTGAAGAAATCCCTCCGTTTTTTGATACCGCGCTTTGGCAGGCAGAGCAGAAAAAAGAAACGGATTACATGCATTATCTTTTGGGGCGGGCGCTTTTTAGTGCCGGCCGGATTGATCAGGCAGAGGCAGAGCTTGCCCGGGTGGCCGGTGAGAACAGGAACTGGAGCGGTGTCTATCATTATTTGGGGCGGATTGCCGAATCGCGGGGAAATTATGATGCGGCGATCAGCTATTACCGGAAGGCCCTTGAAGTCGATGACCGGCAGACGGATACGGAAAAGTATCTTTCGGCGCTTCTGGCCGCGCATCGGGATTATACGGGCGAGCCGGCGCATTATTTCACTCAGCAGAATGACACCGTTACCTTTACCGATGTAACAGAATCTGCCGGTCTGGCGGATATCCAGGCCAAACAGGCGGCGTGGGGCGATTTCAACGGCAACGGGTTTGTTGATTTGCTGCTGGATGGCAGAATACTGTTTAGAAACAACCGGGATGGGAGTTTTACCGATATATCGGAAGCAGCCGGATTGGATCAGGTGAAGCGATCAAGGGGCGGATTTTGGGCGGATTATGATAATGACGGGGATTTGGATATCTTTGTGACCAGCCATGCTGAGAACTGTTTACTGGAAAACATGGGCGCGGGTGAATTTGACGATGTGACGGATGAGGCATTTGGCGGCCCGCTGCCCAAAAATCGCACAGAGGCCGCCGCCTTTGGGGATATGGACAATGACGGGTTCTTGGATCTCTATGTCGCCAACTATGAGCGAAGGGGCGTGATGCGGGGGCTTGGCACGCATGACCGGCTCTATTACAACAATGGAAACGGCACGTTTGCGGAAATCGGTTTTTCCGCCGGCGTTTATTCCGGGGAAGCCATGTGCGGCCGCGGCGTGACCTGGAGTGACATTAATGCGGACGGGTTTCAGGATATCGTGGTGGCCAATTACCGGCTGGATCCAAATTTTCTGTGGCTAAATGACCAGGGCGACGGTTTTACGGATAAGGCTGGAACGTTTAATATTCGGGGCTATATGACGGACGGGGCGTTCGGGCACTCCATCGGTGCGGCAAGCGGGGACCTGGACAATGATGGTGATTTTGATCTCATTGTTACCAATCTGGCCCATCCCCGCTATATCCAGTATTCGGATAAAACCATGGTCCTGATGAACAAGGGCGCGCCAACATTTCAGTTTTTTGACCGATTCGACGAGTCCGGTATTTCATTTGAAGAAACCAATTCCGATCCGGCGCTGGCGGATGTTGACAATGACGGGGACCTGGATTTGTATATCACGTCCATTTACAG
>JBKHAE010000013.1:0-42112 GCA_046543065.1 Desulfobacterales bacterium | reverse complement strand
CGGTCAAAATTTTATCCCCGGCAAACTGAAAAGCGGGGTTTTCGTTCTGGCACTACTTAAACTCGATGACCTCTCCAGTCACATCAACTTTTATTTGGCGCCAGATTAAAAAACAGCTCCTTTTAACGTCAGTTGTAACATTGGCCAAAGCCCTGGGCTTTCCAACCAAGTCTGCTTTTGAGATCATTTCACGCTTGGCTTGGGCTCTGAGATCTTGCTCAGACGGACCGATTCCAAAGGCATAATCAGCCTTGGCGCTGCCTGACACGGTTTTAAGAACAGTATAATTTGCTTGACTTAATTGGACACTTGTGACAATTGAATGCCCAATATTCCCATGGGTTGTTGAGCAGCCAGTGAATAAAAAACAGCCGATCAACCCTACCGAAATCAATAATAGCATCAAACTTCGCCTCACTTTTGCCTCCTTTTTATGAATTGCTGATAAAAGAATAGCGTCAACCGTTATGAATTTACCTGAACTTCATGTTTGGTTAAAACAGGAAAGAGAATATTAAAATACATAATATGATATAATCTTATACGCTTCTAGTTGCCATTTGTATATAGGGCATAAGATGAAATTTATGTGGTTATTCAACCTACACATATGAGTAGAATTTTCATTTATGGGTTTTTATAAACTCGTTTTTCTCTGCCTGAATCTATCATTTAAAACAACATTGTTGCGCCTTTAAATATGGTGTACACTAAAATTTGATGGCCTCGCAGAATCAACATTTTACGAGGCTGTCAAGTTTGGGGGACAATAATTCGTATAAATAAGGATCACATGACATCAAGTAAGCCTTACGGGCGGTTACGCCGAATCTTATCCAAGGCTCTGATAGCCCTTATCGGGCTGTTAGGGATTATCTTGATTCTGGCTTTACTAGTGATAGCCTTTCTGCCAACAATTGTATCCACCGACCGCGCAAATCAATTTATATTCATGCAGCTGGATACTGCGCTGCCCCACCCGGTTCAAATTCAGAAAATTAACTGGTCATGGAAGAGCGGATTCACAGCTAAAGGGATAAAGATTCCAAGCCATCCGGATTTTTCCGATAGACCCATGGCAGAAATCCCCCGGGCCCATCTGGAAGTTAAAATCATCGATTTATTCAAGCGGCGGTTGACTTTTTCGTTTTTGGTGGAAAGCCCGGCGATCCATCTGGTTCGGGACCAAGCGAGCCGGCTGAATCTCGCGGAAGCGTTTGCCGGCCCCCAAGAGCCTGAAGAACCGCCCGGGCCTGAAAAAGAGAAACCACCTGAACCCAAAACACCCAAAGAACCCTTTAATCTGCCTTTAGATATCCGCACGGATATTCATCTGGCGGACATTTCTATCACCTACCAGGATCAGCAGGCGGGCCGGCGCTATCGCGTCAAAAACGGGGATATTCAGCTGAAGGCACCGGATCTGGTTGGAAAGCCGGTGAGTGCATCCATTGCCGCGGATATCTCGGTAAATGACCAGGACCTTCCGCATGCTGCCATCAATGCCAGGGTGCAAAATCTCTTTGACCCGTCCCGGCGGATGCAATTGGATCACGTGGCCGCCCAAATAGATGCCGATCTGCCGGGGGCTGAGGTTCATGCTCAGGGCAATATGGCTGATACAGGCATTAAAGCCAATGCCTCGCTTGATCTTAAAGCCCTTGCCGGCGCTGCAGCCCCGCTGCTGCCAAAACTTATAGATAACAGTGACATAGGCGGGCACATAAAGCTAAGCGCAGAAGCCGCCCAGGCGGCCCCGGATGCCATTGGTTTTGATGCCGAAATTAGCGGCAAAGCCGTCTCTCTCGCCGGAAAAGTGCTTTCCGGAAACAACCTGGGCCCAGGGGACATGCACGTGGCAGCAGCCGGCCAAATGGATCTCGACAGGTTTGATCTGAAACTGAATCATTCCGAAATCAGACTTCTGGATAACAGCCGTCTTGCCTGCCGCGGCAGCTTCCGGGATTTGAAAAGTCCCGCACCGGCCGTGGACTTTACGATTGCACCAGTCCATGTGGACCTTAAGGAAATGGCCGCTTTTGGCAAAGATTACCTGCCGCCCGGGCTTGTCCTTGGGCAAACAGCTGACAGCCATGCTGATTTATTCATTGAAAAAATCCGGATAAACGGCCGCCTGCCCGCCGGTCAAGCTTCAATTAATATACAAGCGCTTAACCTGGATACATCCGGTGTGGGGTATCAAACCGACATTGAATCGGCTGAAGGGATACAAATTGAAGATGCAGGCATCGCATTCCAATCCGTCGATGCGGTGCTTAATGATCTGATGCCCTCATCCGCTGAACTGCGAGCCGCTGTCAATATCGGAGGCCTAACCTATGCGGCCGGTGAAACGCGTATGTCCATGCATGGGTTTTCCCTTGACAGGCTCCGTGCCACAGCCAATCAAATAAGTATTGAAGCGGATTCGCCGCTGGGGGTGTCCGGGGAATTTGAGCTGTCCAATACCGCGGAAATGAATGCATTCGAACTAAAGGATTTGCTCGCTCTAAGCAAGACGAGCCAGTCACTGGATGCAAGCATGGCAGTCCACCCGGATGGAAAAGCTGCCGGCGCCATCAATCACGTGCGCATCAAAATACCCGGCTTAAATATCAAAAATTCATCCTTTGGACTGCCTGAAACCAGCGCCGGCCTGGATTTCTCCCTTGCCGGGTTTCAGGTTAATGACATGGAAACATGGGATGTGGATATGAAGGGCCTGAATCTAGGTGTTGATGCGGGCGGCATGATCACCCTAAACCTCACGGCTGCTGCTGAACAGGCCGGCAAAAAACACTTTAATGCGGATCTTGCTTCAAACATCCGCTTAGCCCGGATTGTGAAGGCCTTAAACCTTGAAGAGCGATTGAATATGGATGCTGCCGGGGATGCGAACTTAAGTGTCCGAATTGCCGGCAGGCGCCCTGATTCCCGGGAGTTGGAAGACCTGAAGACTTTTAAAATTAACGAAAACCTAAGTTTTCTGGATCTTTGCGAAATCAGCCTCACCCTGGCGGACGGGGGACTCGGGTATCAGATGGATAAAGACGCCCGCCTTACCGTTGACGGGATTTCAGGCGATCCCCTGCTTTCCTACACGCTTTCCGGAAAGAGTGCCACGGGCAGACTGTCCAGTCAAACCCGTATCAATCGGATCATAAATTTAATGGGTATTCAGCCGGATGCCCCCCTTTCCGCCCAGCTAAGTCTTGATGCCAGCCACACCGGGATAGACCGGATCAGCGGCACCCAGCGCCTTCAAATCCAGCCAGGCAACATTGATCAATCCATCGAGATCGCTTTGGACGGCTTAACACCTGATATTGCCGCCAAGCCCCCTTATGAAATTTTTCAACAAATCAGCGGCCGGGCAGCAGCAAGTGTTAAGCTGCAGGAGAGCCAGGCATTAAAAAAAATCGCGCCTCCGGGCTTAAGCGCCATTGATTTAAACGGCGCCATTGAAAGTACCGTTAAGGTTAAGAAACTGCCCGAGGATATGGTGAAAGCCGATGTTCAAGTGAATGCCCTGGATTTTTCCGCAGAAAAGGCTGATCTGTTTGCTTTTGCCGGCATAAACGGAAATATTGGATTATCCAGGGCAGTAACAATTAAGCCGTCGGTATCCATAACAGATGACGATAGGTCGGGCACCTGGCTGTCGCAGCAGATGATGCAGGGCCGCCAAGGCTCTTCGATGGCGGACGCATCGGCAATAGCCGGCGCCTTTAGCGGCAGCATGAACCCAATTACAGGTCATGCAGGCTATCAGCAGGGGATTTCTTTACAGTCCGGGAAAATTACCGCCGGCGGCCTGCCGATCAGGATCGGCCCCTCCCGGATTAATATTGCGCTTTCCCATGGCCTGCCTGCCATTGAGTCATTGAAACTCGATATTTTTGGCGGCACGCTGCTCGGTGATCTTCTGATCAAACCGCAATCCGGGGGATATTTTCTGGAAACACGAATAAACTTTACCGGTTTGGATGCCGCCTCCATTTTTCCGGAAGCCGCGGCAGATCTTAAAAGCGGGACGTCTGAAATCAGCGGGGCCATATATGCAAACATTCCGGTGGCCCGAGAAATGGAGAATCTGCTGGAGAATGCGGAAGTGGTAATTGAATTCCGAAGAATCGGCAGCAGCGCCCTGGAACGGCTCCTCTATGCCCTGGACCCCTATGAGAGCAATGAGGCCATTGTCTCCCAGCGCCGCCTGCTTCGCATGGGCTCGCCCAAGCAGGTTCAAATATCAATCAAGGACGGGTTTTTGTCACTGGAAGGAAGCATTCTGATTAAATCCGTGCCGATTTCCATTCCCCCGCTTCAGCGCTTAAACATTGCCCGGCTGCCGGGAATACAAGCCTATGCGAACAGC
The DNA here is from genome assembly GCA_046543065.1 of Desulfobacterales bacterium. Lineage (GTDB taxonomy): Bacteria > Desulfobacterota > Desulfobacteria > Desulfobacterales > Desulfosalsimonadaceae > M55B175. Next base: position 37,737 of record JBKHAE010000013.1, on the reverse strand, counting down.
CTGGCGGTCATGGCGCCCATTATACAGATCCTTGATCTTGCAAGCGCGGAAACGCTAGCAGCTGATGAGGTGTTTGGGGAGTGAAAAGGAAAGGACACATCTCATGAAACACGCGTTTTATATTCTGCTTCTGGCCCTGCTCACCGGCTGCACACTGGCCCGGGTTGATGTAGAGATGGTGAGTGAGCGGACCGCTCTGGAGAATCAGGTGCTTGGCACCTACAACGCTCTGGATGCCCAGATGCTTCTGGCCGCCTCGGTCCGGGGTGTGGATGAAAGCGGGGCAATCAGCGAGCCGCCCAGGCACAGCCAAGAATACCAGGATGCCATCACCGCCATGCAGACCCTTGATTTTCATGCCGATGATATGGAAGCGTTTAAGCGGCTTGGCTGGGTCGGGGAGAACAACCAGGGCTATATTGAGCCCTTTGCCATGAAAAAGGAAAATGTGCCTCAAGATCTAAAGGATTTTGCCCAGCGGTTTTCAGAATCGGAGTTTGAGCATGTGGTCTCCCGGGTAAACACCGCCCGAAAGCAGCTCATGGAACGGGTGATTTACATGAATGAGAATTTGAAAGAATCGGATATGCCGCGGGTAGAGCGTATTTTTGCCCGAATTCATTCGGAAAACGCAGCCGCCGGAGTCAAAATACAGGCTGAAGACGGGTCATGGAAAAGCAAGAAAGAGTCCTGATGAAGATTCGAGGATCATATAAAATTGTGAGCTTAACCGCATGCGTGTGGCTGTTTCTGGCCGCTCTGCTGCCTCCCGCCCATGCCCGGGCTGACAATAAAAATCCGGTTATACCGCCGCTTCAGGTCACCGCAGAAACCGAGCCGGTGCTGGATATGGCGGTCTCAGCAGACAGCCGGGATATCGTCTATGTCACCGGCGGCCGCACGAGGTCTAAGCTGTGGACAGGCTCGGCTGATCCGGCGGTGTTCAAACTGCCGCGCGAACTTGTTTCCGCCCCCTCGGCCAAACGTGCCCCTGCCCTGTCTCCGGACGGCAAACACCTCGCCTATGTGGATACCCGGTTTGACGCCAAAGGCGATATTTTTCTGTTAAATCTAAAAACCCCGGATAAACCGCCGGTCCGGCTCACCGGTCGGGATACGGCGGATGACGCCCCGGTGTTTTCAGCCGACAGCCGAGGGATTTTTTTCAATCAGGCAGAATCAAACGGAAAAAATCATTTGGCAAGTCTTGATACTAAACAGCCGCAGGCAGCCCTAAAGCCTGTCAATACCGGCGGGGATGGCATGTCTGCGGCCGTGTCCCCGGACGGACATAAACTGGCCTTTATTTCTTTCAGGGCGGATGCCGGCGGGGATGTATTTGTTTATGACCTTAAAACCGAAAACACCCGGCAGATCACCAGCGGACCGGCCATTGACCGGCACCCTGCGTGGGGGCCGGACGGGACACAGATTTACTTCTCAAGAATCGATTCAGACACCAATCAGGACGGCCGCCTGAGCCCTGCCGACAACTCCGTTATATGCCGGATTTCCGCGGAAACAGAAAATTCGCGCGCCTATCCATTGACCCCGTTGAACCATTCCGCCATGCATCCCCAGGTGCGAAAGGATCGCTTGCTCTACCTGTCTGACCGGGCTGAGGTAACAAATTGCTGGGCCCTGCCCGCTGCCGGCCATATTCCCGTCATGGAGAGCGCCCGGGCCCAGCTTGAACTGGCCCGGGAAATCGCCGGCCGCATTCCGGCCGAACCATACCCCTCCCTGCTTGCCTATTACCGGGTCATGGAAACTTTTGCTGAAAACGCTGGTTTTGCCGCTAAAGCCGGTTATACCATCGGTGAAATATTAGAGCGTTTGGGTTTAAACGACGCCGCCAGACAGGCTTATGCATATACCGCAGATGCGTACCCGGATGTCATCCCCGAAGGTCCGCTTGCCCATATTCAGAAAATCCGGCTTGAAGGCATGCAGAAAATTCAGCAAACAACCGCCAAAAGCCGGCGCATGGACCTGCTGGACCAAACAATTAAACAAATTGAGGCGATTTCAGCCGGAAAAACGCTTTCAGTCCAGGCACCGGCCGCCTTTGCCAAAACCCGGCTGCTGATCCGGCAGAAACAGGCATCTGCAGAGCTCCTGAAAATCATGCAATGGCTGGATCCGATCATTGCCAATAATCAAACACTGCCCGCGCATATGGCCCAGGCCCTTTTTTTAAAAGCCAGGGTCTATGAGCAGGCCGGCATCGCCCAAACGGCTGAAACGGTGTACCGCCGACTGCTCAGACGTTTTCCCGACCAGCGGCCCTGGACAGACGATGCGGTGGAGCGCCTTCTTGACGTGTCGCTGGCTGAGATTCCGGATGCGTCCCAGGAGATGAAAATAAACCGCCTGCGCCGGATTGCGGAAGAAAGCCGCACGGACATCCCGGTGCTCGCCATGGCGGCCTTCAATCGGATCGGCGACCTCTATTATGCCGCCGGAAACCGGGAAAGCGCCAAATCAGCCTATCAAACCGTTATTGACAGCTTTGCGGAAAAGAGCACCCCGGCGGCGGCAGCCCGGTTTTCACTGGCAGAGCTCCTTTACCAGGAGGAGCGTTTCAGGCAGGCCCTTGATCTTTATGAAAAGGAGATTGAACGGCGGCTTTCCACAGACCGGATTTATCAGCTGGCCAGAAACGGATACATCCGAAAAACCGTATCTTCCGGGGAGTTTCTGTACCGGCTGGGCGAGATCCCGTCTGCTAAAAACACCTTCAAGGAGCTGATCGACTATGACGAAACCATCATCCCTGCGCATCGGGGATACATCAAGTGTGCGGCCGCTGCCGGCGATATAAAACAAATACTGGCCGGCTACCGCCGAAAACTTGAAAAGAACCCGAACGAGCCGATCTGGCTCTATACCACAGGACTTGCCCTGACCTACCTGGAAACCGAAGAGACCGTTGAAGAGGCCCGGGACCTGGTTAAGCAGGCGGTCCGTTTAAACGGGCATGTCGAATATTTTCATCAAACCCTGGGCTATATTTATGAGGTCCTGGAAACGGTTTACGACAACCCCGAACAGCTTGAACACGCCCTTGAATTATATAAAAAAGCCTATTTTTTAAATGATCCGGATGTAAACCCGGAAAATGCCGCCAACCTGGAACTAAACATCGGAAACGCGTTTTATCTGCTCGGACAATACGGCAAGGGCCTGGAATACTATACCAAACGCCTGGACCGGGAGAGCGCCTTCTCAGACCCGAATACCGAGATTATTTTCTATAAACGCCTGGGGGAATGCGCCTTTCAGGCCAGGGCCGCAAAACAGGCCAAAACCGCCTATAGCCGGGCGCTTAAAAAAATTGATGAGCGCATGGCGCCCCTGGCTTCAGCCAAAGGCTTTGACCGCCTGCACCGGCTGATCCGGGACCGGATCATTGCACCGGCCTTGAAACAGCCGAAATTAAAAGATCGGGCCGAAGCCATTGCCAATGACCAGGCTGAAATCAGTGATCAGGTGGCCCAGCTCGCCGACTCTGCCAAAGCGCCGCCGGATGAGGCCTGGGAGCATTATAAAACCGGTATTCGGCAGCTGCTGGCCAGGCAAAAAAAGCTGAACCAATCCAGCGCTTCACTTGCCGAAGATGTGAATGCCGCGTGTGCCGGCGGCAATTGCCGGGCGTTTATGGAGAATCCATCCGAGACGCTTGGCGCAATGACCCAGAATATTGCCTCAGCCCTTTCGTTTCCGGACCGGCTGATCACCCTGAAAACTGAAATGACCGACCGGCTGGGCCTTGTCTGCCAGGAGCTTGGGGATTGGGAATGCGCCATTGACGCATTTAAGGAAGTCTTTGCCCTCAATCAAAAGCAGGGCCTGCCCCGAAATCTGGCCAGAAACCGCCGCGCCATCGCCTATAACACCTATCACTATGCCCGGACCTTTACCGGGGCCAAGCGGCGGCGCCTGCTTGAAACCGCCGCTGAAGCATTTCAAAAGGTCCCGGAGCTGGTCGATGCCCACGGAGTCCCCAAACCGGAGAAGAAGAAAAAGAAAAAACAGGCCCTCTTCGATATTTCCTTTCAAACCGCCCTGGATACGGCCGGCGCCACTGAAGCGGCCCACGGGTTCTCTGAACTCCAGGAAAAGCGCCTGGCTGAAACATTTATCGCACGCATCCGTCTTGAATTGGGGGATCTCAAGGCTGCCCGCGCCCATATTGACAAACAGCTAGACGAATACCCCATGGGCGATACCGTTTCTGAAAACGACCTCTACGGCGTGGCGCTTCTTTATCACCGGGCCGGACTTCTGGCCCATGCCATGGATGAGTCGGAGACAGCCTTTGACCGGTTTGCCTATTCTGCAAAGCTCTGTCTTAAAATGCAGTCGCCGGTCAGCGCTGCCATGAATCTCACCAACATGGCCGCGGCAATGGAAGCCGTGCGCCCATCGGAAAAAGCGGGCCGCGGACTAACGGATGAGCGGTTAAAAAGATTTAAGGCCCTGGATCGCCAGACCCGGGAGCTCCTCGAGGCCTCTGCCGCCACCCGGAATTCCCTTCAGCGTGCCGAATACCACAATTGCATGGGCGTGGCCTATGCCGCGACAGCCGGAAATTTGTTTTATGCGGATGCCGACGCTGCGGTTAAAAAAATGAACCGCCTCACCCGCGCGGCCGGCCATTTTACCGCAGGCCTTAAGCTTTGCGGGCAAACGACCTTTAAGCCGGCCCGGCAGGCTTATGCAGTTAAAGCCCGGCTGAGTTTGAATCTCGCAGCCCTCGCCCATCGGGTAAAGGACAGCCAAAACGCGGATGAATATTTTAAAAAAGCCCTTTCCGCCGCGGAAGAAGGCGTCCTTCCGGATCTCAAATGGCGGGCCCTTGCCGGGCTTGGGCGGCTTGAAGAAGCGCTCTCCGTGCTCCAAAATATAACCCCGGCCCGGGCCGGGTGTCAGCCCATGGAAATTATAAACTCATTCGGTCCGCTTGTTTTAAAGACGCTTAAAACGAAAAACGCGGAAGCCGCCTTTAACCTGGCCGAACAAATTGCCGAACTGGAGCGCTTCAACCGGACCGCAGAGCATATCCAGTCAGCCGGAAAAAACGAAGCCGCATTTTATGAAAATATGTATCCGCGGCTTGAGCGGATACGCACCTATCAAACGGAACTGGATGCTGGGGATCCGGACAGAAAACCGTATATCAAAGAACGGCTTGACCGTGAAAAGTCACTTTTGGCATCTGAGACCGAGAACTTGCCGGATCTTATCCGGCAAATTAAAGACAAAGACACCCAAAACCGGGTCATGATGATCCTGGGCGCCTCCCGCCGGGCGGAGAAAATCGCTGATCAACTGGCAGCAGAAAATCAGTCGGAAAATCCGGATTCAGATAAGCTTTCCGGGCTTGGCTCGCGCTATGAGGAGCTTATCACCACCTGCCATACCCTCTCAGCGCGCATTCAAAACGGAAACGACCCTCTGACGGCTGATTTCATGGACTTTTTAAGCCCCAGGCCCGCCGAGGCAATGGATCTGATGGATGCCCTGGGAGAGGACGAGGCCATGCTCCGGATTTTTCCGACCAGCCGGCCAAGGCCCGCCTATGTGCTCTTCCATGTGAGCCCGCAGGGCCTTTCCGCTGACACGGCCAAAAATTTGAATGCTCTTGAGCAACATTTGTCTGAATTCGGCCCTGAAAAATTGGCCTATATTGCCTATGAAGCCCCGTTGGCGCTTGATCTGGAACAACCCTATCCGCAGGCGTTAAGCGGGACTCACCTGTATCGCTGTCTTTCCAGTAAAAAACCCTTTAAACAGCATCTTCTGAGCGTATCAGATGAGTTGGATTTAAGCGGTTTTCCGGATCTGTTCGAGATCATGAATTGGAAAGACGGGGCAGACCGGTCCGCTGTCAATGATTCATATGCGCTGAGCGCCGCAAACACCCTTATCATGCCCCACCCTATGGCCAGGGTTTCGACTGTCCCCACCAATGCCGGGGAATCAGCCCGATCGTTTCTGGCGGTTTATACAGGATCTGGAAAGCGTCTGCCCCTGGCGGATTTGCTTTCGCAGACTTCCAGCCTGACGCTATCTGTTATCTCCGATCCCCCGGTATCGGAAATCGATCGCATCGCCCACCTGTTTGCGATTTACGGATGCCCGAGCCTTATCCTGCTTAAACAGCCGTTTTCCGAGGAAAAGGCCCGGATTGCGGATTTATTGAGCGGGTATATGGAGATGACCCCCTTTGATGCTACCGCCATGACTGGCAAACCTTTCCGGCCGGTTTATATCGGAGATGCCGGCATGACCCCGGATGGATCCTCTGAATTTGCCAGAAAAAACTTTATTGCTTATATCAAGGCCGGTCGGTCGGCCTTTGATAACAGCAACCCGAAAGAAGCGCTGGTTAATTTTGAACATGCTATACCCATCGCTTCTGAGATTCCGGATTTCAGCCAATACCTGCCGGCCCTGTACCAGTTTGGCCGGGAATCCGCCTATCAGGCGGGATATCTGGAAAAGGCGCTTACGTTTGCAGAAAAACTTACCGGAATACTCGAAGCCGAACAGCCGGACAGCCGCGCCCATGCCGAGGCCATGCTGACCCTGGGCCTCATCCATGCCCGGAAAAGCCAATATGACCGGGCGGTTCCGGTGATCGAGACGGCAGTGGACATGCTCGCCATGCTGGGTGCGGATCAGAAACTGGCCGCTGCCATGAAGGATCTGGGCGTGGTACTGGAGAATGCCACCCATTATGAATCCGCGCTAAGCCGATTTCAAAAAGCGGCCGAATTAAGCCGGGACATCAATGACCGCCAGATGCTGGCTGCCCAGCATTTAAACATCGGCCGTATCCATGATCTGCGGCTAAACCGCTACCCTGAGGCCATCCGTCACTATGAAAAAGCGCTTGCCCTGTACGAGGAGATGGACAACCCGGGAAAAACCGCCGAAGCCCGTCTGAATATCGGCCGATGCTATCGCCTGCTGGGTGTTTTTCCCAAAGCCGAGACTCAGTATGAGAAGGCGCTTTCAATAGCTGCCGGCAGCGGTTTAAATGAAAATCGGCTTAAAGCCAAAATCATCATCGAACAGGCAAACAATGCCTGGTTTCAGGGGGATTTTGAAACCGCCTTCAAGCTTCAGCGAAAATGCCATGAGCTGGCCGGGCAAACTGACTATCCCCTTCTTCAGGTGATCTCCAAAAATACGGCCGGCCTGATCTGGTGGTCGCTCGGGGACTACGAAAAATCCCTGACCGAACTGGAAATCGCCCTTAACCAGGCCCGGCAGCTTGATATCCGGCCGGATGAAATCGCCTCCACCCTAAATAACATCGGCCTGGTACACCGGGAGCGGGGCGACTATCAAAAAGCCCAGGAGACATTTGATCAGGCGCTTGCCATTGATACAGAGCTCCAATCCAAATGGGCCATGGCCTATGACTACCGAAACAAAGGGCTGACCTATCTGGAAATGAAGCAGCCGGATACTGCCGTGCCGCTATTTGAAAAGGCATTTGAGCTCTCAAATGCCATCGGTAATCAGATTAATGCCGCCAAAGCCCGGCTCGGCCTGGGCAATGCGCTGCTTGCCCTAAAAACCCATGAATCCGCCAAAGACGCCTATTCTGAGGCGCTTTCGCTGTCAAAAAAAATGCGGATAAAGGAAACCCATTGGCGGGCGCTTTACGGCCTGGGCCGGGTGAGCCTTGCCCTTGAGAACGACCGGGACGCGGCTGAAACCTATCTGCGCGATGCGATTGACATCATCGAATCCATGCGCTCTGCCATAAAAGTAAAAGAGCTCAAGGAAAATTTCATGGAAAACCGGCTCGACGTGTATAAAGATCTGGTGCGCCTTTTGGCGGATATGGAGCAGCCGGAGGCGGCGTTTGAAATCGCGGAGCGCTCCCGGTCCAGAAATTTCATCGATCTTTTGGGCACCCAGCGGATTTCGCTGGGAAGTGCGATTGAAACCGAACTCTACGATAAACAGGCCGTGCTGGCCGCTGAAATCGAGGCGACTGAGCAGCTTCTGGCGGCTGCCCAAAGCGCGGCTGAAGTCCAGACCTACCAGGAGGCGCTTAAAAATTTAAAAAACGAGCGGCAGAACCTGATGCTGGATATCCAGGCCAAACACCCCCGTCTCTCAACACTTATTTCCATTCCCACCGTAAGCGCTGATAAAATTATAAGCCGCCTGGAAACCGGGGCCGGACTTTTGTCCTATTATGTGCTGGATAATGAAATCCTGTGCTGGGCGCTTAAAAATCCGCAGGCGGGCTCAGGCGATGCCCCGGTACGGCTTTTCCGTATTCCCTCGGATCAAAGCCGGTTAAACTCCCGTGTGCACAGGTACCGGCGGATTATTCAGAACCTGGAGCCCTATGAAACCCATTCAAAAGAGCTCTACGACCGGCTGATCGCGCCGGTCACAGAGGCCCTTGACGGCATCCATACGCTGGGGATCATTCCCCATGGATCGCTGCACTATCTCTCCTTTGCCACCCTGGCAAGCAAAGAGAATTTTCTGATTGACGAGTTTTCGCTTTTTTATCTGCCAAGTGCCAGTGTGCTGGATTATACCCTGCCCCGAAGGATCAAGCGGCCCAAGCTCCAGCTCCAGGTCCTTGCCATCGGCAACCCGGATTTGGAAAACCCGGCCCTGGAACTGCCCTTTGCCGAGCAGGAGGTAAACTCCATCCACTGGAATTTTCCGGAGATTACCACCCTCACGCGGGACAATGCGACCGAGACCTGGGTGGTAGAAAATATCGCCCGGTTTGATATCATCCATATTGCCTCGCACGGCGAATTCGATCCTGTCAATCCGCTGATGTCCGCCATCAAGCTGAGCCGGCCGGCAGAGGCGGAAAGCCCGGTAAGCATCAAAACTGATGGGGATCTGCGGGCGGCTGAAGTTTTCGGCTTGGATATCCGGGCGGATATGGTATGCTTAAGTGCGTGCCAGACCGGCCTGGGGAAAGTGGAAGCCGGGGATGAAATCATCGGATTGAACCGCTCGTTTTTTTATGCCGGCACCCACACGATCATTTCAAGCCTCTGGCGGGTGAGCGATGTATCCACCGCCATGCTGATAAAGACCTTCTACCGCCGGTATACGGAGAACAATAAGGCGGACAGCCTGCGCGCCGCCGCCCGTCACGTAAAGGGCCGGTATCCGCATCCGGGCTACTGGGGGGCGTTTACATTGGTGGGCGATTTTAAATAAAAAAAGGAGTAAAAATGAAAACCCGCATTCAACTGATGTTTTTTCTGGCTGTGTTCTGCCTGGCAGCTGCAGGCCTTGCTTTTGCGGAAAGCGAAGAGATCGTCTGGGTGACTTCCGGGAGCGCGGATCTAAAAGCCGAGCGATCCATTTCTTCGGATACCATTGCCGAGCTTGAGCGCGGGGCCGAGCTTTCGGTTCAGGCCTATGAATCCAGATGGTATCAGGTCACCACGGAAAATGGCCGGACCGGCTGGGTCTACCGGGGCAAAGTTTCTGACACAGAACCAGAAATCGCAGATAGCGAAAAAAAAGATGAGGGCGGCGGCATCGGGGGGCTTCTCGGCGGCCTGGGGGGCAGCTCGGTTGAAACCGAGACCGCTGACAGCGCCCGCAGTATCCGGGGGCTCTCGCCAGAGGCGGAGGCGTATGCGGAGAAAACCGGTACGCCGAAGCAAAGCCGGGAAGCGCTGGATGAGGTGCTTTCCATGTCCATCTCGGCGCGCGAACTCGAATCGTTTTTAGAAAACGGCCGTGTCGGCGAATACGCCGAATAATGATGGGGGATATAGACATGGGAAAAAAAGGTAATCATCAAAACCATAAGACCCGGCGGCAGTTTTTGAAACTGGCCGCCCCTTTGGCGCTGGGACTGGCCAGCCCGGCCTATGCCATGGATCTTTTTAAAATCCTTGATCCGGAAGGTAAAAACGAGGATATCCAGAAGGCCAGACAGGCAGCGGAGGGGCTGGGCAGCATTGCCCAGAGTGCGAAAGGCATGGATTACGAGACTGAATTCCATATCGGCGAAAGTCTGGCCCTTGAGGGCTTCCAGCGTTACGGTCTGCCGGTGGCGGATAAAAAACTCCAGGAATATGTCAATATTCTCGGCAAAGCAGCGGCCAGCAACTCCATCCGGCCGGATATCAATTATTATTTTGTCATCGTCGAAAGCCCTTTATACAACGCGTTTGCCTGTCCGGGCGGGATTATTTTTCTGAGTTCCCAGCTGGTCCGGTCCATGTCCGATGAAGCAGAACTGGCCTGCGTACTGGCCCATGAGGTGGGCCATGTCTCGCATAAGCATGCCCTGCAGTCCATCCGACGGGCCAAATTCTTTGAAGGGCTGGGCAAGATCGGCACCATTAACATGGACAGCGAGGAAGGCGAGAAATACCGCTCAATGATCGGCGATCTTCAGACCGTGCTCTTTGATAAAGGCCTTGACAAGAATATGGAGTTTGAAGCGGACAAATCCGGGATGGAATTCGGCTATCGCACCGGCTATGACCCGCGGGGCATGATCCGGGTGCTGGAAATGCTTAAGGCCAAGCAGGCGGCTGCAACCCACAAAGGCTCCTGGTTTTCCACCCATCCGCCGCTGGATGCCCGGCTTGAAAAATGTTATGACCACCTTAAGAACTATCCGGATGCATCAGCCATGGCCACGGTGAAAGACCGGTTTATGGCTTACCGGGAGCGTTTTTAAACTCTATGATACAGATTTAAAACTGAGCAACAGAAAAGATATCTATGCAGACCTATCACGAATGCATCCCCTGCTTTCTGAAGCAGGCCTTAAATGCTGCAAGGCTTGCGACCGCTGATGCCCATGTGCATGAGCATGTATTGCGGCGCGTCCTTTCAGATGTCGCCGGCATGAACCTCAATCAGCCGCCGCCCCTGATGGGCCGGCGCATCCATCAAATCATCCGGGAGGCCACAGGCAACAGCGATCCCTATGCGGCGGTCAAAAAACAATACAATGAATTTGGACTGTCGCTTTATCCGCAGTTAAAGCAAACCATCGGGCAGTCGAAAAATCCCCTTGAAGCGGCCATCCGCCTCTCTATTGCCGGAAACATCATTGACTTCGGGCTGGCGGAATCCGTGAACCAGGCGGAAGTCGCCTCGGTGATTGAACAGTCCCTGACCCACCCCCTGGAGGGAGATGTCAGCGCGTTTCAGGCAGCCATGGCATCTGCCCGGAACATCCTGTTCTTGGGCGACAATACCGGGGAAATCGTTTTTGACCGGCTGTTGATTGAAACCCTTGAGCGGGACCACATCACCTATGTGGTGCGCGGCGGCCCGGTCATCAATGACGCCACGCGCGCGGATGCAGAATTCACCGGTATAACGGAACTGGTGGATGTGATGGACAACGGATCGGACGCACCAGGCACGATTTTGGATCAGTGCAGCGAATCCTTTCAGCAGGCTTTCAAAGATGCGGATCTGGTGGTGGCAAAGGGCCAGGGCAACTTTGAATCCCTGTCAGACGCGAATCAGCACATTTTCTTTATTTTTAAGGTTAAATGTCCGGTGGTGGCCGCCCATACGGATTGCCCCGCCGGGAGCATGATGATCCATGAAAAGCGTATGGATTAAGAAGACGTAAACCGGATCGCTGATTGATTTAGACGCGCTTTTGGATGCTTTCAAGGGCCTCATTGATTGCCGTGGACAGGTCCGGCCGGCTTTTGGAGAGCTTTTTCAGAAAGGTTTCGGCTTCCGGCCCGCCGATGCGGCCGAGCAGTGGAATAGCAGCCTTTAATATCACCGATGCATCTTCTGCACCCACCACCCGTTTGAGGATCTGCCGCCATTTTTTATCCTTAAAGGCGATCTGTTCGGCCAGGCGGATGACATCGGATTCAATGCGGCCGCGCATGGGTATCTGGCGCAGGCCGTTGATGGTGCTGATCAGAAGGGATACGTGCCTGAAATGGGTTGATGCATTTTCCGGGTCCGGTGGCTCAAGGGTCAGCATGTCGAGAATCTCTTGTATGCTGCCGGTGCTGACCGAAGGGAGTTCGCCCAGGGCTTTGACCGCCTGCCAGTTTATCCGGGAGTCTGAATCTCCCAGCGCAGCGATGATTAAGGTTTCCAGGTCCTTGGGCTTAAGCCTTGAAATAACGTTTAGGGCCTCAAGCCGCAGCCTGGCGTTTGTATCATCTAAAAACGGCCGGATGCTGTCCGCATCAGCCGGGTCATTGCTGACTTCCCGAAGAATCAGTATGGCATTTCTGTACAAATACCATTTGTGATTCGGCTCTTTTAGAATGCGGTGCGCCCATTTCCGGGAAGCCGCTTTTTTTTGTATCAGCCAGTTCACGATATGGCCGCGCAACTGACGGTCCGGTGTATCAGCCAGGATCCGGCCCAGGGTCTCAACGCCCAAATAGCCCAGGCAGTCAAAGATGGGGTCCAGGTGTTTTCGTTCTTCCGGATCAACGAGTTCATAGGCTTTGGCCAGGGTATGCGCTTGATCCAGGAATACATAGTCAAGCGCACTTTGCACGGTTTCGTTTTTGTCTGCATCCAAGGCATCCGTATTTTTATCAGCCTTCAGGTAAACGGTTTCCGCAGCCAGGGCGTCAATGGATTGGCTTTTGGGATGCGGCAATCTGCCGGCGCTTTCCTCGATCACATCTGAAATCTCCGCAATAAGCCGCCAATCCCTGTCTTCAATCAAAAGCGGCATGATCCGCCGGAAACACTTTAAAAAAACAATAATATCATCCACATCATTTGCGCTTCGCAAGGATTCGGCATAGCTGGAAAAACGGGTTTTCACATCCCGCGCCATTTCCCGGGTATTGATGACATACTGGGCGTCCGCCGGCAGTTCTTCAAAGCTAAGGATGTGATTGTCATATAAATGGGCCAGAAAGTTCTGGCCGCCTTTGGCTTTTTCCAGAACGACCCGGCGGGCCACCATTTTAAGGATGCGCTTAATGCCCTTTAATCGCCGGTCGACACTGGCGCTGTCCGGAGACTCGTCTTTCATGGCATTTAGACGGTCAAGCTCTTCAAAGGTATAGCTGGAGGTGGGCAGCAGCATGTCGATTGGAAACGAATCCACGATAATCTGCTCAATCTCCCGCGGCTTCATGTTTTCTATGTGTTGGGCGATAATATAGCAGTTAACCAGAAAATCGTTGAGCAGTTTGGGGTGCTTTAAGGGACGAATGATATCCTGGATGGACTGCTGCTTGATCTGAGAGACGATATCCGACTCCGTGCCTTTGAACATGGGCAGCAGCTTTAAGTCCTTGGCCAGGCGGTGCATGGCCATCTCAACCCGCCACGGCAGGTCTTTTTCAAGGTTTAACCGGTCATCAAAGAATACGGCGGAAATTTCAGAGATCCCGTCCGCCACCAGGGCGTCGGTTAAAATCTGACCGGGTTTGCGGTCTTCCGAGCGGTCCACTTTGGGGTCGCTCATGATATCAATGAATTTTTCAAAATGATTAGTGCTAATCTCTTTTTTGAGAGCCAGGCTGAGGAGTTCCTTTTTTTCAAAATATTCGTGCAGTTTGGGGGCGAACAGTTCGGCTTTCCCCTGGCCCACCACGGTCCGGACCGTCACGGGCAGATCCAGAATCCCGGTTATCAGAAAATCCACATGCTCGCGGGTCTCTTCCTTGGTGATCATCAGTTCGCGGCTATCAAAAAGCACTTTTTGAAATTCTTCGTAAAGCCCATGCTTGGCAGATACCGCGCCCGGATGATCCGGATCGTAGTAGCCGCTGCGCAGGATCGCCTTGGTTAAATTCATGATAAACTGTCCCACCGGCTCCACCCGCTGCCGATCCTCAGCAGTCAGGTCCTTTTTATCATGAAGGGCTTGGCCGTGATCAACGGGCGGTTCCTCGGCCTCGATTTCATATTCCTGATGGGAGACGACCTCGCGGATCCATTCAAATGCGGCAGGGGCCTGGGAAGCATCCGGCTGCTCAAATGAATCCGGCATTTCGATCCCCTCTGTTATCGACGCGTCTGATTCCACTGGTTCCGGTTCAGAGGGTTTGGACGTGCTTTCAGATTCGAAAGGTGCGGCAGCCCCCCCGATACTGATACGCTGGTCATAATCCAGATCCAGGGAAAGCTCCCCGTCATCTGTTTCGTCTGCAGGCGCTTCATAAAACGGTGCACAATTGAGTCTTTGCGCATACTCATCATGTGCAGAGAGTTCGGTGTCAAGTTCATAAATAAAATCATCAAAACTATCATCCAGATTGACCTGCATACCGGTAATTGGCGACTCTATGTGTTTTCCGGCACTTCCTTCCAAAGAAAAAAGACGATTGAGCATCGGGATAATCAAGGAGATAACAAGCGGCGTGCCGTGGGCGACAGGGGTATGCGTCGGCACAAGCAGGTGTTTCTGCTGGATTTCTTCATAGTAGCGGCAGAAATCCTCACTTGTCTCAAATTTCAGGATAATCAGGCGTTTTTTCATGAACTTGTCTCAGCTCTATAATTCTTTTTTGCCGAAATATTTTTATTTGACAAGATTGTATTGTATCTTGGATAATTTGTTCGTTTTCGGGCACGGATGCTAATCCTATTTTTACTTATAATATCATGAAAATCAACAGCTTAATATTTAACCTCCTGACAGTTTTTTGTTTATTGGTTTTTTTGAGTGCCATTCCGGTTCATGCGGGCGGCATTCGAAAGGACGCATTTGCCGGTAAATTCTATCCCGAAGATCCCGAACAGCTGGATCGGCAAATACAAAAATTTCTGAAAGAAGCCAAAAAAACGAATATACAGGTGCCGCCGGATAAAAATTTACAGGCGCTGGTGATGCCCCATGCCGGATATATCTATTCGGGCCGCACGGCGGCCCATGCAGCCCGGGTTTTGGAGGGCACGGACTTTTCAAAAGTTATTGTTCTCGGGCCGGATCACCGCGTAGGATTTCGCAATTGCGCCATCAGCAACGCGGATTCATATGAAACCCCGCTGGGGCGAATTGATCTGCATCCGGATGCCGATCAGTTGCGGCGCCGGTTTGACTGTTTTCGGCATGTTCCGGCATCCGATCAAAAAGAGCACAGCATTGAGGTGGTTCTTCCGTTTCTCCAGACAAAGCTGCGGGATTTCCGGATGGTGCCGATTGTCATGGGCCCGGGGGATATTGAGCAATATGCAGGAGCCATTGACAGCATCTATGATCATACCACCCTGCTGGTTGTCAGCACGGATCTTTCGCATTATCTTTCATATGAAAAAGCCAATAAACGCGATCAACAAACCATAAACCGGATATTAAATCTAAATGACAAAGATCTGGCAGATGGCAGTAACCGGGCGTGCGGGTTGGCCGCGCTTCAGGTTTTGATCAATCTCTCCAAACAGCATAACTGGGAGCCTGTGCTGCTTTTTCATGAGAACAGCGGAGATACGGCGGGCCCCCGCCAGCAGGTTGTCGGCTATACTGCCATTGCCTTTTACGGAGAGGAGGCCATGACACAGTCAAATGAAATGAGCGAAGAAAAAGGGCAGCAGCTCGTCCAGCTTGCCAGGCAGACCATTGCCGGCCGGCTCGGTGTTAAGCCGGATGCGGCAGCAGATATTGAATCCCGTATGTCTGATGCGGTTTTTCAATCAAAGCGCGGCACCTTCGTCACCCTGACCAAAAACAACCAGCTTCGGGGATGCATCGGCAACCTGCTGCCGGATAAACCGCTCGCAGAAGGGGTTAAAGATAACGCCCTTAATGCCGCCTTCAGTGACCCCCGGTTCCCGGCGCTTTCCAGGGAGGAGCTTGATCAGATCGAAATTGAGGTAAGCCTCCTGACCGAGCCCCAGGCCCTTGCATACAAAGATGCGGATGACCTTCTGGCCAGGATTCGGCCGCAGGTAGACGGGGTAATTATTAAAAAGGGCATGCACAGCTCAACATTTCTTCCGCAGGTCTGGGAGCAGCTTCCGGACAAAGAATCATTTTTGTCCCACCTATGTCTCAAAGCCGGATTGCCGGGGGATGAATGGAAAAAGGGGGATCTGGAAGTCCTGACCTACCAGGTACAGTATTTTGAAGAGCACAAATGATCGGCTGATCGCCCTTGTTGTCATCACCACCGGCATATCCTCGGTGGTGACCCAGCTGCTGGTCATCCGGGAGTTTCTGTCCCTGTTTAACGGCAATGAATTCGTCGTTGCCCTGATTCTTTTCAACTGGCTGCTGCTGGGGGGTATCGGTACCATGCTGGCCAAAACGGCCGGCCGGGGGGCAACGCTTGTGCGGCTCAGCTGGCTCTCGCTTTTCCTGGTGGCGCTATCGCCGCTGGAGGTCTATGCGATCCGGGAACTGCGGGATGTTTTTTTTATTCACGGGGCATCCCTCGGTTTCTACCCGACGCTTATTTATACGCTTTTAACCATTACCCCGTACTGCCTGGTTTTGGGTTTTGCCCTGCCCTACAGCCTGAGTGTGGCGGAGAAGCTGATCCCAAACTATCCGGGGATCCGGATCTATATAACCGATAACATCGGCGATGTGACCGGCGGGGCGCTGTTTTCTTTTGCCCTGGTTATTTTTCTGTCCCCCTTTCAGGCGCTTTTTTTTGCCAACTTGCCGCTGATAATTGCGGCATTTTTATTGATGCCCCGGCCAAAGCGGATGCAAACCGTGTTTGCGGCCGGTTTGACAGCCAGCCTGGGTTGTCTGGCGTTTGGCCTTTATATGGAACGTCCCTCGCTTGTACCCGAGGAAGGGGATCTGGCCTATTACGAAGAGTCCAGGTACGGCCGAATTGAAGTGCATCAGGCCGATGGTCAGCAGACCCTGTTTCTGGACGGGGTGCCCCTGTTTAGCAGCGAGAACTTAACCCTGGCAGAAGAAACCGTCCACTACCCCTTATCCCAGCTTGAAGCGGTCAACCAAATCCTGCTGATTTCCGCAGAGGGCGGCATCATGAAAGAAATTGCCAAGTACCAGCCTGAAGAGGTGGATTATGTAGAAATCGACCCCCGGATAACCCAGGTCCAATTCCGGTTTAATCTGCTCAAACAGCCGCCCTGGCTAAACGTGATCCACCAGGACGGCCGGGCATTTTTAAAGGAAACGGATAAAACCTATACCGCCATTCTGTTAAACCTGCCGGAACCGGATACATTCCAGCTGAACCGTTTTTATACGGACCGGTTCTTCGAGCTGGCCCGAAAACGCCTAAAACCGGAAGGCATATTTCTCTTCTCCGTGGACGGCATTAACAATTATCTCTCAAAGGCCCAGCGGGAGAAGATATCCTCGCTTTACCGAACCGCCAAAACCCAATTTGACCATGTTCTGATGCTGCCCGGAGAGCGGATATACTTTTTATGCCGAAACGCCCCGCTAAACCCGGATATTCCGAATCTGCTGGCCGCCAATGAGATTAAAACCACCTATATTCAGGGCTATTTTTACGGCAATATCACCAAAACCCGGATTGATCGGCTCAAGGCGGAGGTCATGCCGGATGCACCGGTTAACCGGGATTATGCCCCGAACATGATCCGCATCATGTTTGCCGAATGGTTCAGCCAGTATGCCAGCTCGCCCGCCTTGTTTTTAGGCTTGATCGCGGTATTGGTCGGGCTGTATTTTGTTCTGATCAGCCGGGAAGAATTTGTGCTTTTTTCCACCGGCTGCCTGACCATGGGCAGTGAAATCCTGGTGGTGTTTGCATTTCAGATCTTTTTTGGCTATATTTATTACCAAATCGGGCTGATCGTCACGGTTTTTCTGGCCGGACTTCTGCCGGGGGCGTTCTTTGGCGAGCGGCTTCGCAAGTACGGCCGCCATGTGCTAATGATTACCGATGCCCTGCTGATCGGTCTGCTGCTTTTTTTTATTGCTGGTGTTTACATAGTGGGCGATCATCTGCCGTTGGGCAGTTTTCTGGCTTTCGGGTTTATGGTGTCCGCTGCCTGCGGATGCCAGTTTCCGGTCGCCCTCTATCTGCGCGGAAGCAACCAGTCCGCCGCGATACAGTCATTTTCAGCAGACCTGATCGGAGCTGCCGCCGGCACACTGGTTACCAGCGTACTCTTGATTCCCTATGCAGGTATCCTATGGGCTGCGGCGGCTCTGGCAGGGATTAAAACCGCAAGTCTAATTTTAACACGAACAGGCCATGATCTGCATATCCAGACGTAAATTTTTGACAGCCGGTACGCTGGCGGCCGGCGCCGCCTTGCTGCCCTATCCGGCATCGGTTTTTGCCGGAAAATCGGATAAACCCTCCGATATCTCCGGCACTGTTTTTAAAAACGACGCACCGGATAAGCTTTGGAAATGGTCCCGGGAAGTTGATTACTATCATAAACTGCCAAACGGGAATGTGGCCTGCGGCATTTGTCCGAACAGCTGCGAGCTCTCTGACGGCGATCGCAGCATATGCCGCTCCCGGGTAAACATTGACGGCAAACTCTATACCCTTGCCTATGGAAATCTCTGCGCGGTAAATCTGGATCCGATTGAAAAAAAACCCTTGTTCCACTTTCATCCCCGGTCCAGATCCCTGTCCATCGCCGCCACCGGCTGCAACTTCAGGTGCCTGAACTGCCAGAACTGGCAGATATCCCAGGTAAAACCGGAGACGGTCCGGCACTATGACCTGTTTCCGGAAGCGTTGGTGGAAAAAGCCAGGGAAAACGAGGCGGCCTCCATTTCATATACCTATACCGAGCCCACCACCTATTTCGAGTACATGGCGGATACAGCGGCAATCGCCCATCAGCATGGGATTTACAATGTGTGGGTATCTAACGGCTTTATTAATCAGGAACCGCTTTTGCAACTGTGTAAAGTTCTGGATGCGGCCAATGTGAATCTGAAATCATTCAGTGACGCGATTTATCATAAATTAAACGGCGGCCGGCTCCAGCCGGTGCTGGATACTTTCAAAACCCTGCATGAGAAGGGCGTACATTTTGAGATGACCACGCTGGTGGTGCCCGGCTATGTCGATGATCCGGAGATGATCAAGAACATGTGCGGCTGGATTCTTAAAAATTTAGGGCCGGATCATCCGCTCCATTTTCTTCGCTTCTTTCCCCGGTATAAACTGGACCGCCTGCCGCCCACACCTGTGTCCAAATTGACCGCATTTCGCGAACTGGCCATGAAAGAAGGTGTCAGGTATGTGTATGTGGGCAATGTGCCCGGCCATGAGGGCACTCATACCTACTGCCATAACTGCGGCAGACTTTTAATCAAACGCACCGGCTATCAAATGCCGGAATTTAATTTAAACGGCAGTCATTGCAAATTCTGCGACACACGGATTCCCGGTGTCTGGACATAAAGGAATCAGAATGCGTTTAAGGGAGCGCAAAAAAAAGGGGCGGCTGCTGATCAGCCTGATTCTGCTCGGCTTTTTTATCAGTCTGCCTTCATGCGCTCAGAAGCGGATAGTCCGGACCATGGACGTCACAGCCTACTGCGGATGCGGCAAATGCTGCAACTGGGAGCGGGGCAGCTGGAAATGCCTGAAACTGGATTTCTGGAACCGTTATATCGGTGAGGGCAAATACGCAGGGAAACCCTATTCCGGTCTGACCGCAAGCGCTACCAAGCCGCATGAGCCCAGGCCCGGGCTGTTTTCCGCGGATAGTATCAAGCATCCATGGATAATCCCGTTTCGGATTGTTTTTCCGTGGCTCTGGCTGCCCCGGGACGGCACCATTGCCGCAGACACCCGGCATCATCCATTCGGCACCCGCATGTATGTGCCCGGCTATGGGTATGGCGTGGTTGAGGATCGCGGGGGCGCCATAAAAGGGCCCAATCGGCTTGATCTATATTACAGGTCCCATTCCGAAGCCCTGGAATGGGGGCGGAAGCACGTCAAGGTGGAAATTTTAAAATAACCTCGGCCGGAAGCATGTATGCAATGGCAGCGGCGCTTAATGCCGGCGCTGATAGTAGGTTTCTTCATCTTTGCGAACCATTTCAATCTCTCCGGCATTTACCATCGGCTCCAGATATTTTAAGATCTCATGTGGATGCGTGTTCAACCCGTGGGCAATATCGTCAAGCGTGCATGGACGGCGCGATAAAAGCTCAATTAAGTCCTCATTTATCTCTGAACCGGCGGATTTAGCCGCCTCCCCCTGATAGGGCACAACGATTTCCGCCCGATCCCCCAGCATCTGCTTGATTTGGATCAAACGCGCATCCGACGGCCGGGAGATGCCGGCTTCAGCCGTCGGCCTAACCGCCGTATTGAGGTGAATCTTGTCCGGCTGCACCCGATCCATCCAGTATTTAAAGGTTTGCATATCCGCATCCGCCGTGTTTAAATCCTGGATCAAAAAAAGCTCCACCCATATCCGGCCGGTATATGCCTCACGGAAATGGACCAGACCTTCGGCCATTTCTTCAAACCCGATTTCAGGACACGGCCGGTTTATCTTTTGAAACATTTCGGGAGTGCAGGCATCAAATGAGGGCAGCACCACATCGGCGGCCATCAGATCCGCCCTGACGGCTGGAAACAAAAGCATTGAGCCATTGCTCAGCACAGTGATGGGGATATCAGTGGCGGATTTAAGCCGGGTGATGATTTCCCCTATGTCACTGTTTAATGTCGGCTCCCCTGAGCCGCCCAGCGTGATATAATCCGGGCTAACGCCTTCTTCCAGTGCCTCCTGCACATCGTGGATCACTTTGTCGGCAGGAATATAGGGCTTTCGCTTAATTGTCGGCGCCGGTGTGCGCCCGATCTGGCAGTAAATGCAGTCATATGAACAGATTTTGTAGGGAACCAGATCAACGCCCAGAGACCGGCCCAGCCGGCGTGACGGGACCGGTCCGTAAACTACTTTATCCCCCATCTATATTTCCTTTCATTTAAACGGATCGAACCGATCATTCATTCTTAACTCGACCCCTCAGGGCTTTTAGACGCCCTCGTCTGGTTTTGGATTCCAGCCGCTTTTTCTGTGCGCCCTTTGAGGGCTTGGTCGGTCTGCGCTGTTTTCGTTCGACAGAAACCTTTTTTATGAGCGATTTCAGGCGATTCAGCGCATCCTCCCTGTTTTTCTGCTGACTCCGAAATCGCTGGGCCTTGATGATAACGACGCCATCCTTTGTAATGCGCTGATCCTTGGATTCAAGCAGCCGCTCCTTATAAAAATCAGGCAAAGAGGAGGAGTTGACATCGAATCGCAGCTGCACGGCCGTTGCCACTTTATTGACATTCTGACCGCCGGCACCCTGCGCCCGGATGGACTGAAAATCAAGCTCTGAATCCGGGATTATGACATGATTGGATATTTTGAGCATAGAAATACAAAGACAAGGGGCTAATTCATCTATGAAAGCATATTATCCAGGCAGCGATTTCAATTAAAATATACATAGCCCTTTTAGCCATGAATTACCAGAGGCAAATAACTTTCTGACCGTCCTGCAGTTGCGCCCGGACCTTTTCCATGTGGCGAAGCGGGGCCATCTCCCGTTCAAAGTCATCCATGCTGATATTTAAATCGCCGGCCAGTTTCTCCGGCGGGGTGGGCCCGTTTTTTTCCAGATACGAAATTATCTCGGCTTGTTTGTCATTGACAACAAAATTATCCGCGGATAAATTTTTGGCGCTGTAAACAGCCCATGGATCACAGGTTTTCGGTTTAGCCGTCAGATCAATATAGCAATCTTCGCAGACCTTTTGACCCCGGGCCTCCATGGCCTCGCTTTCATTAATTTCCGCTCCGCATTGCGCACATTTCATATATAATGCCTCCTTTGCTGAGTTCCTTTATTCCTTATTTTGCTATAAATATAAACAATACTGCCTGATTATGCAACACCCCGTCGGGCTGACGCTTTTGATACCGCTTGCAAGCCAGTATCGATACTGATAAAAGAGATGTAAATTTTTAACAGCAAGGAGAAAACCATTCATGACAGAAAAAGATTGGGAAAATCCCGAGGAAGACGACCAGGATCAAAATTTTGCCCATAATGAAGGAAGCGAAGATTTTGAATCGCTTTTTGAATCCTATATGACCGATATGCGCCCGGATATCCGGGTCGGGGAAAAAATTTCCGGAGAAATTATTGTGATCGGCCAGGACAGCGTATTCTTAAATACCGGCAGCAAGATCGACGGGGTCGTGGAAAAATCTGAGCTGATTGATGAAAACGGTGAATTCCCTTATAAAGTCGGTGATCAGCTGGAGCTCTATGTAGTTGCCGCGGGTGACGGTGAACTTCAGCTCTCCAAGGCCATCGGCAGCACAGGCAGTTCTGAGCTCCTCTATGATGCGCTGCAGAACAAAATCCCCGTTGAAGGCAAAGTCACAGAAACCTGCAAAGGCGGATTCAAGGTGCAGGTAATGGGTAAAACAGCTTTCTGCCCCATCAGCCAAATCGACAATGCCTACGTGGAAAAGCCCGAAGCCTATGTCGGCGCCACCCTGGAATTTTTGATCGAGCGGATTGAGGAAAAGGGGCGCAATGTGGTGGTAAACCGCCGGAAATATCTTGAACGGCTGCTCGCCGAAGAACGGGAAAAGTTTTTACAGCAGGTCAGCCCCGGAGATACGATAAACGGGAAGGTCTCCAAACTCATGCCGTACGGCGCGTTTGTTGAACTCAACCCCGGCGTTGAAGGCATGGTGCATATTTCCGAGCTTAGCTGGTCCCGGGTGGCGGATCCGGCTGAGGCGGTGTCGGTGGGCGATCCCCTGCCGGTCAAGATTCTTTCCATTAATGAGGCAGACCCCAAATCCGGCGGCCTTAAGATCTCGCTTTCCGCCAAGCAGGTAAGCAGCGATCCCTGGGAGACCGCGGCGGAAAGATTTCATGCGGGCGATAAGGTTGAAGGACGGGTCACCCGGTGTGCAGATTTTGGCGCTTTTGTCGAGGTTGAGGCGGGTATCGAAGGGCTGGTCCATATCAGTGAAATGAGCCATGTCAAGCGGGTGGTTAAAGCTGAAGACGAAGTGAGCCCCGGCGATAACGTGGCGGTGACGATTAAATCCGTTGATCCGGCCCAAAAGCGCATGTCGCTCAGTATGAAGGATGCCGCGGGCGATCCCTGGCTTAACATTGAAAACCGCCTGTCTGTCGGGCAGACGGTTTCCGGTCGGATCGAGAAAAAAGCGGATTTCGGCTATTTCATCAATCTGGCGCCCGGGATTACCGGTCTGCTGCCCAAGTCCAAAATTGACCGGGCACCGGATCCGCAGGCGATTGAAAAACTAAAAACCGATGATCCCATAACTGTTAAAATTGAGGCCATAGACAGCCGGGACAAAAAAATTACCCTGGCAGCGGCGGATGCGGTGGATCAGGCGGACGTCAAAAAATACGCACCTGATGACTCCGCTAGGCAATCTACAGGGATGGGATCTCTCGGCGAGAAGCTCCAGGAGGCCCTTAAATCGAAAAAATGATGCACGGACGACTGTCCGGCAATAACGGCAACCATCTGATTAAATGATACGATGCAGCAGATGGATAAAAGGGGCGAGCAGCAGCACTCGCCCCGGCATGTCGGGGCAGCCTATCGCTTGGCAAATATACCGTTTATAATCATGATTAAGGCGCCCAGCACAACCAGAACCAGAAACAAGGGCAGGTGAATAAAGCCATCCATCCACTTCTGCATGAAACCGGCCGGCAGACTGCTGATCCATTCAAAATTTTCCGGACCGCCGAATGCATTCATAAATGAAATATGGCCGCTGACTTTTGTTCCGCCGCCGGGGCCGGAGCCCGCCATCATTTTTTCAATCATTTTAAACCCGTAAAGCACCACCCCGCTTAATAAAATGATCAGGCCAACTAAAGATGTCTTGGTCATGCCTTTATCCTCCCGTTTTCATGAATTCAAATGAGATTGAGACCGGTGCAGTATTGGCTTATCCTATACCAGAAATTGGCCGCGGGATGCTATCATGTTTTCATTTAGCCGGAATAATCTCTCTGAAACCTAAATTGAGCGATTTTCAAGTTTGCCGCAGATACAAGGAAAATGATGTCGAGCTATAGTCGCCTATGCGAGACATCATTTGACGCAGTAGATGCGGTGAAATTGGAAATCCCGGAGGGTTTCAAATTTTTAACCTATAAAATGCGTCAACTCCCTTAAAAAAATACAAAAATTTATATTTTAAAAATTTGGAACGCTCAATTTAGGTGAAAATAATTTATGAGGCAGGGCATTCATATGACAGGTCCTTGCAATGATCAGGCGGATTTTAGCTCAGCCTTCATAAATTCACGGTTTAAACGGGCGATTTCACGGATGGAAATCCCTTTTGGGCATTCCACCTCGCATTCGGTCTCATTGGAGCAGTTGCCGAATCCCAGTTCATCCATTTCACGGACCATGGCGCGGACCCGGCGGGCCGCCTCCGGCCGGCCCTGGGGCAGAAGCGCAAGATGCGACACCTTTGCCCCGATAAAGAGCATGGCCGAGGCATTCGGGCAGGCGGCCACGCAGGCGCCGCAGCCGATACAGGCGGCCGCATTAAACGCCGCATCGGCGGCATCCTTGGGGATCGGCGTGGTGTTGGCATCCGGGGCGCCCCCGGCATTGACGGAAATATAGCCGCCGGCCTGGATAATTTGGTCCAGGGCCGAGCGATCCACGACCAGATCCTTTACCTGTTTAAACGCCCGGGCCCGCCAGGGTTCGATGACAATGGTATCACCGTCCGAAAAATGCCGCATATGCAGCTGGCAAAGGGTGGTTTCCGCCTCCTGCCCATGGGGCCGGCCGTTTACGACCGCACCGCACATGCCGCAGATCCCCTCCCGGCAGTCATGATCGAATGCAATCGGTTCGATACTTTTCTGGGTCAGTTCCTCGTTGACCACGTCCAGCATTTCAAGAAAAGACATATCTGTTGAAATATTGTTTGCCGGATAGGTTTCAAACCGCCCCTTTTTATCTGTTCGGTTCTGCCGCCATACTTTTAATGTCAGATTAATCGTTGACGCGGTCATTATTTATAGCTCCTTTGGGTCAGCTCGACATTCTCAAACTCCAGAGGTTCCGGATGAAGTGCCGGCGCCTGCTCGTTGCCCTTAAATTCCCAGGCATTCACATGGCAGTAATTCTCGTCATCCCGCAGGGCCTCATGATCCTCTGTCTGGCAGGCCAGGTTGAAATGGCATCCACAGGATTCCTCCCGATTGAGCGCATCCAGCACCATCAGTTCGCCGAATTCGAGAAAATCCGCCACCCGGCCGGCCTTTTCAAGGCTCTGATTCAAATCCTCGCTGCTGCCCGGCACATTGACTTCTTTCCAGAACCGGCCGCGAAGCTCCCTGATCATTCCCAGAGCTTTTTCGAGGCTTTCCATATCCCTTGACATGCCGCAGTAATCCCACAGGATCATACCGAGTTCCCGGTGAATCTCGTCAACCGTGCGATGGCCGTTAATGGAGAGAAGCTTTTCCGTCTGTGCGGTCACATCGGTTTTGCTCTTCGCAAATGCGTCGTTATCCGTTTTCACCTCCGGCAGCTCTGTCCCGGCCAGATATCCGCCAATGGTATAGGGGATAATGAAATACCCGTCTGCCAGTCCCTGCATCAGGGCGCTGGCGCCCAGGCGGTTGGCCCCGTGATCGCTGAAATTGGCCTCTCCGAGCACGAACAGGCCGTCAATCGTACTCATCAGGTTGTAATCCACCCACAGGCCGCCCATCGTATAGTGAACCGCCGGATAAATCTGCATAGGCGTCTCGTATGGATTTTCGCCGGTGATTTTTTCATACATTTCAAACAGATTGCCGTACTTGGCTTCAATGACATCCTTCCCATCCCGTTTGATCGCATCCGCAAAATCCAAATATACGGCCAGCCCGGTCTCGCCCACGCCTTTTCCCTGATCGCACTGTTCCTTGGCGTTTCGCGAAGCCACGTCCCGGGGCACGAGATTTCCGAAACTCGGGTATTTGCGCTCCAGGTAGTAATCCCGCTCGGATTCCGGAATCTGGTTGGGCGGGCGTTTGTCATCGGGCTGCCTGGGGACCCAAACCCGGCCGTCATTTCTCAAACTCTCGCTCATAAGCGTCAATTTGGACTGATAAGTGCCGTGTACCGGAATACAGGTTGGATGGATCTGGGTAAAACAGGGATTGGCAAAATAGGCGCCTTTTTTATACGCGCGATACGCGGCCGTTACATTGCAGGACATGGCGTTGGTGGACAGAAAATAGGCGTTGCCATAGCCGCCGGTGGCCAGCACCACCGCATGGGCGGCATAGGTTTCAAGTTCGCCGGTAATCAGATTTCGCACCACAATCCCCCGGGCTTTGCCGTCCACAACAACCAGATCCAGCATCTCCCGCCTGGGAAACATCTCAACCTTGCCCTTGGCCACCTGGCGCATCAGCGCGCTGTAGGCGCCGAGCAGCAATTGCTGGCCGGTCTGGCCTTTGGCATAAAACGTCCGGGAGACCTGGGCGCCGCCGAATGACCGGTTGTCCAGCAGCCCGCCGTAATCCCGGGCAAAAGGAATCCCCTGGGCCACACAGTGGTCGATGATCTGGGTGGAAAGCTGGGCCAGGCGATAAACATTGGCCTCCCGGGACCTGAAATCCCCGCCTTTGATCGTATCATAGAACAGCCGCCAAACGCTGTCGCCGTCATTGGCATAATTTTTGGCCGCATTGATGCCCCCCTGGGCGGCAATGCTGTGCGCCCGGCGCGGGGTATCCTGGATGCAGAAATTTTTCACATTATAGCCCAACTCGGCCATGGTGGCGGCCGCAGAGGCGCCGGCCAGCCCGGTGCCGACCACAATAATATCGAATTTTTTCTTATTGGCCGGATTGACCAGTTTGAGTTCAAACCGGTGGCGGTCCCATTTCTCTGTCAGCGGGCCGCCGGGTATTTTGGCATCAAGTCTCATATATGATCTCGCTTTCCATAAACTAACGATCGAAAACTATTGAAGCATTCGTATCTTCTTTAAGCCGTTTTTCAGCCGTTTTTTAAAACCCCAGGCCGATAAAGGGCGGAATCAGCCCAAATCCGATGCCCAGCAGCAGGGCAAAGACGATGCCCGCTTTCTGGATGATCGGCATATATTTGGGATGATTCGCCCCAAGCGTCTGAAAAAGGCTCCAGAAGCCGTGTCTGACATGAACGGCCACAATAATCATGGCGACTATATAAATGCCCGTGTAGTATGCATTGGAAAATGTATTGGAGACCGTATTAAAGACCGACCCGCCGGGGTGTTCCACAAAGTGAAAATTCAACAGGTGAAAAATGATAAACAATAAAATCAAAAATCCGGTATACGGGGCGGTGGCTGATCCGATGGTCCGGCCGCCGCCGGATTTGTTTACGGCATAACGCTCTGGGCGGGCCTTGCGGTTCTGAAAAAACAGCAGCGTGCCGGTGATTACGTGGACAAGCAGAAAAGCCAGAAGACCGATTTCAACTGCCCTGATCAGCGGATCCAGCGCATGGAGGTGCTCCACATAGGATTCAAAAGCCTGTCTGCTTGCATAAAGCGTTAGATTGCCCAATAAATGAGTTAAAAGAAAAATACAAAAGCCGAGGCCCGTGACAGCCATCAGCAGTTTCTTGCCGATGGAGGTGGTAAATGCGTTTGACAATGTATTCATGGATCTTTCCTATAATCTCCAAAAACCTCCCCACATACCTGACCCATATCGCCCAAATTCTCGCAAATATGGACCCCGCAGGATTTTAGTTTCTCAATTTTGGCCTTGGCCGTGCCGGCTGAGCCGCTGACAATCGCTCCCGCATGCCCCATCCGCCGGCCGGGCGGGGCCGTAATGCCGGCAACAAACCCCACCACCGGCTTGCTCACCTGGTCTTTAATAAAATCCGCCGCATTCTCTTCGGCATTGCCGCCGATTTCGCCGACCATGACAATGCCTTTTGTATCCGGATCATGCTCAAACGCCGTCAGGCAATCGATAAAATTGGTCCCGTTAATGGGATCGCCGCCGATCCCGATGCAGGTGGTCTGCCCCAATCCCTCCCGGGTCAGCTGATATACCACCTCATAGGTAAGCGTGCCGGAGCGAGAAACCACGCCGATGGGGCCGCCCGGCTTATGAATCGAGCCCGGCATGATGCCGACTTTGGCCTCACCCGGAGTGATGATGCCCGGACAGTTGGGCCCGATCAGCCGGGAGCCGGATTGGTTCAATACGTGTTTGGCTTTGGCCATATCCAGCACCGGGATTCCTTCGGTAATGGCCACAATCAGGTCAATACCGGCGTCTGCGGACTCCATGATCGCATCTGCGGCAAAGGGCGGCGGAACAAATATCATGCTGCAGTTGGCCGCGGTTTGACTGACCGCCTCTTTAACTGAATTAAAAATCGGCACCCCGTCCATTTCATCGCCGCCTTTGCCGGGTGTCACACCGGCCACCACGTTCGTGCCGTATGAAATGCATTGCCGGGCATGAAACTGGCCTTCTTTGCCGGTAATGCCCTGTACCACTAGTTTCGTATCTGAATTGACGAAAACACTCATTCTTTATCACTCCGCGCAATCTATGACAGAACTGTTTATGCGACGATCCGTGCCACCTGTTCGCCTGCATCCTTCATATCTACTGCCGTATAAAGCTTCATGCCGGATTCTTCCAATATTTTCCGGCCTTCCTCAACATTGGTCCCTTCCATACGGACCACCACCGGCACCTTGACATCCATGTTTTTGGCGGCCGCCACAACTCCCTGGGCCAATATGTCGCATCGCAGGATGCCGCCGAAAATGTTGATCAAAATCCCCTTCACCTTTTCATCGCTTAGGATGATCCGGAATCCGTTCTCAACCATCTCTGCCGTGGCGCCGCCGCCCACATCCAAAAAATTGGCGGGTTCGGCCCCGGCCAGCTTGATGGTGTCCATGACCGCCATGGCCAGACCGGCGCCGTTTACCATATTGCCGACATTGCCGTCCATATTGATGTAGTTTAAATTGTACTTGGAAGCTTCCACCTCCAGGGGATCCTCCTCATCCAAATCCCGGTATTTTTCCACAATGTCTGCATGCCTGAATCGGGCGTTGTCATCAAAATCCATTTTTGCATCCAGGGCAATCACCTGATTGTCAGCTGTAAGCACCAGGGGGTTGATTTCAACCAGGGAGCAGTCGTAATCCGCAAACAGCTTGTAGAGCTGATTGATCATCCGGGTAAACGGCTTGATGGCATCTTTCGGCAAATTCAAACCAAATGCCGCCTGGCGGCCGTGATAGGGCTGAATACCTAAAAGCGGATTGATCTGGACTTTGATAATCTTCTCAGGGGTGCTGGCCGCGACCTCTTCGATCTCCACACCCCCGGCCTCAGACGCGATGATCATGATATTGGCGGTTTCCCGGTCGATGATAAGGCTGAGATACAGCTCTTTTTTGATCTCAAGCCCCTCTTCAATCAAAACCTGCTTCACGGTTCTGCCTTCCGGCCCGGTCTGATGGGTGACCAGATTCATCCCCAGGATGGCGTCTGCGTTTTCTTTTACCTCATCAAGGCTTTGGGAAACCTTCACCCCACCGCCTTTTCCCCGGCCCCCGGCATGGATCTGGGCTTTTACCACCACCGGCAGCTTTTCCAGGGATTCCGCAACCCGAACGGCCTCAGCAGCCTCTTTGGCAACGCCGCCATTTGGCACCGGCACCTCATATTGCTTAAACATCTCCTTGGCCTGAAACTCATGAATCTTCATTGATCAGCTACTCCCGGTATCTGTATGAACTGTGTTTAAATTAATCAATCACGCACAAGACATCATTTTTGGCCACTGAATCCCCGACACTGAAATTGATGGATTTAATCGTTCCCCTGGCCGGGGCGGGAAGGGAATTCTCCATTTTCATGGCTTCAAGAATCACCACGGTTTCGCCCTCTTCCACGCTGTCGCCGACCTGCTTTTCATAGCTGATAATCATGCCCGGCATGGGCGCCTTGACCGGCGTACCTTCGGCCGGGGCGGCGGTTGATGGTTTGGCCGCAGGCTTTGATTCAGCCGCTTCTTTTTTAGGCGGCGCCTCAGGTGCAGGGGCTCTTGATTCCGGCTGCGGCGCCTTGGCCGGTGAGGGTTCGACAGACGGCTGGGCCGCCGGCTGCGATTCCGGCTGAGCGGCCGGCGGAACCGCACGGGTAACCATCGGCGGGCCGCCCGGCTCATCCACGATCACTTCATAGTATTGATCATCCACAAACACATTAAAGGTCCGGGCATGCTCCGTGGTTTCCGGGCTCTTCTTCTCTACCAGTTCCCCGGCCCTGGCCTTGGCCACCAGCGCTTCCTCTTTTTTGGCCTCCTCCAGGGTCTTGGGCTGGACCTCGTCAGGCGGGGTTTCCAGACCGTATTTGTATTTCAGGAATTTTTTGCCGGTAATCGGATACAGGGCATAAATAAGCACATCATCAATATCCGTGGAGATATCCTTGATCTCTTCTTTGGCTTTATCAAGCTCAGGCTCAAGCACTTCCGCCGGCCGGCATTTAATGGGTTCCTCACCCCGTTCATAGCCTTTAAGCGCCTTTTTCTGGACTTCCTGATCAATGGGCGCCGGCGTCTGGCCATATAATCCGTAGCAGAGGTCCTTGACCTGGCCCGTAATCATTTTGTACCGGTCATTTTCATCGTCAAACAGGACATTGTTAACCGTCTGCGTGCCCACAATCTGGCTGGTCGGCGTAACCAGCGGGACCTGGCCAAGTTCCTTTCGAACCCGGGGCAGTTCTTTGTAGACATCGTAGATTCGGTCCAGGGCATCCATCTGCTTTAACTGGTTGACCAGGTTGGAAAGCATCCCGCCCGGGGTTTGATGAAGCAGCACGTTGATGTCTATGATCGAGACCTTGGAGTCATCCAGCAGATGCTTGTATTTGGGAAGAATCTGTTTTTCCAGGATATCGTTTATATCCGCCAGCGCCTGGATGTTAAAGCCGGTATCCCGGTTGGTGCATAGAAGCGCCATAACCAGCGGCTCGACCGCGGGATGGGACGTGCGGTAGGCGTAGCTCGACATACAGGTATCAATAATGTCCACGCCCGCCTCAACCGCTTTAAGGTGAGTCATGGAGGCCATGCCGGAGGTGAAATGGCTGTGCAGATGAATGGGAATTTTGGTCTGCGCCTTCAGGGCCTTGATCAGCTCAAAGGCATCATAGGGCGCCAGAAGGCCAGCCATATCCTTGATGCAAATGGTGTCCGCCCCCATATCCGCCAATTCCCTGGCCTTTGCCAGGTAATAGTCAAGGTTGTAGACCTCTCCGCCCATGCGGGGCTCAGTCAGCGAATAGCAGATGGAGCCCTGAAAATGCTTGTCGCATTTCTTGATCACCTCCACCACGGTTTCAAAATTTCGAAAATCATTTAAAGCATCAAATGTTCGGAAGATATCAATGCCGTTTTCCGCGGATCGCTCGACAAAAGCCCGGGCCACATCATCGGCGTAATTGCGGTAGCCGACGAGGTTTTGTGCCCGAAGCAGCATGGAAAACGGGGTTTTCTTAAAGTAACGCTTCAGGGTGCGAATGCGCTCCCAGGGGTCCTCGTTTAAGAATCGGTGCATGGTATCAAATGTTGCGCCGCCCCATGTTTCAACACCCCAAAATCCGATTTCATCCATCATCTCCGCCACCGGAATCATGTCTTCGGTTCGGCCGCGGGTGGCAAAAAGCGACTGGTGGCCGTCCCTGAGGGTCAGATCCTGTATTTTAACGGGATTTTTTGCCTTGGGCCGATCCTTGTCATAATCCATCGAGGTCATTTTAACTTCAAAATGGTCGGTCATATCTCTTTCTCCTCATTTGCGTGGTATCGCCGGGAATTAAAATTATGCCCATATCTGTTTATCGCCGCCATCCGGTCGCCCGCTGCAGCGCCTTCATCTGCATCAGATTCCGCAACTGCATCTGCTGCTGGCGGCCGCTGACCCGCCAGACCGGCATGGGCACCTGAGAAATTGCTGATTTAGTTGGCATTTCAACGCCTTCAACCCGTTCCGGCTGGGGTTCCATGCTTGCTGCCGCTTCCTCCTGGGTTTTAATGTAGGCCGTTACCGCGGCAATGGCTGCTGTTTTTTTCCGATCCGGTTTCATCGCCTCTCCATTAACAGGTTTAAATTTTGAGGTATTAGCTTTTAGGTGTTGGGTATAAAAAACAGATCTAATTCTTTTATCTATTTTCTAGTCTCCAGTTTCCAGTCTCTAGACCGGTATATTCCCATGTTTTTTGGGCGGCAGCATCTGCCGTTTGTTATACATAATCTCAAGCGCCTCAATCAACCGGGGACGGGTCTCGCTGGGCATGATCACATCATCCACATAGCCGCGTCGGGCTGCCCGGTATGGATTGGAAAACAGCTCCCGGTACTCTTCGATTTTTTCTTTGCGCTTGGCGTCCGGATCATCCGCCTCCTGGATGGTTTTCCGGTGAATGATATTGGCCGCGCCTTCTGCGCCCATGACAGCGATTTCAGCAGACGGCCAGGCAAAGGCGATATCCGCGCCCAGATGCTTTGAAGACATGGCGATATAGGCCCCGCCATAGTCTTTGCGGACGATTAACAGGAGCTTGGGTACGGTGGCCTCGGAATAACACCACAAAAGCTTGGCCCCGTGCCGAATAATCCCGCCCCATTCCTGGTTGCTGCCGGGCATATAGCCGGGCACATCCGCAATGGTCAAAAGCGGTATGTTAAACGCATCACAGAACCGGATGAACCGGGTAGCCTTGTCCGATGCATCAATATCCAAACAGCCGGCCAGATAGTTGGGCTGATTGGCGATGATGCCCACGGTTTTGCCGTTTAATCGGGCAAAACAGACAACCATATTTTTGGCATACAAGGCATGGGGTTCAAAAAATTCGCCGTTATCCACAATGGATTCGATGATAGTTTTCATGTCATAGGCGGTGTTGGGATCATCCGGAACAAATGCGTCCAGGTTTGGATTCGTCCGGCCGGGATCATCGGTGGTTTCTAAGATCGGAGGGTCCTCCATGTTATTTGAAGGCAAATAAGAGAGCAGGGTCTTTATCTGCTCAATGGCATGTTCTTCGGATTCACTGGCAAAATGGGCCACGCCGCTTTTCTCGTTATGGGCAATAGCCCCGCCCAGCTCCTCAAAGGTAATTTCTTCACCAGTGACGGATTTAATGACCTGCGGGCCGGTGATAAACATGTGGCTGGTTTTTTTGACCATAAAGATCCAGTCGGTCATGGCCGGGGAATAAACCGCACCGCCGGCAGTCGGCCCCATAATCGCCGAGATTTGCGGAATCACACCGGAGCATATGGAGTTTCGGTAAAAAATTTCGCCATACCCGCAAAGCGCATCCACTCCTTCCTGGATGCGCGCCCCGCCGGAATCGTTAAATCCCACCACCGGCGCCCCGGACTTGTGGGCCAGATCCATGATCTTGCATATTTTCCTGGCATGCATCTCACCAAGTGTTCCGGCCCGGGCGGTAAAATCCTGGGCAAAGGCAAAAACCGGCCGATTGTCTATATACCCGTAGCCGGTGACCACGCCGTCGGCCGGAATATCGGTTTCATCCATACCGTAATCAACGCACCGGTGCTTGACAAACATATCCACCTCCCGGAAGGTGCCTGGATCAAATAAATGTTCAAGCCGCTCCCGGGCGGTCATTTTGCCCTGCTCGCGCTGCTTGGCCACGCTTTTGGCCCCGCCCATTTCAAGCGCTTTTTCTCTTTTTTTCTTGAGCTCTTCGATTTTTTCAGCATTTTGACCCATATACGTTCCTTTCCTCTCCCCGGGTGAATATATCCAGCAATTTTTTTACTGCAGCTGTCGGCGTGGTTTCGCCTCTCTCAACTGCCCGTTTTAATTCGGGCAGCTCATGTTTGACATAGGGCGTATTGTAGAACCACTCCTTCAAGCCTTCTTCAAGTAAGTAGTGCATCCAATCCAGCGCCTGGTGCCTGCGCTTGGCAGCCAGATCACCGCTTTCAATCATCTGACGGCGGTGGTTTAAAACCGTATTCCAGATTTCCTCAATCCCGTCCATGGTCAGGGCGCTGCAGGTCATAACCGGCGGCACCCAGGCGGATGAAGACGGGGTCAGCAGGTGCAGGGCGTCTTCATAGGCTTTGCGGGTTTTTTGGGCGTTTTTGATATTTTCGCCATCCGCCTTATTAACCGCTATCGCATCCGCCAGTTCGAGAACCCCGCGCTTGATGCCCTGAAGCTCGTCGCCCGCCCCGGCCAGCATCAGTACCAAAAAAAAGTCCACCATGGAAGCAACCGAAGCTTCGGACTGGCCCACCCCCACAGTTTCGATAATGATGATATCAAACCCGGCCGCTTCACAGATCAGCATGGCTTCCCGGGTTTTTCTGGACACCCCGCCAAGCGAGCCGCCGGACGGGGATGGCCGGATAAAAGCCTCGAACCGGGATGAGAGTTTCTCCATTCGGGTCTTATCCCCGAGTATGCTGCCCCCGCTTCGCACGCTGCTGGGATCCACCGCCAGAACAGCCAGTCGATGCCCCTCATCGATCAGCTTAAGCCCCATGTTTTCAATAAACGTACTTTTGCCTGCCCCCGGCACGCCGGTTATACCCAGGCGAATGGCGTTTCCGGTATCCGGCAAAAGCTTGTCAAGTACCGTAGTCACTAGCTTCTGATGGGCGGTCAGGGAGCTTTCGATCAGAGTAATGGTTTTGGCCAGAATTTTCCGATCCCCGGAGCGAACCCCCTGAATAAAGTAGTCCGGATCAGTTTCCATCAGCGCTGTTCCAGAGCGTTTAGCACCTGATTGGCGGATTCGGTCACCTGCGTGCCCGGCCCGAACACCTTGGATACACCGCTGTTATACAAAAACTCATAATCCGCCGGCGGAATAATTCCGCCAACCACCACCAGCACATCTTCTGCGCCCTCTTTTTTCAGGGCATCGATCAACTCCGGCACCAGGATTTTATGGCCGGCCGCAAGACTTGACACGCCCACCACATGCACATCATTTTCAACC
This sequence comes from Desulfobacterales bacterium, assembly GCA_046543065.1. GTDB lineage: Bacteria > Desulfobacterota > Desulfobacteria > Desulfobacterales > Desulfosalsimonadaceae > M55B175. The sequence goes on along the minus strand of JBKHAE010000013.1, from coordinate 2,758 downwards.
GCCATACGGGCGGCTTCCGCCGGGGTCTGGAACATGGGACTGATATCCACATCAAAGCCCAGGTCCGCGAATGCGGTGGCCACCACCTTAATTCCGCGGTCATGGCCGTCCTGACCCATTTTTGTGACCAGAATGCGCGGCCGGCGGCCTTCTTTTTCCGCAAACTGTTCGGTGCGTTTTCGGATGGCGGCAATAATTTCGTCATCCTGATACTCCGAGGCATAAACCCCGGAGATACACTGGGTGGTGGCCACATACCGGCCGAAAACTTTTTCCATGGCATCACTGATTTCCCCAACCGTGGCCCGGGCGCGGACAGCCTCAATGCTTGCCTCAAGCAGGTTGCCGCCGGATTCCGCATATTGGGTGAGTTTTCCCAAAGCGGCTTTGACTTTGGCTTCATCCCGTTTTTCCCGCACGGATTTTAAGCGTGCGATCTGTTCTTCCCGCACCGCAGCAGATATCTCCCGCACATCAATTTCCGTCTGCTCATCCACCTGATACTTATTGACCCCGACGATGGTCTCATGGCCCTGGTCGATCTTGGCCTGCCGCCGGGCGGCGGCCTCTTCGATCCGCATTTTGGGCATACCGGATTCAATGGCCTTGGCCATGCCGCCGAGTTCCTCGACTTCATTGATAATTTTTCTGGCTTCTTCAATAATAGATTGCGTCAAGGATTCAATATAATAAGCGCCGCCAAGGGGATCAACCACATCCGTCACATGGGATTCTTCCTGCACAATCAGCTGGGTATTCCGGGAAACCCGGGCGGAAAGATCCGTCGGGAGGCTCACAGCCTCATCAAATGAATTGGTGTGAAGCGACTGCGTGCCGCCAAGCACCGCTGCCAGGCATTCAAGGGTCGTGCGGATAATATTGTTGTAAGGATCCTGCTGCGTCAGACTCCAGCCCGAAGTCTGCACATGGGTCCGAAGCATGAGCGATTTGGGATTTTTCGGGTCAAATTGCTTCATCAGCTCATGCCACAAAAAGCGGGCCGCCCGGAGCATGGCGATTTCCATGAAAAAATTCATGCCCACACCGAAGAAAAAGGATAGCCGGGGGGCGAAGTCATCAACGTCTAAGCCGGCATTTAACGCGGTCTTTACGTATTCCAGGCCGTCGGCAAGGGTAAACGCGGTCTGCAGCACCGAATCCGCACCAGCCTCCATCATGTGGTAGCCGCTGATACTGACGGTGTTGTATTTAGGCATGTGCTTTGAGCAATAAGCGATGATGTCTGAGACGATCCGCATGGAGGGCTCCGGTGGATAGATATAGGTGTTTCGGGTCAGGTATTCCTTTAAAATATCATTCTGGATGGTGCCTCCCAACTTTTCCTGGGAAACGCCCTGCTCCTCGGCTGCCACGATATATCCTGCAAGGATCGGCAGTACGGCGCCGTTCATGGTCATGGAAACGGTCATCTCATCCAGGGGGATCCCATCGAAGAGGATCTTCATATCCTCGACCGAATCCACCGGCACCCCGGCTTTACCCACATCACCGGCCACCCGGGGATGGTCCGAGTCATACCCCCGGTGGGTGGCCAGGTCAAAGGCGATGGAGAGCCCCTTCTGGCCGGCGGCCAGGCTTTTCCGATAAAACTCATTGGATTCCTTGGCTGTGGCAAAGCCCGCATACTGCCGGATGGTCCAGGGCCGATTGGTGTACATGGTGGCCCGGACCCCCCGGACAAAAGGTTCCATTCCCGGCAGGGTATTTTCAAAGGAGATGTCCTCCAGATCCTCCCGGGTATAGAGCGGCTTGGTGGTGATGCCTTCCGGGGTTTGCCGGTTAAGTGCTTCGATTGACTTGCCCCTGAGCTCTTTTTCGGCAAGTTCCTTCCATTTATTTATTTCTGGATGCTCGGCCATTTTTCACTCCAAATTACATTGAATATTTGATGCAAATATATGGATTGATGCGCAGATTTTAACCCCTTTGGCAAAGCTCCACCAATACCCCGCCGGTGGCCTTGGGATGGAGAAACGCGATCTTTGCGCCGCCGGCGCCGATTCGAGGGGTTTCATCGATTAATTGAACTCCTTTGTCCTTGAGTTCAGCCAGCGCTGATTCAATATCATCAACCCGGAAGGCGATATGATGAACGCCCTGTCCCTTTTTCTCGATAAACTTTGAAATCGGGCCATCATCTGCCGTGGATTCCAACAGTTCCACCTCGCTTTTGTCAACCGGGAAAAAAGCAGTTTTAACCTTTTGTTCGGTTACGGTTTCTTCGCCCTCAAACGGCAAGCCCAGTACATCAGACCAGAAGCTTTTGCCCTCGGCATTGCTTTTGACAGCCACGCCAATGTGATCGATATGTAAGATGTTCATAAAAACCTCTTTTCAGATTTTCAGTTTATTTCATCGGTCATAAAAAATCAATTCTTCACCATTTGATTCATTGATTCCATCAAACGATGGACTAACTAACCCCAAAAAAATTGTCAAGGTGATTTGATGCTTAAATAAAAAAGTAATAATTACTTACACGAATATTGTATTGTCAAGCCTTTTTTAACGTATCACACGCATTCCATTTCTATATTGTTTTTTGGATTTAACGGATCAAATAAATTTTATTCGAGACTTGGCGTTAGGTTAAAGGCGGGCTGTGGAATTTGGTTTGCTGTAAATACCTTGCTGATGATATGAACTATTCGATATATGTGATGCCTGATCTCATGCGGCGTTCTGTTTGGATAGTTCTTGAAGGCCATCACTGCCCCAATTACGGATGCATAAATAG
>JBKHAE010000115.1:0-10969 GCA_046543065.1 Desulfobacterales bacterium | reverse complement strand
CGGTCAAAATTTTATCCCCGGCAAACTGAAAAGCGGGGTTTTCGTTCTGGCACTAGATAAGAATTGCTTTGATTTAAATCAAAAAAAGGCTGGAAAAAGAAAGGATTATTTTAGCGATGATGGCATGGCATCTAAGCCGATTCCGGGGTAATTTCTGGGTGTTCGCCCATACATGTTTATTTTAGTAATTATAACCGTTTTTCAAAAGGCTCCCTAGCATGTTGAGAGATTCCTGTTCAGACAGCCATAAGGATGGCAGGCGCTAAAAAGCCAAAATACAAAGGAGCTATTGATGAGCAATAGGCGTAAAAAATACTTTATCAATCTGCTTGTCATGGGCTTAATAATCGTCGGCTTGTATTTCGCCGCCCATGCGGAACCGGCAATATCGCTACCAATATCCGCCCCGCCCGAACTTGACCGAATCATTGACGAAGGACTATCCAATAATCAGAGCATTCAGGCACTTGAAGCCGAAGTGCAGGCGCTTAAGGAACGGACTGAATCCTCAGGCGCCCTGCCGGATCCGAAAGTCGGCATAGCGGCATTGAATATGCCGACCGACTCTTTCCGGTTTGACGAAGAGGCCATGACGCAGAAGCAAATCGCGGTGGAGCAGACCGTGCCCTGGCCCGCCAAGCTGGACCTCAAATCCGAAACCGTGGCGCAAAATGCCCGGATAAAGGCGGCTGAACTGGCGTCCGCCAGGCTCTCGCTTGCCCGAAACATTGCGGAGGCCTATTATGAAATCGGATATGTGGCGCAAAGCCAGGAAATCAACGCCAAGCTTATGGATATGGTCCGGCGGATCCGGCGGGATGCTGAAAATAACTATTCAGTGGGCAAGGGCCTTCAGCAGAATATTTTTCAGGCGGATGTGGAACTAAGCCGGCTTCGCGATGAAGCCATTATGCTTGAAAACCGGCGCGGAACCTTGCCCGACCGCATAAATGCCCTGCTGAACCGGGCAACATACCGCCCCGTTGATCCGCCGACGAAACTGCCGCAGCCGGATTTCAATTTAAGCATCAATCAACTGAAACAGGCCGCGTTTTCCGCAAATCCGGAGCTGGAAGGGCTTAAATCCGGTACAGACCGCGCCCGGGCGGAAATTAAACTGGCGGAAAAAGAATATTTTCCGGACTTCAATTTTCGTCTGGCTTATGGTCAGCGGGACGAGGACTTTACCGGAAGAGATCTGCCCGATTTTTTCACAGCCGCCGTGATGCTGGACGTTCCCCTGTGGCACCGGACCAAGCAGTCCAGGGACGTCGCTGCGACCAGCCACCAGCTGCGATCGGCAGAAAACCGATATACGGATCTGAGACGACGACTGCCGCACCAGATCAACACCCTGGTCTCGGAAATTGAAGATACCCGGCAGCGTTATCAGCTTTATCATGATGAGCTGATCTCCCAGGCAGAGCAGTGGGCGCGCTCGGCCCTTGACGCCTACGAGGTGGGCAAGGTGCCGTTCGACACCATGATTGACGCACGAATCCGGCTGCTGCGATATGAACGCGACGCCAGCCGGCTGAAGTTTACAATCTATCAGAAACGGGCGGCGCTGGAGGCATTGGCCGGGCAGCCGTTGACGGAAGGACAAACACAATAGGGGCGTCAGGGGCTTTAAAAAAGGCCAGCACCTGACCCCCCCCTTTGAAAAAGGCCAGCACCTCAGCCCCCCCTTTGAAAAAGGGGGGATTGGGGGGATTTATATTAGACCATCATGTAAAATCCTCCTAAATCCCCCTTTGAAAAGGGGGACTTAGCGGAAACTGCCTTTTTATAAGCCTTTACCAAGGCTAAAAACACTGAGCCTTTTAAACCATGAACTGTGAACTCAAGGGCATTTGGCGGATGCGCTATCGCTTATCCGCCCTACTGATTCCTACTCGTGCTCGTAATCGGCTTTTAATTTTTTCGAGTACGATTACGAGTACGAGAACCGTCCCGCTTGCGCGGGACTGAGTACGATTAATTTCCTTAGAGGCCTGACCACTGAACACTGAACCCTTTAATTTTACACCTAATACCTAATACCCAAAACCTAAAACCGGTGAAGCGCCTTAGAAGGAATTTTTAATGAACATCAACCGATTTCATAATCGAACCGGTCGGACATCGATTTTCACCATCGTCCTCACTGCAATGATCACGCTGCTGATTGCCGGCTCTGCGGCATGGTATGCCGGCTACCTCGGCCCGCCGGCGAAAACAGCGGCAACCGATATGACGGTGCCGGCGGAAGACGAAACCCTTTATACCTGATGAACCCGGCAAAAGCGCCATGGGCATGGATCTGATCCCGGTCTATGAAGATGAGCTGGTGGGCGGCGTCAACATTTCAATTGACCCGGTGGTGGAGCTAAACATGGGCATCCGCACGAGCGAGGTAAAACGCGGGCCCCTGACGCACACGATCCGGACATACGGGCATATCACCTACGATGAAACCCGCATGACCCGTGTCAATTTAAAATTCAGCGGGTGGCTGGAAAAGCCGCATGTGGATTTCACAGGCGAAATGGTTGAACAGGGGCAACCCCTGTTCGATATTTATTCCCCGGAGCTGATTACCGCCCAGCAGGATCTGATCGAAGCATACCGCAATTATCAAGACCGCCCGTCAGAAACCAACAAAAAGGTCCTCGATTCGGTGCGCCGCCGACTGGGCTATTATGATATTGCCGAAACGGAGATATCTGAAATAGAAAAAAGCGGGGCCATCCGGCAGGCCCTGACCATCCGGTCGCCGTTTTCAGGCGTGGTCACCCAGAAAAACGCCTTCGAGGGCGCCTATGTTGAATCCGGCACCACGGTCTATGAAATTGCCGACCTCTCAAGGCTCTGGGTGGAAGCCCATATATACGAATATGAACTGGCAGCCGTCCAAAAAGGACAGTCTGTGGAAATGACCCTGCCCTACCTGCCGGGAAAACAGTATTCCGGAACGGTATCCTATGTATACCCCTACCTGCAGCGCAAAACCCGGGACGTGGTGGTGCGCCTTGAATTCGACAACCCGGAGCTGGAATTAAAACCCGATATGTACGCGGATGTCAAAATCCAGACCCGCAGTAGTGAGACCGGCACCATAATTCCCGCCCGCTCGGTCCTCCGGACCGGGGAGCGGAATCTGGTATTTATCCGGCGCGCGCCGGGGGAGTTCACCCCCCGGGAGGTAACTCTCGGTATGCCCCTGGACAAGGGCATGGTAGAGGTATTAAACGGCGTGGCCCCGGGTGAGACCGTAGTCACCTCCGGGCAGTTTCTGCTTGACTCGGAATCCAAACTCAATGAATCGGTCCAGAAAATGACGCCGCCGGAGAGCGAAAAAGGACACAGAATCAAAGGATGAAACCGCTGAAGAAAATTTTTTCGATGAACTGGAAGGCAGTGACAAATGATCGAAAAAATCATCGACTGGTCCATCAGCAACAAATTCATGGTCATCCTGGCCACACTTTTTGTGATTGCCGGCGGGATCCTGGCCGTAAAATCGATTCCCCTGGATGCGATTCCGGATTTATCAGATGTCCAGGTCATCATCCAAACGGACTACCCGGGCCAGGCGCCCCGGGTGGTGGAAGACCAGGTGACCTATCCCCTGACCACCACCATGTTAAGCGTCCCCTATGCCAAAACGGTGCGGGGCTATTCCTTTTTTGGCTTGTCCTTTGTCTATATTATTTTCGAGCTCGGCACCGACCTTTACTGGGCCAGATCCCGGGTTCTGGAGTATTTGAACGGGGCCGGCGCTTTTCTACAGTCTGCTGATTATCACAGTATCCTTTCTGCCGGTGTTTTCCCTGACCGGCCAGTCCGGGCGGATGTTTATGCCGCTTGCCTTTACCAAGACCTTTGCCATGGCCGCCTCTTCAATTCTGGCCATAACCATTATTCCCGTGCTGATGACCTTTTTTATCACGGAAAAGCCTCTGGCACCGGTGCCCTCCCGCAGGCGGCGGGTCGGCATCTGGCTGGCGGCCGTGGCCGGACCGCCTCTGCTCGTTATTATTGGCGGCATGACCGGCCTTAACCTGCCGAGATGGAGTCTGGCAGCCGCCATTGCCCTCTCGATTTTTGCGCTGCTCTGCCTGTTTCCCCAGCGCATCCTGACGGAAGAAAAAAACCCGCTCAGCCGGTTTTTCGTAAACCTTTACCGGCCCGTGATCCGGACCATCCTTAACTGGCGAAAAACCACCATACTGATCGCCGTTCTGGTCACGGCCGGCACCTATTTTCCGGCCAAACAACTGGGCAGCGAGTTCATGCCGCCGTTAAACGAGGGGGATCTGCTTTACATGCCCACAACACTGCCGGGCATTTCAATTGCCAAGGCCCGGGAACTGCTTCAGCAGACGGATAAGATCATTGCCAAATTTCCGGAGGTCAAAAGCGTTCACGGCAAAATCGGCCGGGCCGAGACCGCCACCGACCCGGCGCCCCTCACCATGATCGAGACCACCATTATGCTTCGGCCCAAGGTAGAATATGAAACGCGCCAGGTCGAGCGATTTTATTCAGACTGGCCGGAATGGACCCATTTCCCGTTTTACTGGATCTGGCCGGTGACCGTTAAAGGCGAGGTTTCCCATGAATGGCGGAAAACCAAAGTGGATCGATTTTTCTCGGACTGGCCGGGGTGGCTCAAAGCCCCGCTGGCAAAAATGCTGCCCGAAGAGCGGTATCTCACCATTGAGGAGCTATCAGACGATCTGGATGCGGCCATCCAGTTTCCGGGACTGACCAATTCCTGGATCATGCCCATCAAAACCCGCATCGACATGCTCTCCACCGGCATCAAGACGCCGGTTGGCATCAAGCTGATGGGCCCGGACCTTTCCGTGTTAAACCAGATCGGCACTGAAATCGAGGCCGTGATTAGAGACATTCCTGGGACCCTGTCGGTCTATTCAGAGCGCGTCACCGGCGGCAATTACCTGGATTTTGATATCCGACGGCATGAAATCGCCCGGTACGGACTCACGGTCGACGATGTTCAAGAAGTCATCATGAGCGCGGTGGGCGGCATGAATGTCACCTACACGGTGGAGGGCCTGGAGCGCTACCCGGTCAACCTCCGCTACCAGCGGGAACTGCGCGACGACATCCAGCGATTGAAGCGCGTGCTGGTGGCAACCCCCGCGGGCGCCCACGTGCCGCTTGCCCAGCTGGCAGATCTGTCCATTAAAAAGGGCCCGGCCATGATCAAGAGCGAAAACGCCCGGAAAACCGCCGGGATCTATGTGGATTTAAAAGGGGTGGATGTGGGCACATTCGTCAGCAACGCCAAAAACGTGGTCCGCAGCCAGGTGGATCTGCCCACCGGCTACTCCCTGGCCTGGTCCGGGCAGTTCGAGAACATGCAGGAGGCCCGGCGCACTTTGAACATTATCGTACCCGTGACCATTCTGCTGATATTTGTTCTGCTTTACGTGCATTTTCACAGCATAGCCGAGGCGGCCATCGTGATGGCCAGCCTCCCCTTTGCCCTGGTGGGGGGGATCTGGCTGCTCTACATTCTCGAATATAATTTATCCGTAGCCGTGGTGGTAGGCTTTATTGCCCTTGCCGGGCTGGCCGCGGAAACCGGCGTGGTCATGCTGGTGTACCTGGACGCGGAATAAACCAGAGTAAGAGTAAGATTAAGAGTAAGAGTAAGATATTAAAAATAGGAGACGAAAAATGAGACACAATACGACAGCATTTATCATCTGCCTGGTTTTCATGATCAGCCTGGCGTTGCCCATAGGGGCGCAAGAAGAAATGGATCATGGCGACATGTCCCACGGAAGCCATGACGGGGAGCTGATCCGGGAGACGACGGTCAAGGGATATGGTCTTTCCTATCGGCTTATTGACATGCAGGCCCGGATGAAGGATATGGCCGATATGCCGGAGATGGATGCCACCCATCACCTGATGCTCTACATCCATCCGCCGGAAGGCAAACGCATTGAAGCGCCCAGGGTGGGGTTTCTGGTGGAAGGCCCGAATGGCAAGCCGCAAAAGGCCATGGCCATGGCCATGGCCGGCGGGTTCGGGGCAGATCTTGATTTATCCGAAAAAGGCGGCTATACCATTAAATCAAAAGCCGTTTTCGCAGAGGTGAAGTTGATTGACGGATTCGAATACACAATAGAATAATGCCATGAACAAAACCATTGCCGCCCAATCGATTCTGTTTAAAGATCTACCGGCCCATCACTTGGATGCGGTGCTTAAAATTGCTGTGAAAAAAACGCTGGAAAAAGGGGAGCACATATTCTCAGAAGGGGACCCGGGCAGCGGATTCTATATCGTTGTCGAGGGGCAGATCAAAATCTACAAACTCTCCATGGAGGGAAAAGAACACATCCTCCACATTTTCGGCCCGGGCGAGCCGTTCGGCGAGGTGCCGGTATTTTCCGGCGATGACTTTCCCGCCTCGGCCGAGGCTGTCAAAAAGAGCGGCGTGCTGTTTTTTCCGCGCGATCGCTTCATTTCGCTGATTACCGAGGATCCCACCCTGGCGTTAAACATGCTGGCGGTTCTCTCCAAGAGGCTCCGGCAGTTTACCGTGCAGATCGAAAACCTCTCCTTAAAAGAGGTGCCCGGCCGGCTTGCCGGCTACCTGCTGCTGCTTTCCGAAGAGCAGCAGAATCAATCCAACGTCACCCTGCATATCTCCAAGGGCCATCTGGCCAGTTTTCTGGGCACAATCCCCGAAACCCTGTCCCGGATTCTCAAAAAAATAAGCGAGCAGAGGCTTATCCAGGTAAACGGCCGGGAGATAAAAATTTTAGACGTTGAGGGCCTTGAAATCCTGGCTGAATCCGGACGGCTCGACGAAAACGGCATATAGACGGACACCCGCTCCGGCAATCAACTTCTGATTCGGGTTGAAAAAAATATCTGAACAGTTTAAGCAGAAAGAAAGGAAAAACTGCACGGGTCGATAGAATTGATATCAGAAGAATTTATCGGAATACGCAAAGAACTGGAAAAAACCCAGCAGGAAATGGCTTCGCTGCTGGGCGGCTCCGTTAAAGCCGTACGCAGCTACGAGCAGGGCTGGCGCCATATCCCCGCCCATGCTGAGCGCCAGGCACTGTTTCTGCTGTTTCTCAAAAAAGGCGATTGGGTAAACGGCAAGCCCTGCTGGAAAATTATCGGCTGCCCGGATGCCTGCAAATTGAACTGCCCGGCCTGGGAGTTCAAAGCCGGCATGCTCTGCTGGTTTATCAACGGCACCATCTGCAGCGGCACCGTTCAGGCCAACTGGACGGAAAAAATTAAAATGTGCAGAAACTGCAAAGCCTTTCCCGCGGTCCTGAAAAACGCCCTTCTCCCCTGACAATCTTGCTTTAAATGTTCACTCAGATCTGCTTCTTCCAGAAGCAGGTTAATTCGTGGCTCACCCGCTGGTGGAACAGGCCGGCGGGGTAAAACCGCCCGCACCAGCCGGGATGCCGTGGGGCCGGATGCCACAGGCGGAAAGCTTTTTCTTAACCTGCCCGGAATTGCATTTTGGGCACTGAGGCCGGCTTTTATCAGAGATGGATACCAGGGTTTCAAATTCATGGTGACAGTCTTCGCAAACAAACTCATAAATCGGCATAACAAGTTCCTTACCGTACCTTTATATTAATAATGATTCAGCTTCGACTACTAAACTGTTAAGTCTTAAAAATAAAATATTCTGGCAAAAAGTCAAGGCTGCTTAGCAGGGCGAATAAGCGCCAGCGTATCCGCCGACTGCCCACTCCAACATTTGAAACCGGGCGCTCGGCTGTTATATTAGTAAATACCCCTTATGAAATGACATGAGAAAATCAGTCAGCGGACAAACAAATTTTGAGAGAAGTGAATACAATCCCAATGAATGATACTGATCCCAAAAAACCGGCATTTCGCGTCATCCCCGGCGGGCTGCACCGGGCCGCCGAATATGGACCGATCCGCATTGTTGCGGCGCCGGAAGAGGCTCCGCCTTTTTCCGTGGATGCCATGACCTATGAAGAGGATACGTTTCTGATCATGAGCGCGGACCCGGAAGAGGTGCCCCCGGATATCCATCCCATCCGCCTGATGGCGGAACTCGAATCATTTGAGCCAAAAAAAATCGGCAGTGTCGTTGTAAAAAAAGGAACCCCGCTCAAACTTCTGGCCGTGGTCCATGATGTCAACCAGGAGCCCACATGCCGGGGCAAATGGGTGGAAAAAGCCCTCCATGGTGTATTCCGGGAAGTTGAACGCCGGGGCATCCAGTCCCTGGCCATACCGCCGCTTGCCACCCGGCACGGCCGTCTGCCCTGCAGCCGTTTTGCACAGCTGCTAGGCCGGGTGCTGGCGCAGAATGAATTCAACAGTTTAAAAAAACTCTGGATTATTGCACCGGTGCCGGATAATTGTGATGTAATAACGGCTTTGGAGGAAAATTTTCATTTAAACCAGTGCTAACAGGCTCTGAAAATGCCGACCAACCTGCCCCCGGATTATTATAGAGACCAGCGCGACTATGGCCTGCATGACGAGGATATCGTGGAACTCCAGACCTGAACATGGCCCTCAATTGATTCCGCCCATCAGCCGCACCGCCCATGTCACACACGGTCACTTCAGTCTTGACATCCAAAATAGGCCGTGTTAATTGCTATGCGTTAAACATGTCGGGGTGTAGCGCAGCCTGGTAGCGCACTTGCATGGGGTGCAAGGAGTCGGAGGTTCAAATCCTCTCGCCCCGACCACACAAAAATCAAAAGGGGATAGCTTGGCCATACCCCTTTTTTAATGCTTTCTCAGTCTTGACGGCTTCGCAAAAAGTTCAATATCTTTGTTGCGCTGCATCCCTCGGAATTTCACGTACGAGTCAGTACGCTGCATTCCTCGGGATTTGCGCGCCGCGATCTTGAACTTTTTTCTTTGCCGTCCCAGAATCGACTTTTTACGAGTCCATCCGTCTTAGTTGGCCCAGAAAAATTTTTAAGGCTTAAATAAAAATCTCAGACCAGCATAAAAATTGTGGCTATTAAATTCCGTATCAGGGATTCTCGTATCAGCCTCATCCATCCCAAGCCACCGATATTTAAAATCAACATTTAATTTCTCCGATACCTGCCAGGCCAAACCAGCGCCGGCCTGGTAAGCAAACCCGAAATCATCACCGCCGGCCAAATGGGCTGACTCAAACGCCTCTGATCTCAAATCTGTTACCTCCACAAAGGCTCCACCGATACCTGCTGTCAGAAATGGGGTGAAAGGGGTTGAATTATGAAAATCGTAATAAAAGTTACCTAAAAATGTCCAGGCGTCTAAATCCCCATCTAAATCCGCGCTTTCAGAACCTGCCAGACTGACCTTGTCGAAGTCATTTTTTTGATAGGCCAGTTCGGCCTCCGCCCGCCAATTATCAAATAAAAACCCTCCGATAGCTGCTGAAAATGCGTATCCCTCGTCAAACTCAAAATCAAGCAGAGCTCCATCACCAAATTCTATTTCCAGGTCATCTGCATAAACCCCACCGACGCTACCGCTGACATAAGACATGCCTTCAGCGATAACATCCATCGGAACAGATAGTAACAGCAGGGCTGTAAATAAAAACACCAACTTTTTCATGCTGCCTCCTTTCGGGTGAATATAAATAAATAGCTGCTGACGGCCACTTGAGGCCAAAATATACTGTAAAAAATTATAAAAAAGGCCTATACGGCATATATCGATTTGAATTATTCTTTCCTACTTTTTGCAGATAATGCATATTTTTGCAAGCGTTTGCTGATCCTAAATTTTTGTAATAATGCCAAAATACATTCCCACTCGCTGGCCGTGATCACCCTGAAACTAAAGGAGGCCTTTGGGCTGGACAACATCAACGAGCTGCCCATCTCCTATGATCTTGCCTGGTATGAGCAAAAGGCTCTGGCTGTGATGCTTGCGCTATTGAGCCTGGGCGTGCAAGGCATCCGGCTGGGCCCGACGCTGCCGGCGTTTCTGTTGCCAAACGCGGCCGGTGGTGCTGGTGGATAAGTTTAACATCAAGCCCATCGGCGCGGTGGAAGACGATATTGCCGCGATGATGGCTGGGAAATAAATCCATGCTTTGAAAAAGGGGAAGCGGGGGGATGGCCATGATGGAAAATCCCCCTAAATCCCCCTTTGTCAAAGTGGGATTTCCCCACTCGTTCCCACGCTTTGCGTGGGAATGCATTTTTGACGCTTTGCGTCCAAAACCTTGCGCACAATCCATGCTAAAAACGCGTAATCTCCAGCAACCCCTCCCCACCCGCATAATTGCGCGCGCTCGAATATCTCCAATGTTCGGGGGCGTCCACATACCCGCGTTTAACCGGGTTATAATGTATGTATTCAATTTTTTGAAGCATCATTGCTTCGTTTATAATGGCCTGTGGATGACTGCCTTCCTGCCACAATTGATATTGGCGGTCCTTCTTGTGCGCAAGCTTATGGTATTGCAGCATTTTTAGAATGCGGACTGCCTGTCTTTCCTCCAAGAAATCAATGATCTGTCTGGCGGTGTAGGATTTGAATATAGCAATTTCTTTGTTCAATCTGCCGGAAGACAGGATCAGGTGAATATGGTTTTCCATAATAACATAGGCATAGATGGTCATCCGGTTGTGGTCCTGCAAAAATGAAAGGGAATCCAGCAAGAAGCGGACAACCGTGGGACTGCTGAACAACGGCAGCCATTGGATCGTCGTACAGGTGACAAAATGCGGCCTGTTCATTTCAATGATTTTGTAACGGCTTCTGCCCATTTTTCTTTTTCCTCAGGAGGTTGCATGCTGAGAGGGAGACGCAAAGCGTATAGTATACGTTCCCACGCAAAGCGTGGGAACGAGTAAACGAATAAAAAAAATGCGTGGGAACGAGTAGATACGGCTGATGCCAGTCTAAAAATCTTTTGGGTGTGGCTCTTTTTCGATAATACGCAAACCCAGAAATATCAATAAGATAT
>JBKHAE010000012.1:0-42874 GCA_046543065.1 Desulfobacterales bacterium | reverse complement strand
ATTCAAATGAACATCCAGGAGATGGCAACCGCGGTGCAGTATAACCTGCCGGTCAAGGTCGTAATTCTAAACAACTGCTTTCTAGGTATGGTCAGACAGTGGCAGGAGCTTTTCTATGAAAAGCGCTACGCCTCCACCCAGTTCCATCACACGCCGGATTTTGTGAAACTGGCCGAAGCCTATGGCGCCAAAGGCTTAAGGGCCAAAACACCGGATGAAGTGGAAAAGGTCTTGTCCGAAGGCTTGGCCCATCCGGGCGCGGTAATCATGGACTTTGTGGTGGAGCAGGAGGAGTGCGTCTATCCGATGGTGCCTGCCGGGGCCCCGATTAAAAACATGCTGCTGGTTTAATGAGGAGTTTATATGACTGAAAAACGACATTTACTATCTATTCTGGTGGACAATGAACCGGGCGTGCTCTCAAGGATCGTGGGGCTTTTCTCCGGCCGGGGCTACAACATTGAAAGCCTGTGCGTGGCCGAAACCATGGATCCGGCCATATCGCGGATTACCATGACCACCAAGGGCAACCCCATGATCATCGAGCAGATCAAGAAACAGTTAAACAAGCTCATCAATGTGATCAAGGTGTTTGACCTCACCGGCCAGGAGTACGTGCAGCGGGAGATGGTGCTGATCAAGGTCAATGCCGTGCAGCAGCACCGGGCGGAGATCCTCCGGATTACGGATATTTTCCGGGGCCAGGTGGTTGACGTGGGCCAGGACCATTTTACCGTCAAAATAACCGGTGATGATGAAAAAATCTCCGCCATGCTGAGCCTCTTGCGGCCTTTCGGCATCCGCGAGGTGGCAAGGACCGGCAGCATTGCCCTGTATCGGGAGAAAAAGTGATAGAAGGCACTAAGTGCCTTAGTGCCTTAGTGCCTTTTTATATCCGGTTCAACTCGATTATTTTATCAAAAAATTAAACTATACATGCAATTAAGGAGGAACCCATGACACAAATCGATTTCGGCGGTGTAACCGAAGAAGTAATTACCTCGGATGAGTTTCCCAATGACAAGGCCCGGGAAATCTTAAAGGATGAAACCATCGTGGTTCTGGGCTACGGCGTGCAGGGCCCGGCCCAGGCGCTTAACTTAAAAGACAACGGCTTAGATGTCATCGTCGGCCAGCTGGAAGGCGACGAGTACTGGGAAAAGGCAAAAAGCGACGGGTTTGTACCCGGAAAAACCCTGTTTCCCTTAGAAGAGGCGGCGAAAAAAGGCACCATCATAATGGAACTTATGTCAGATGCCGGCCAGGTCGCCACCTGGCCGAAGATTAAAGAATGCCTGAATCCCGGGGATGCCATCTATTTCTCCCACGGCTTCTCAATCGTCTACAAGGACCAGACCAAGGTGATTGCGCCGGAAGACGTGGATGTGATTCTGGTGGCGCCCAAGGGCTCCGGCCGGAGCGTGAGAGAGAATTTTCTGGCCGGAAACGGCATTAACTCGAGCTTTGCCATTGAGCAGGACTACACCGGCCGGGCCAGGGAGCGAACTCTGGCCCTGGGTATTGCCATCGGCTCGGGCTACCTTTTTCCCACGACCTTTCAGAAAGAGGTTTTCAGTGATTTGACCGGGGAGCGCGGCGTGCTCATGGGGTGCCTGGCCGGTGTCATGGAGGCCCAATACAATACGCTTCGCAAAAACGGGCATTCCCCCAGCGAGGCGTTTAACGAAACCGTAGAGGAACTCACCCAGAGCCTGATTCGCCTGGTCGATCAAAACGGCATGGACTGGATGTTTTCAAACTGCAGCACCACAGCCCAGCGCGGCGCGCTGGACTGGGCGCCAAAATTCCGGGATGCAGTCATGCCGGTTTTTGAAAACCTCTATGAGAGCGTTGCCTCGGGAAAAGAGACCCAGCGGGTTTTGGAGGCCAACAGTGCGCCGGATTACCGGGAAAAATTAAACAAGGAACTCGACGCCATCAAAAATTCCGAAATGTGGACAACCGGCGCTGCGGTAAGATCCCTGCGGCCTGAGCGGCGGGGAAAATAAGGAAAAATACTGGAGATACTCATCATGGAACAGGTACTGGTATATGATACCACCTTGCGCGACGGCACTCAGGGAGAAAATATCAATTTCTCCGCCATCGACAAGCTTAAGATCGCCAAAAAGCTCGATGAACTGGGAATTCATTATATCGAAGGCGGCTGGCCGGGCTCCAATGAACGGGATGAAAAGTTTTTCGGCATGGCCAAATCCGAGAATTTTCAGAATTCCCGGCTCACCGCCTTTGGCGCCACGCACAAGCATGGTATTACAGCGGCCGAAGACCGGCACCTGAATGCCATTATTGAAAGCGGAGCACCGGTGGGCATCATTTTCGGCAAAACCTGGGATCTGCATGTCAAAAAGATTTTAAATATTCAGATGGATGATAATCTGGCGATTATCCGGGAGTCGGTTGAATACCTGAAACAGCATAATCTGGAGGTCCATTATGATGCCGAGCATTTTTTTGACGGATACAAGGACAACCCGGAATATGCGATAAAGACGTTGAAGGCGGCGGTCTCAGGCGGCACGGATGCCCTGGTGCTCTGTGACACCAACGGCGGCACCCTGCCCCATGAAATCGAGCAGATCATGACAGAGGTCCGCGACACCCTGTTCAATGACCCGGAGGTCGGAAAAACCGCACAAGCAATCCGTTTCGGCATTCACACCCACAATGACTCCGGACTTGCGGTGGCCAATACCATCACCGCGGTCCGTAACGGGGCGGTTATTGTGCAGGGTACCATTAACGGATATGGCGAGCGCTGCGGCAACGCCGATCTGACCGCTATTATTCCGATTGTCCAGTTAAAGATGGGGCACCCCTGTATTGGAGAAGAAAACCTCAAAAAACTCCGCAAGGTCTCCCTTTATGTAAGCGAGACCGCCAACATGCCGCCCATCCATTCCCGGCCGTTTGTGGGAAAAAGCGCATTCGCCCATAAAGGCGGCATCCATGTAAACGCCATCATGAAGGAACCCCGGGCCTATGAACACATGGATCCCGGTTTGGTGGGAAATGAGCGGCGGGTGCTGGTATCGGATATGGCCGGCAAAAGCAATGTGGAATACAAAGCCAAAGAGATGGGAATTGATATCAACTCCAACGGTGTCAGCACCAGTGACATCGTGGCCGAGGTCAAGCGCCTGGAGCAGGAAGGCTATCAGTTTGATGTGGCGGACGGCACATTTAAAATTTTAATGGAAAAACTGACCCGGCAGTTTGAGCCGCTTTTTGAGCTGGATTCTTTTCGGGTCACCATTGAAAAGGACAAGGATCAGCCCTGCTACTCCCATGCCCTGATCAAAATCGGCGTCGGCAATGTCAAAGAAATTACGGCCGCCGAAGGCCATGGGCCGGTGAGCGCCCTGGATAACGCCCTGCGTAAGGCACTAAACCACGTGTATGCCAATGAACTGGACCCGGTGCATCTGGTGGATTTTAAGGTGCGTGTGCTGGACGGCACCGAAGGCACGGGCGCAAAGGTCCGGGTACTTATTGAATCCCGGGATGAAGAGCAGCTTTGGAGCACCATCGGCGTCTCCGAGGATATCATAGAGGCCAGCTGGCAGGCACTGGCAGACAGTTTTCAGTTTAAGCTGGCCAAAGACAAGGTAAATGGAGCCATACCATGAAGGAAAAATTATACATATTTGACACCACCCTGCGCGACGGTGAGCAGTCGCCGGGCGCCAGCATGAATGTGGCTGAAAAGGTCCGCATCGCCACCCAGCTGGAAAAACTGGGGGTGGATGTCATAGAAGCCGGGTTTCCCGCCTCTTCTGAAGGGGATTTTGAGGCGGTCTCCGAGGTGGCCAAAAAGGTGGTCAACTCTGAAATCGCCGCTCTGTGCCGCGCCTCGGTCAAAGACATTGACCGGGCCTGGAAGGCGGTATCCCACGCCAACCGCCCCCGGATTCATACGTTTCTGGCGACCTCGGACATCCACATGACCTACAAGCTCAATATGTCCCGGGAAGAGGTGTTGAGCACGGCTGTGGATGCCATTAAATATGCAGCCTCGTTTACGGATAACGTGGAGTTTTCCGCTGAAGACGGCTCCCGGAGTGATCCGGATTTTCTCTGCCAGATCTTTGAAGCGGTCATTGATGCCGGCGCCCGGGTGGTCAATCTGCCGGATACCGTGGGCTACGCCATTCCCAAGGAGTTCAGCGAGCTGATCACCTATGTGATGAAAAATACGCCCAATATTCACAAGGCGATCCTTAGCGTGCACTGCCACAACGACCTGGGCCTTGGCACCGCCAACACCCTGGCAGCCATTCATGCCGGGGCCAGGCAGGCGGAAGTCACGGTAAACGGAATCGGTGAGCGGGCCGGCAACACTTCTCTTGAAGAGCTGGTCATGACGCTTCATACCCGGCCCACCTATGTGCCCGTGACCACCGGTATTCAAACCCAGCGGATTCACCCCACCAGCCGGCTGGTGAGCATGATTACCGGCATCATGGTCCAGCCGAACAAGGCCATTGTCGGGGCCAATGCGTTTGCCCATGAAGCCGGCATCCATCAGGACGGGGTATTAAAAAACCCCATGACCTATGAGATTATGAAACCGGAAACCGTCGGACTCACCAGCAACCGGATGGTCATGGGTAAGCATTCGGGAAAGCATGCCCTGCGGAAGCATCTGAAGAACATGGGCTATGACCTCTCCGAAGACGAAATCAAAATCGTTTTTGAGAAATTCAAGTCCCTTTCGGACAAGAAAAAGGTCGTTCATGACGAGGATATAGAAGCCATTGTCAATGAAGGGATCCTTCGGACCTCGGACATTTATTCCCTGGAATATCTCCATCTTTCCAGCGGCACCACGGTATTTCCGACAGCCAGCGTCAAGATCTCGATCAACGGCAAGGTCATCAAAGGCACGGGCACCGGCAACGGCCCGATTGACGCCACATACCACACTATTGCCGAAATGACGCAGACCCGGTCCGAGCTTATGCGCTTCTCCATTAATGCGCTCACCGACGGCACGGACGCCCAGGGCGAAGTGACCGTGCGGCTCAAGGAAAACGGGCTGATCGCCCTGGGCCGCGGTACGGATCCGGACATTATTACCGCCAGTGCATACGCCTATGTCAATGGGTTAAACCGCCTGGAATACCTGAAACAAAACCCGCCCAATACGGAGGGCGGACTGTAGCGGGGGAAGGCAAGGAACTGATCGTACTCAGTCCCGCGCGAGCGGGACGGTTCTCGTACTCGTAATCGTACTCGGGAGATTTAAAAGCCGATTACGAGTACGAGTACGATTACGATTACGAGTACGAATCATAAGTTACTATTTTCGCGAAGCCATCAATGTTTAACTATTCAATAACCCGCAGATGGACCCGTCGGTTTTTCGCCCAGGCGTCTTTATTATCACCGGAGGCGATGGGCCGCTCTTCGCCATAGCTGATCACACCAAGCCGGTTTGCGTCCACACCCGCTTCAACGAGGTAATTTTTAATACTTTTGGCGCGCTTTTCAGCCAGCCGATAGTTGAGATCCTTCGGGCCCCGGGCATCTGAGTGGCCTTCGACAAGCACCATGGCATCCGGGTTGGCTTTAAGCCATGCCGCTTTTTTATCCAGCTTCTGTTTGGCTTTGGTGCTTAGTTTGTCGCCGCCCAGGGTAAAATATATATCCGCGGAAACAAATTCATCCTTTGAGATAACATCGCCAGCCGCCTCTTCAGCCTTTTCCTTTTTCGCTGCCGCCTTTTCCTTCTCCTTCTTCGCTGCCGCCTCTTCCTCTTCCTTTTCCTTTTCCTTTTCCTTCTTCGCTAACGCCTTTTCCTTTTCTTTTTCCGCTGCCGCTTTTTCCTTCTCCTTCTTCGCTGCCGCCTCTTCCTTTTCCTTTTCCTTCTCTTTTTCAAGCTGCGCGAGCTTCTCCTCTTGCATGGAAAGTCCCTCATCCGCCACATCCCCGGCCAGCATATCCTTTTTCAGCCCCTTATCCGCCGGCTTGTCACAAAGCCAAATGCCGAACATGGCTTCCTTGAACTTAACGTCCTGCATGGTATCCTGGAGCTCATCAAACTTGTAAACTTCCAGCCCGTAATCCGGATGGTATCTAAAGTCAAAAATATCGCCCTCTTTGATGGGTTCGGAAAAACATTCCAAAAACCTGTCCACCTGATCCTGAATCGGCTCGAGATTATTTCCGGTCGCGTTTTTAAACCCGTTTAAACAGGCCTTTTTCATGGTCTTCTGATCCACATCGTCGATCAGATGGAGCCGGATAGCCATGGGTTCATCCGCCTCCATGACCGCCTGCTGGTCGGTCATCGCCTCTTTTAAATACAGGCCGCCGACATAGAATTTCAGAAACATCACATTTCTCACCCCGGCGCCGTTCAGGACCAGCGGCGTATCCTTAACAACAAGCATCTCGGGCATTTCCACATCTTCCAACTCGCGGGCGGATGCCAGCGACGCCATCATTAAAACGACCATCATGGCAATAATTACTCGTTTCAGCATAATAGACTCCTTTTTTGATTGAATTGTCGTTTAATGAAACAAACAACGTTTGATTTAAATAAATTATATACCACATAACCACCGGATGTGAATAGCATTTTTTTAATCCGTCTTCAACGTGCCGATCAGATCCGTTATACGCTCGATGCCCTGTTGCTTGAGAAACGATTCAATGTCCTCGATAACCTCCATTGTGACGGCCGGATTCGTGAAATTGGCTGTGCCCACCTGAACAGCAGAAGCCCCCGCAATGATAAACTCCAGGGCGTCCTCGGCCGTGGTAATCCCGCCAATTCCAATGACCGGCACATTTACCGCCTGTGCCGCCTGCCAGACCATTCGAAGGGCAACCGGCTTGATGGCCGGCCCGGAGAGCCCTCCGGTGATATTGCCGAGTTTGGGGCGCCGGGTATGGATATCAATGAGCATGCCGGTCAGGGTATTAATCAAAGACAGCGCATCCGCACCGGCTGCCGCCACGGCCTCGGCAATACAGACGATATCGGTCACATTCGGGGATAATTTGACAATCATCGGTCTGGTGGTCTTCTCCCGGACCGCAGAAACCACCTCTGCGGCGGCCGCCGGATCCACCCCGAAACTCACCCCGCCGGCTTTCACATTCGGGCATGATATATTGATTTCAAGGGCGTCAATACCGAAAACCCCCTCGCAGCGCTCTGCCACCGCCGCATAATCCTCCGCTGTTTTCCCGTAGACATTGACAACTACGGCACATGAGAACTGCTTTAAAAAGGGGAGTTTGTCCCGGATAAAGACGTCAATGCCGATATTTTCTAAGCCAATGGCATTTAGCATGCCACAGGGCGTTTCAATAATCCGGGGCGGGGGATTGCCCGGGGATGGCTCCCGGGAAAGCCCCTTGACAATCACCGCACCCATGCGGTTTAAATCAACCAGCGGCTCGAACTCCCTGCCAAATCCAAATGTGCCGGAGGCGGTCATCACCGGATTATCAAGTAAAAGCCCGCCGATATCTATTGAAAGAGGATTTTCCATTTTTTTCAGGGTATAGGGTTCAGGGTTTAGGGGGAACCCCATAAAACGCCACGGCAAATTTTTTCTATCTATTTTTCAGGCGGGCACGGTGACCCGCCCTACGCGATAATGCCGACATTTTGTAGGGTCGGCCACCGTGCCGACCTGACATGCGAACAACCCCATGGTTATGGGGTTGTTCGCCAGAACAAATTCCCCGTGATAAAACGCTTGACGGATTTCCAATGCATCAGTATTTGAAATATTTTACTTTAACCGTCACTATAGAGAAGAAAAGATCAGGCGTCAAATAATAGTATGTCCAAACACCCCCTTCGCATCGGCATTTTAAGCTATCGCAGCAACCCGCACTGCGGCGGACAGGGCGGATATGTGAAAAGCCTCAGCCGGGCCCTTGCAGCCCTCGGACACCGCGTGGAAGTAATCTCCGGCCCCCCCTACCCGGAAACAGATCCGGAGGTGGGCCTGATCAAGCTCCCCGGCCTGGACCTCTATAACCCGGACAATCTTTTCCGTGTGCCGAAAACCCATGAACTCAAAAACATGATCAATCTGATCGAATGGCTGGGGGTTTCCACCATGGGCTTTCCGGAGCCGTTTACCTTCGGGCTTCGGGCGGCCCGATATATCAAAGCGAATAAACAAAAATACGATATCATCCATGACAATCAGAGCCTGGCCTATGGGCTATGGGGCATCAAAAAAGTGCTGCCCACCATTGCCACCATCCACCACCCCATCACGGTGGACCGGGAGATTGCAGTAAAAACCGCGCCGCATTTGTGGCAGAAGCTCAAAGAACTGCGGTGGCATTCGTTTCTGGATATGCAGAAACGGGTGGCCCGGTGCATGCCCCGGATCATTACCGTATCAAAATGCGCCCGCGCGGATATCAGCCGGGCCTTTGATATTGATGCGGACCGATTTTCCGTGGTGCCCAACGGCATTAACACGGATTTTTTCTATCCGCTAAAAGGCATCCCCCGGGAGGCCAACCGCATCATTGTCACCAACAGTGCAGATACCCCTTTAAAGGGCCTGCACTATCTGCTGGAGGCTATCTCTAAAATTTCCGCCAGGCGGGACATCCGATTAATTGTTGTGGGCACGCCCAAAAAAAACGGCGTGGTCATTAAACTGATCCGTAAGCTGGGCATCGACCGTTTGGTGACCTTCACAGGCCGCATCAGCTATGAGGCGTTTGTGCGGCAATACGCCCGGGCCACGGTTGCCGTGGTCCCCTCGGTCTACGAGGGCTTCGGCCTGCCTGCCGGGGAAGCCATGGCCTGCGGGGTGCCGGTGATCAGCACAACGGGCGGGGCGCTGCCAGAGGTTGTCGGCGATGCCGGCATCCTTGTTCCGCCAAAGGATTCGGATGCGCTGGCCAGGGCCCTCGTATCAGTGCTTGATCATCCGGACTACGCCCAAAAATTAAGTGACGCCGGCTACCGCCGGGTACAAAACCATCTAACCTGGCAGGCGGCGGCAAAGCGCACAGTCGCCGCCTATTCTCAAGTGATCAATGATTACCGTTGATTTTAAACGGATCCGGGTGCGGCCCGGGGATAAAATTCTGGATATCGGTTGCGGCAGCGGCAGGCATTGCTGCCGCGCTTATGCTTGCGAGGGTGTGACCGTCATAGGGGTGGATGCCAATTATACGGATGTCCATGAAGCCCGGGGCCGGCTGGCATATCATGAGGCCATCGGCGCACACGGCGGCGGCAGCTGGGGATGTGCAGCCGGCGATATCCTGTCATTACCCTTTTCCGGCGAAATTTTTGATCTGGTGATCTGCTCGGAGGTAATGGAGCATATCCCGGATGACAGGCGCGCGGCAAAGGAGATCCTGCGGGTGCTCAAACCTGGTGGAAACCTCGTTGTAAGTGTGCCCCGATACTTTCCGGAAAAAATCTGCTGGAAACTCTCCACCGCCTATTATTCGGCAAACGGCGGTCATGTCCGGATTTACAGCAAACAGGGTATCCGGCAGATTTTTGAAAACAGCGGTGCCATGTTCCGGACCACCCATTTTGCCCACAGCCTCCACACCCCCTATTGGTGGCTCAAATGCCTGATGGGTCCGACCAGAGACGACGTCCAGCCAATCAACCTCTACCATCGGCTCCTCACCTGGGATATCATGAAAAAACCGAAAATCACGCGCTTTATGGACACCCTGCTAAACCCCATACTCGGCAAGAGCCTCGTGCTGTACTTTAAAAAAACATCTGCCTGAGACCGCCGCTAATGAATCTGGATCGATGAATTTGGATTCCACGCCAAAGTTCAGTTAACAATAGAAGGGCGGGCCACCGTGCCCGCCTGAAAAATCTAAAGTCCGTGGGCCTGTTTTTTGCAAAACATCTATACTGTTGTTAGGTTTAGAATTTTTATTGCATTTGTCGGAAAAATCCAAACTATATTATACTCCCGGCTACTTCATTTATATGATAAGATTTAAAGGATGGCCGGCAAGTAAAATCGCTTTTGGGAACTAAACAAGAAAATTTACAGGAACAAAGAAATGACAGCGTTTAAGAATTCAGACGGGGAAGCCCGCGAATACGCCGAGAGCATCATCAACACCGTGCGTGAACCTTTGATCATTCTGGATCAGGATCTCAGGGTAATTTCAGCCAGTCGCTCCTTTTATGACGCCTTTACGGTAAAGCCTGAAGAAACCGAGGGGCAACTGATTTATGATTTGGGCAACAAACAGTGGGACATTCCGAAACTGCGTGATCTGCTCGAAACCCTCCTTCCCCAAAAAACAGCCATTGATGACTACCAGGTTGACCAAGAATTTGCCGACATAGGCAGACGCACCATGCTACTCAATGCCCGGGGAATTCAAAGAAATTCCTGGAAAGAACGGCTTATCCTCCTTGCCATACAAGATATCACCGAGCGCAAACAGACCGAAAAAGGCTTGCAAAAAATCGAATGGATGCTTTCCAGCCGGCAGAATAAACATCTTGCTGCAAACCGCGCCTCAGGGGAACCTTATGCCCCGCCTTACGGGGATTTGACAAAACTCAATACCAGCCGGGAGATACTGGATGCGGTTGGAAAAGAAACGCTTAAAAATATTGCAGACGACTTTCTGGATTTGCTTGAAACCTCGGTTGCCATTTATGAAAGAAACGGAGATTACGCCCTGGGCCTGTTTTCTTCTGACTGGTGCAGGTTTATGGATCAGGCTTCATATCGTTTGTGTAAGACAGAAGACAGTGTACAGGCCCTGAGTTGTGGGGAATGGCTCTGCCATGAATCATGCTGGAATACCGCCAAACAATCCATTGCCGCAGCAAAGCCGGTAGATACGGAATGTGAGGGCGGAATCCGCCTTTATGCCGTACCTATATTCGCCAATGGCGAGGTAATCGGGACAATTAATGTCGGATACGAAGATCCGCCAACCGATGTTAACAAACTGTCAGAGCTGGCTAAAAATTACGGTGTAGATATAAAAGACTTAGTCGGGTGTTCAAATGCCTATGAAAGCCGTCCCCCTTTTATCATTGAACTGGCCAGGCGACGGATTCGATCCGCAGCACATTTAATAGGAGAAATAGTAGAGAGAAAACATACTGAACAAGCCCTGCAGCAATCCGAGAGCTATTATCGCGCCATATTCGAAACCTCCGGCACGGCCATGTTCATTATTGAAGAAGACACAACCATTTCGCAGATTAACACCAATTTCGAAAAACTGTCCGGATATTCCAAACAGGCGGTGGAAGGAAAAAAATCCTGGACCGAATTTATTCACGCCGATGATGTGGACTGGATGAAACAATTCCATTATTTGCGCAGACGGAATCCGGACGCTGCACCACGCCAGTATGAGTTTCGTTTCATTACCCGCCACGGTGAAATGCGAAATATTTTTCTGGCCGCGGACATGATTGCCGGAACCAATCGCAGTATAGCTTCCTGCATTGACATCACGGAGCGCAAACGGGCGGAACAGGCGGTTGCGGCAAGCGAGGAGAAATACAGATCCATATTGAACAGTATCGAAGATGGCTATTTTGAAGTGGACCTGTCCGGAAACTTTACCTTTTTCAATGATTCCATGTGTCGGATACTGGGATATTCAAGTGCCGAATTAATAGGGATGAATAATAGAGAATTCATGGACAAAGAGAATGCCGATATAGTTTTTCAGGCTTTTAATCGCGTGTTTACAACAGGAAAGTCGTTAAAGACATTTGACTGGGCGCTTATAAGAAAAGACGGGGAAAAATGCTATGTGGACACCTCTGTTTCTTTAATGAGAGATACCAATGGCAAGGCGATCGGTTTCCGAGGGGTTGCAAGAGACGTCACCGAGCGCAAAAAGGCCGAAGCAGAGAAGGAAAGACTCAAGGCCCAGCTCAACCAGGCCCAGAAAATGGAATCTGTCGGACGACTGGCAGGTGGCGTGGCCCACGATTTCAATAACAAACTGACCGTTATAAACGGATATGCCGAAATGGCCATTGATATGCTGGAGCCTTCAGACCCTCTGCGTAAAACGATCCAGGAAATATACACCGCTGGGAAAAAATCCGCCGACATCGTCCGGCAGCTCCTGGCTTTTGCCCGACAGCAGACCACCAGCCCGGTGCAGCTCGATTTAAATGACACCATTTCCGGCATGCTGAAAATGCTGCAGCGACTGATCGGCGAAGATATTGATCTTGTGTGGCACCCGCGCAACAACCTGTGGCCGGTGAAGATCGACCCCTCCCAGGTTGACCAGATCACGGCCAATCTTGTCGTAAATGCGCGGGATGCAATTATCGATGTGGGAAAGATTACAATAGAAACAAACAATGTCGAGATTGATGAAGATTATTGTACACATTATCCTTATTTTGTTCCGGGACAATACGTCATGCTTTCCGTAAACGATGATGGTTCGGGCATGGAGAAGGAGACGCTGGCGAATCTGTTTGAACCGTTTTTTACCACAAAAGCGGTTGGGAAAGGAACCGGCCTCGGCCTGCCTATGATATACGGCATTGTCAAACAGAACAACGGCTTTATCAATGTAGACAGCGAACCCGGACAGGGAACTACTGTTAAAATATACCTGCCCCGTCATGAAACGGAAGAACCCGCTTTGAAGCCCGCAAAAGAATCCACACGGCAATTACCCGCGGGAACGGAAA
Source organism: Desulfobacterales bacterium (assembly GCA_046543065.1). Taxonomy (GTDB): domain Bacteria; phylum Desulfobacterota; class Desulfobacteria; order Desulfobacterales; family Desulfosalsimonadaceae; genus M55B175. Next base: position 30,183 of record JBKHAE010000012.1, on the reverse strand, counting down.
CCATCCTGATCGTCGAAGATGAAATGCCGGTGCTGCAAATGTCCAGACAGATCCTTGAAAGGCTGGGGTACACTGTTCAGACCGCTGAAAATCCATCTGCGGCATTGCAGCTATCCGAAGCATATAATGGTACAATCCATTTGCTCATAACCGATGTGATTATGCCGGAGATGAATGGGCGGGATCTGGCATCCCGAATGGCCATGAGCCGGCCCGGGCTCAAAATTTTATTCATGTCGGGCTATACGGCTGATGTGATTGCCCATAAAGGGGTGATAGATCAAGGCGTTAAATTTATCCAGAAACCGTTTTCGATGCAGGAATTAGCGGTCAAAGTGCGCGAGGCGATTGGGCAGGAATAGCTGAAAAATATCTTTTTTGAAGCGCATAGCAAATTGATTTTAAAAAGGATAGCAGTCTCGGGTGAAGCGGCAACGAATCAAAACACTTAAAAAATGGCTGTTTGTAAATATACTGTTTCTTTCTTTGGTCATGGTTCTGCTTTTTGGAATCCTGATGTCCGCGATTCTATACTATAATGGAATAAACAGCGCATACGCAGTTATTCGTAATAAGAACCAAGCCGCTATTAGAGAAAACCGTTTTTCTTTGCCCAAAAAAGTAACAATAAGCGCGGGAGCCTGTGAATATAGGTCCGGCCCCTCCCTGGAGGATTTGCTTGTTGAAGCAGATCGTAAACTCTACGAAGCCAAGTCCCGGGGAAGAAACCAGGTGGTGTTTTGATCTCCCCAAACCGATAAAAATAGGCCCCGCACGGTGAATTTGTTCTGGCGAAAAACCTTATAACCATGGGGTTGATCATCGTAGGGCACCTTTCCCCATTGTAGGGCGGGCCACCGTGCCCGCCATCAATTTAGGTCGGCACGGTGGCCGACCCTACGATGTGCCGGGTTTTTCCCCTTCTGGGTCAGCGCGGTGGGCGACCCTTGAAGGGATATCATTGGCTCTTTTCATCCTCATATAAGTTAAAATCCGGATAATAGGTTTTTGCGCAGGCCGGGCAGATACTGTGACTGAACTCAGCCTCCGAGTGCGTCTGAATATAAGATTCGATCTGTTTCCAATACCCCTTATCATCTCTGATCTTTCTGCAATGGCTGCATATGGGCAGCATACCGCTCAACTGCCTGACTTTCGAAAGCGCGGCCTGCAGCTCGGCGATCAATTGATCCCTTTCCCGCTCGGTCTTTAATATCCGAACCATGGCATTGACCCTTGCCCTTAACTCTTTGTTGGATATGGGCCGGGCGATATAGCCGTCCGCGCCGTCATCAAGACCGTCTGCCTGTTCATCGCTCGATGTTTTTGTCCCTGAAATCAACACCACAAATATGCTCTTCAGATCCGGATTGTTTTTAATTCGCCGGCACAGCTCAACCCCGTTTATATCCGGTAAAACCACATCCATTAGAATCAAATCCGGTTTGTGCTCGCCGGCCAGCTCCAGGCATTTTTCCCCTGAAGCGGCAGTCAGCACTGGGTAACCGTCGGCCTTAACTATCCGGGCAGTGGCAAAAAGCACGTCCGGATCATCATCCACGATTAAAATCTGAATATCCTTCATTTGAAACCATCCTCATTAAGCGGCAGGTCAAAATATACGGTGGTTCCTTTGCCCAACCCGCTTTCCACCCATATCTGCCCGCCATGGGCCTCTATGATCTTTCGCGAAATCACCATGCCAAGCCCGGTACTTTTCGGGCCGGCAATTTTTCTGACACTCGTTTTTGCAAACGGTTTAAAAAGCTGATCCATCTCCTCCGGCGGAATCCCCGGACCTTGATCCGCCACAGAAAAAAGGATTTTTCCGCTTTCCTGGTATAGCACAATTTCAACTGTTGTACCGGATGCGCTATGTTCAATGGCGTTTGACACCAGGTTGGTGATGACCTGCTCGATCTTGGGCGCATCCATGGAGTAAGCCGGGATTTCTTCTGCCGCCCGGACGTTAAGGCCAACCCCTTTTTTTTCTGCCTGCAAGCGGTTTAAGGCAAGGCTGCGCCCCAGGACCTCGGCGATATTTGCCGCTTGACGGTCCAAATCGAACCGCCCGGCTTCAATGGCGCTGACATCCAGAAAATCATCCACCAGCCGTTTCATAAACCCGCAACTGTCGTAAATCGTATTCAAAAAGCCAAAATGTTCGCCGTTTAATTCAGCCGCGGCCTCATCCAGCAAAAACTCCGCGTAGGTCATCATCAATCCGATGGGCTTGCGCAAATCATGAGCCGCCATGCCCAGGAATCGATTCTTTTCTTCGTTTAACTGCTTGAGCGCCGCATTTTTCTTATGGAGCTGCCGGGTCAGACTGTTTAAATCCCGGTTCAGAGAAAGAATCTCTTTTTGCATGGATTGGATTTCTTCCGCATCCAATCGACCAAATGCCAAAAACTTGTCCTCTATGGGCGTAAAATGAAAGTAAAAGCTTTGGGGCAGCCCGGTATGGGTTTGAATATTGATTAGATGTTCTTCATTGGATTGATTCATCAGGCCGGTCACATCGAATTCACCTGAAAAATCAACGACCAGATCCTGAAATTTTGTTTCGGTTAATCGGCGACCGGTGATGGATTTGGCGTATTCGTTGGCGTCAATAATATCGCCGTCTGCACTTACGACAAAAAAGAGCATCCGGGCTCGATTCTGGACATATTGAAATGTCAATTGTTCAGGATTATATGGTGCCATTGTTACAGTTCACGATAAATTTGTTCTGTCTTTTTTGGGGCAGGCACGGTGGCCTGCCATTTATTAGGCGGGCACGGTGGCCTTGCCTTTTTAGGCAGGCACGGTGGCCTGCCCTACGCATGGCCACATGCGTCGTAGAGTCGGCCACCGTGCCGACTATATATCCGGTCGGCCACCGTCCCGACTCCCTGGCCGTTAACAGGACCGTGGTTCAAATTAACGTCATATCAAATCATCTGCAAATGTCGACTTCCAGTTGATCCAGGGATTGAACGTAATGGAGGCCGGAATAGTTACGCAAAAAATCGGTCCCTCCCCACCTGAAGGCCTGCCCCCCCACCAGCACGTCAAGACTGCCAAAATTTCCCCTGATCGCCTCGATCCCCGCCTTAAGCTCACTAATGTTAAAGTAGACACTCAATGACAGGCCCACGAGATCCGGATTTTCTTCCTGTATGTAGGTCAGCATATGGTCCACCGGGGTATTTGCCCCCAGGAAATGGGCATCCCAGCCCTGCATTTCGAATATATCGGCCACCATTTTACCGCCAATCTGATGATATTCATTGGCCGCGCATGAGATGACCGCCTTTTTATTCTGCTGCCGGGATTCTTTTTCAAACAGCCGGGGATATACTAAATTCAGCAGGCCTTCAGTGATGGCCGTGACCAAATGCTCCCTGGCAACCGTTATTTTATTGTATTCCCAGAGCTCGCCCACTTCATAGAGACTTCTCTGAAATAAGTCCTCGTATAAAGTCTTGATATCCGCGTCCTGGTCAAGCAGGTTTTGGAGGATTTGGGTGCAGGCCGTCCGACTGCCCTGCAAAAGCTGATTCAAATAATCATTATATAATTGTTCAGTAATCATAAATGCTCTACCCTGTCTGCACATCCGGCTCTGTATATTTGACAAAAATCGGTATATTGACAATCAGCCAATGGTAAAAGGGGTAAATTTCCTCATAGGCTTCATTGGACAACTCCTGCTCCAGCATCTCCACCCATATATTGAGGTTGGCCGGCCAGTAGGTGGTTTGAAACCCATGGGACCGGTAGGCCCGGAACACCCACAGCACCGTTTCCACCAAGACTTCAGGGACATATGCCGAAAACATGGATTCCATAAAGCGGGCAAAGTTCCGGTTATTATCTTCGGCCATTTGTTGATTGCCCTTGCCCACCAGTTTTTCCAGATCCGAACGATCCGCCAGCATCTGATTGCCTTTGGCGGCCAATTGATCCCGCTTCCGGGAAAACTCGGCAGCTGCGGATTCCTTCGGCTGCCTGAGGGTTTTTGCTGTTTGTAAAAGCTGATCTTTCATTGCGCCTCCTTGATAAAAAGGATCTGTTTCGTGCCTCCCGCCACCACCTCTGGTTTAAAACATCCGCATGATGGATGGTTTTTTTCTTTTGTTTTTCGATGATCAAGCCATTTGGCAAACCTCTTTTAACGATGATCCAATACTTCTCGTACCTTAACAGCCAGTTCCCTTCTGGAAAATGGCTTTTGAAGAAAATGCATGCCGTCTTCCAGCACGCCTCTGTGAGCAATAACATTGGCGGTATAGCCGGACATGTAAAGAACCTTGAGCCCCGGATAAAACGTTTCCAATCGTTGAGCCAGTTCCCGGCCGTTCATCCCGGGCAACACCACATCGGTGAGTAAAAGATGAATTTCGTTTGCATAAGTCTCTGTAATGGCAATTGTCTCATTTGGATCCTTCGCAAAAAGAACAGTATAGCCAAGTTTTTCAAGCATCACTTTGCCGAGATTCAGAATTGACAAATCATCCTCAACAAGCAGAATGGTCTCACCATGCCCCACCGGGGGCTCCGCCCGCGTTTCTGCTTCCGCACCTTCCCTTTCGCCACCGATATGACGGGATAAATAAATTTTAAAAGTGGTGCCTTTTTCCGGTTCGCTGTAGACATTGATAAACCCCTCATTTTGTTTAACGATGCCGTATACCGTTGACAGTCCCAGCCCTGTTCCCTCGCCAAGGGCTTTGGTCGTGTAAAAGGGCTCGAAAATATTTTTCAAAGTCTCTTTATCCATACCGCAGCCGTCGTCACTGACCGCCAGCAGGACATACTGGCCGGGCAGAAAATCCGCGTGCTCTCTGCAGTATGCCTCGTTGAACGTCACATTTTGCGTCTCAATGGTAATTTTGCCCACGCCGTTAATGGCATCCCTTGCGTTGACACACAGGTTGGCCAGTATCTGATCTGCCTGGGCCGGGTCCATTTTTACGTGCCACAGCCGAGATCCCGGCAGCCAGGCCAGGTCAATATCCTCTCCGATCAGACGCCGGAGCATCTTCAGCATGTTTTCAATTGTGTCATTTAAATCGATCACTTTCGGTGAAATGGTCTGTTTACGGGCAAAAGTGAGTAATTGCCTGGTGATAGCTGATGAGCGGGTGGCCGCTGACAGGATCTCTTTCAAATCCCTATGCAATGGTTCATCCGGAGAAACCTTATCCAAAGCCATCTCCGTATAGCCAATGATAACACTTAGGACATTGTTGTAATCATGGGCCACCCCGCCCGCCAATCGGCCAACGGATTCCATTTTTTGCGACTGCACAAATTGTTCCTGCAACTGCTGATGCGCTTTTTCTTTTTCAATTCTCTCGGAAATATCCCGGACGAATACCAACGCGCCGTCTTTTTCTTCATAGCGAAAGGGAACGGCCTTCACTTCAACATCCACGGGGCTTTCGTCCATTCGCAGGTAAGTTTCCTCAATGGAGGGCACTGCCATTTTTTCCTGATTCAAGAGGCGAATCCGTTCGCGCACGATATCATGATAGTCCGGATGAAAGCTCTCTAATACCGGCTTTCCGATTAAATCGCCGGAAGCGCTGGCCCCGAAAAGCTTGACTGCCGCCTGGTTTAAATAGGCAAACCGGCCCTCGGTCTGGACAAAAATCGCATCCGGTGAGCTTTCAACCAGCAGTCGAAATTTTTGCTCGCTATCACGCATCGCCTGCTCGGCCTTTTTACGTTCGGTGATGTCGCGGGTAACGCCCTGGAGACTGACCGGCGCGGCATTTTCATCGAATATAACCGTACCGTGAATTTCCACGGCAATGGCTGAGCCGTCTTTTCGATAAATCTCCGCTTCAAAGACCGCGCCCTGATGAGCCAGGCCTTTATCAATTTCCCGGGCAATAATCGCGGCCAATCTAGCAAATTCAACCTCACTGCAATGGTCTGACAAACTGCTGCCGATCCATTCCTCAGGGGTATACCCGGTTAATTGCTCAATCGCCGGATTAACATAGGTGAAAACGGTTTCCGGGGTCATGGTCCAGATCACATCAAGCGTATTATCAGCCAGGAGCCGGTATTGCTCTTCACTATTTTGAAGTTCCGCCGTTCGGCGCCTGACCTGCTTGCGCAAAGACCATGACCAAAGAAAAAAGGTAAAAGCAGCCAACATCAACGGGATGACAACCCAGGCAATATACCGAAAAACTTCGGAGAAGGTGGGGGGCAAATCTTCATAGCCCCCAAGCCATTTCCGCCGAATCTGCTGATATTCGCCGGATTTTTCGATGAGCTTTAGCCCCTCACTGAAATGGGACAATAAGGCCTTTTGATTATGCGGCACGGCATATCCATAGCCCGGTGAAAGCAGCGGCTGCTGGCTTAACGTTAAATTCTGCCATCCCTTTTTATCGATCCAATATAAGGCTGTCAGCCGGGCGACTAAAGCACAGTCACGGTCTCCTGTTGCCACTTTTTCCAGCGCATCCTCCTGTGCGTCAACGATGGCAACCTGATCTCCGAGCCCGTTTTCCAGAACGAAATCATGCATGATATCGCCCTTCTGGACCACAATCCGCTGCCCCCTCAACGCTTCCACCGTTTCCGGCGGGGGGCGTTCGCCCTTTTTTGTCACGCTGACATAATGGTTTACTGTATAGGGCTGCGTAAAATCGAAGGTGTGATCCCGCTTTGGCGAATAGAGCATACCCTGTATGGCGTCGATTTTGCCCGCATCGAGTTCATCCCGAATCTTGGCCCAGGGGCCAAGCCGAATTTCTATATCAAAACCCAGGGCATTGGCGATGGCCTTTGTAATGGCGGTATTGTATCCGGCGGGATTGCCGTTTTCGTCAATATACTCGAAAGGGGGATAATTGTGATCCCCGCCAATGACAAGCCGGCGGTTCCTTGGCAGCTGCAAAGCGGCAAACCATTTCGCATGCAGATGGCGATAGGTGCCGTCTGCCATGACGATTGAAAGGCCTTCATTTAACAAGGCCAGCGTTTCCCGGTCGCCCCCCTTTACCGCAAAACAGAAATCCTGGCGAAAATCTTCAACCGGTTTGTCGACTATCCGCAGATTGAGCAGTGCATTTTCCCGGAGCAGACGAAGCGCCACCAGCCGGGGAATAAGCACTGCCGTGTAGCGACCTTCGGATAGTTCCTGAAGCGCCTGCTTGAAAGTTCTTGTGGTTTTGATTGCCACCCCATGATCTTTTCGGCGCAGATATTCCTCGGTATTGTCGTCTTTCATAACGGCAACGGTTTTGCCTTCGAGGTCGCCCATTCCCCGAACACCTGTTAATTCAGTTCTCACGACGAGAGCGCCGTGCAAGGACATATAGGGGAAAGTGAAGTCAAAGATGGATTCCCGCTCAGGTGTTTGCCCCACAACTGGCAGAGCTTTGACTTTGCCATGTTCAAGCCATCCCCTTACCTCGGCCCAGGGGCCGGTTCGGAAAGTCACGTCTCTGCCCATGGCGTTAAGCGCCGCCCGCATCAGTTCGACCGAGAAACCGTTTGCCCGTCCCTCCGGGTCAACAATGGAGAATGGGGGATAATTGATTTCAGCAGCGGAAAGCAAAGGGGAATCAGCTTTTTCGGCTGAATTGGCAGCCGAGTAAGAAAGCAATAAAGCGATGGCAAGAATTGCTGCGATAAAGAACTTGTGCGGCATGTATGGGTGCTTGAAGCTTAGATTCATGTTTGAAAGTCTTTGGGTGTAATCTGTGAAGTCAAATGGCTCAGAGCTGCAGACGTTCGCGCTTTTAGCCTTCTGAATTTTTGGCATATCGTTTTGTAACTTATCGTTTATATATAATAACTTCAAGACTGTAATATGAAAAAATTTATGTGAAGAATAAATAGTTATCAAAACCGGGGGAGTGTGCAAAAATGATTCCTTGTTGATATAACCTTAAGATTATACTATTATATGTCGGATAAAATTTTTAAACTCAGGGAGCATTTATGTCGCTAACCGGTAATCTGGAAACATTCGAGCTGAGCGCACTTTTGCGAATGCTGGCGTATGAGCAGCGCACCGGCAGACTGGTTATTAAATCCGAGACCAATACGGTCCAGGTCTTTCTTCATGACGGGGATATTGTGTTTGCCACGGAAACCCGGAAAAACAACCGCCTGGGCGAGCTTCTGAAAGAAAACGGCCTGATCTCGCAGCAAGTGCTGGATGAGTGTTTGACGCTTAGTTTAAAAAAGAAGGAAAGGCTTGGCAAAACGCTCGTAGAGCAGGGCTACCTCTCCCTGGAGCGGCTCAACGCCTTTCTTTTAAAGCAGGCCGAAAATACGGTCTATAATGTTTTGTTGTGGGGTACCGGTAAATTTGAATATGTGGACGCCCCGCTCAACCTGAAGGGAGCCATCGAGTATAAACTGGATACCATGAATATTCTGCTTGACGCCTCCCGCCGGATCGAAGAAATGGGGATTTTAAAGAAACAGATACCGAGTGACGCGGCGATCCCTAAAATTTCCGGCCAAACAGGCGGCAGGGGCGAAATCAAATTAAAGGCGGATGAATGGCGTATTTTGTCACTGATCAACGGCCAGTCAACGGTACGGCAAATTTTTGACAAAAGCGGATTTGATGATTTTACCGCATACCAGATATTAAATTCCCTGATTTCCTCGGGAAGAATTGAAATCAGTCAGCCAAGAACACCGGCTGAACTGGAAAAGGAAGCGGTGAAACAGATTCAGGGCATAGACGCCGGACAATTCCGATGGGCCCTGGATAATATGGGCCTCAAACGATCCAGCCTGCTTCGGATCGCGCTCTCCCGAATTTTTCGGGAGGCGGTCAACGAAAATCCAATTCGGGCCGTGGCTGAAAAGGAAGCAGGCAAAATCAACCAGTCTAAGGAAGAAAAAACGGCCTTAAATAAAATCCGGGAAGAAAACCAGGTGCCGTATATGAAAGATATCATCGAACTGTTATGGCAGGCCGTCAATCAAGCGGGTTAAAATGAGGCCGTTCAATATGGTCGGCTTAGGTCGGCACGGTGGCCGACCCTACGATGTGCCGGTTTTTTCCCCTTCTGGGTCGGCACGGTGGCCGACCCTACGACGGTTGGTCCCTGGCATATCCCATTGTAGGGCGGGCCACCGTGCCCGCCGTCAATTTAGGCCGGCCACCGTGCCGGCCGATTGCTAATCCGCACACATCGTTTGATTCCGACCCGACGCTTTTGCCCGGTACAATGCCATGTCCGCCCGCTTGACAAAATTATCAATATTTTCTGAATGTTGCAACTCGCTTACCCCAAAGCTGGCTGTGATGATCCAATCGTTTTCAAGCAGATTCAAGCCGGGTAAGGCTTTCCGGATACGTTCGGCCACCAGATAGGCCTGATCCATATTGGTCAGCGGCATCAGAATAATAAATTCTTCTCCCCCAAAACGCACCACCAGCTCCTCCCGGCGCGTGCTGGTCCGCATTAAATCCGCATACCCCTTCAACACCCGGTCCCCGGCATCATGGCCGAATTCATCATTGACACGCTTGAATTTATCAATGTCGGTCATGACAAGGGAAAGCGGCTGGGATTTCCGGTTTGCCAGGGAAGCCATTTCTTCGATCCGCTCGTCGAAATACCGGCGGTTGGCAAGGCCTGTGAGTGCATCGGCTCTCGTCAGCTCGACAATCCGTTCATTGGCCTGGCGGAGGGCCCTGTTTTTGGCATTCAGCTCGCGCATCAGATTGTTCAATTCCTGGTTGGCGGCCACGAGTTCATTGCTTAACTGTTCCAGTTCCTCCACATCCAGGTGGCCGAATGCCAGAATTTCGCTTTCTCCGCTGAAAAAGCAAAAATAATAGGACTGGGCCATGCCGGCCGGCATCTGAATGCTTAAAATATGCGGCTGTCCGGGACGCTTAATCGCCGCATCCAAATCAAAGTCGGAATGAAAATCACCGATAAGATTCTTAAAAGTGCTGCCGACAGGGTCGGCCCCCAAAATTTTCTCAGCAAAGCGGTTCATCCGCAGGATAGTGCCGCCATCGTCAAGAACCAGAAATATGATCGGTGCCTGATCATCGAGATATTGCCGAATGGGGTCGGCCCGGCTGTTTGACATCATCATGCATCACCTGAAATCTCTGCTATCGTTGTTCAGTAATCATAATGGATATTTCTTTGATACGACGATTCGGTTCGCTCCAGTGAATCATCAAAATAAAAAAAGACATTGATCCATGCTGTCTGTATCCAGCAGGTCTCGGATATTGTGCTTTTGAGTTAATGCATCCCGCCCTCACCAGAGACTTCGCACATTATTATAGGCCAGAATTTTTTCATCTTTCGTCAGTATAGTGGCATTCTCTTTACGCGCCGTTGCGACAATGATTTGATCGGCTGGATCATTATGGAAAGGTTGGGGGAGAATGGTTGAGCGGTAGGATATAGTCGGAGAAAGGGGGACCAGCCGCAGCTTGGGCATATCAAGGGCGGCATTTATCCAATCCTCCGGATCGCATGAAATTCCCATTCTTTGTTTTTCAAGAAGTTTACTGAATTCCCATGGGGAAATAGCCGATAAAAGCAGCTCTTCATACATACTTATATCGCCGATTAAGTCTTTCACTCTTGGCGATAGCTGCTGCGGGTTCATATGCCACCAGATCCAGGTATGTGTATCAAGCAGATATTTCATTTGCAGGCGTCCCACATTTCTTCCCCGAGAGGTGAAACAATATCGTTTTCAAAAACAAGCGTGTCGGAAAGCTTACCGGGGCTGGGATTTTTATTCAGGTCATCATAAGGGGTTATTTGCGCCAACGGCTGCCCCCGTTTTGTTACGATGATGACTTCCCGTGTTTTAGCGACCTGGTCCAGCAGTTTCAGGGCATGCGATTTAAACTTGCTAATACCCATTGTTTTCATCTGGCTGACTCCTTGGGAAATTTTAATGCTAATAATATTATATTATAGTCAAAAAAACTGGTCAAATCAAGATGGATTGACCTTTTGTTCATTGGATTTAAGGAAATTGCCAGAGACACGGTCATATGGCCTTGGGGTATGCACCCGTTTCGAATCCGGATATTCAACCGGCCGGCACGGTGGCCGGCCCTACGATGGTTTAAACCCTGGACATATTTCGCTGTATGGCGGGCCACTGTGCCCGCCGATCAATTTAGGCCGGCGCGGTGGCCGGCCCTACGACGGTTGGTCCCAGGCACATCCTGCGTAGGGCGGGCCACTGTGCCCGCCGAAATATCGGTCGGCATGGCGGCCGATCAAACCTGCCGGCAATCATGGCATATCTGACATCCACCGGTGCCATGAATATGGGTATTCCCACCATCGATCCACTATACCGGCGCGAACGGGATTGTTTACAATATATTCGGCAACCACCCGGATATCTTCTTCTTTTCGCAGCGCATGATCATAAAACCTCCTTTGCCAGCAGGCACCGGTCAACCCGTTTTTCACCAGAAGATTGCCGGTGTAGCTTTTCCAGCTTTTTATGGCATCAATCAGGTTGCCTGTCACCGGTGAAACCATTAGATGCAGATGGTCCGGCATCAGGCAAACCGCATAGCGTTTTGTCTGCTGGCCGAACGGGCCGGATTGCAATGTGTCTATGGTTTTTCGGGCGAAATTTTCATTTTGAAATAAGGGACGGCGGTTAAATGTGCAAATCGTGATGCTGAAAATCCGGGAGGGGATTTCGTATTGTTCGCGCGGCAGCCGTATATTTTTTCTGTTGTGCGGCATTGAATTTATTTTTGAATAGCTTTATAGGCCGGCACGGTGGCCGGCCCTACGATGGTTATTCCCTGGCATATCCCATTGTAGGGCGGGTCACCGTGCCCGCCATCAATTTAGGTCGGCACGGTGGCCGACCCTACGACGGTTTAGGCCGCAAGCACATCCTGCTGTAGGGCGGGTCACCGTGCCCGCTCATTTATCGGCCGGCGCGGTGGCCGGCCCTACGACGGTTGGTCCCAGGCACATCCTGCTGTAGGGCGGGACACCGTGCCCGCCAATGTAAGGCAGGCCACCGTGCCTGCCCCAATAGGGCCACCGTGCCCGCCAGCAATAAGGTCAGGCATCAAATGCCCGCCGGATCGCCGCTGCCATTTCCTCCCGGATTATGGGCTTTAACAAAAATTTGGATATGCCCATTTCCTCCGCCATTTCCTCATTGATCTGCTCACTGAAGCCGGTACAAAGAATAGCCGGCATATCCGGACGCACCCGGCGTACTTCTTCGATCAGGTCAACACCCGTCATCTCGGGCATGGCCATATCCGTAATCAACAGATCGAAATCCCCCGGGCTTTCCCGGAACCGTTCCAGGGCATCGGCACTGCTTGTTCGGACCTCCACGGCATAGCCAAGGCCTGTCAATTGCTGCCCTACCATCTCGGCAATCGGATGCTCATCATCCACAAACAAAATTTTCTCCGAACCTTTGGGGAGTTCATGGGTGCTGGCTTCGGTTTGGGTGGGGGCAAACTCGGCAGCCGGCAGGTATACAATAAACTCACTGCCTTGCCCCGGCTGGCTCTCCACGTGAATCAGGCCATGATGGCTCTCTACTATGCCATGCACCACCGATAGCCCAAGGCCGGTGCCCTGCTCCTCTGATTTGGTGGTAAAAAAGGGGTCAAAGATTTTTCCGATAATTCCCGGATCAATTCCCGGGCCGGTATCGGAGACGCTTAATGCCACATATTTTCCAGGCTCTACGCCGGAATGCGATGCGACAAACGCCTCATCCAGCTCCACGCCTTTCAGGCCAACGGTCATCACCCCGTTTTTATCCATGGCCTGTGCGGCATTGGTGCAGAGATTCATGACAATCTGATGGATCTGGGCCGGATCGCCGCTGACCAGGGTGTCGGTTTCAATCTCCTGTTTGATTTCAATGGATTTCGGCAGGGAAGCCCAGAGCAGCTTCATGGATTCCTTGACCAGCAGCTTGACATTGAGGGGCACCACTTCCGACTCCGTCTGCCGGCTGAAGGTAAGGATCTGTTTCACCAGATCCTTGGCCCGGGCTCCGGCGGCGTAGATCTGGCTGAGATTTTGCTCAAGCAATGTGCCCTTTTCCGCATCTTCCAGCAGCAGTTCGGAATAGCCGAGGATGGAGGACAGAATATTATTGAAATCGTGGGCGATGCCGCCTGCCAGGGTGCCGATGGCTTCAAGCTTCTGGGCCTGCCTGAGGGCGTATTCAAGCTGTGTGCGATCTTCTTCTGTCTGCTGCCGATTGATCATCACCGAAAAATGGCTGACCAGGGTTTCAATGGTATACCGGAACCGAAGGTCCTCACCTTTTTTTAAAAGCAGGGACACCCCCCCATAGGGCCTGTCGTCAAGGGCAAAACCGATGGTGTATACCGAGCCGATATCAAGCAGGGTTTCCATCTCCCGGCACGCGGCACTTGGAATCTTTTGCGCCAAAAGCTGATAAAGCCCGCCCGGAACCTCCTCAATCAAGCCGGTGGTAAAAAGGGAGAATTCTTCACCCCTTTCCTCAGGCCTGAAATTAAAATCCATGGGGTCCATTCCCAGATAATCCTTGGCCGTCTCACGAAATTCGCCGAAGCCATGCATTGTTTTTAGTTTAATCGCTTTCTCTTTTCGATCATATAGCGATACCAGCACATATGCCCGGGGATTGACCCCATGGATCGTTTCACCCAGGAGCTGACACAGGGCATCAATGTCTGTCACCCGGCTGCCCTGGATAATCGTATCGCTTACCAATTGGAGCTCCTGGATATAATGCTCCCGATAGATTTTCGCCCGTTTCTGTTCCGTGACATCGTTAGCCTGGCTCATGACCATGCGCCGGCCGTCCGGCAGACGGTCCAGGGGGATGGCATGAAACCGCCAGGTTCTCTGTTGTCTGTCTTTTGTTTGGATGACAAACTCGCCCTCATCCCGGCGCCGGTTTAGCTCATAAAGCTTTTCGATACGGGCCTTTATTTCATTCTTTTGCCTGCCGTAAGCCTTTTCGGTCCAGTCAGAGATGGTGGGAATTTCATCATGGCGAAAGCCGCTGATCTCCCGCCAGGCCCGATTGATGACAAGGACCTCCCCGTCTTCGGCATGGAGCATGACCGGAAAGGTGGATTCGTAAAACATCCGCTGAAACTGCTCCTCTGCGGCATTTTTCTGCTCCTCCATGCGGATGCCGTGGAGCCCCAGGCCAATGTCACCGGCCGCCTCCTTTACCAGCTCGAGTTCATTCTCCTCCGCAGCCTGGGATTTCAGGGACACGGTCATTATGCCGAATTGTTCACCGTTGTTTTTAAGCCGGCAGGCCATGCAGGAACCGCTTTTTTCAGGGAATGCCAATGGACAGTCGCCACATATCGGCCCTCGGTCATGACAGATAAACACCCCTTCCTTATCCCTGGCAAACAGCTCCCTGGCGCATGCGGGAACACGGCCCCGCTTGAACTCCTCGACCAGCAGTGAAAATTTTTCACCGATCCCGGCTTCAGCCCAGGCATCGGGATTGCCCTTGTTATCAAAAAGCACAATCCAGGCCGTATCCCAGGCGCCAAAATCCACGATAGAGTGCACACCTTGCTCAATCAAGCGCTGGCAGCCTTTTTCCCGGACAATCAACTGGTTAATCTGACGGATGGCGGACAGGATATTGTTTAACCGCTGAATCTGCCTGACCGATTCCTGTCGTTCAATGGCGTATCGGATCACCCGCCGGAGAACGGCGCTGTCGATTCTGCCTTTTACCAGATAATCCTGGGCGCCTTCATGGACGGTGGCAATGCCGGTTTCCTCGTCATCAAGGCCGGTCATCACCACAACCGGCATCATGGGGGCAGCCGCCTTGAGGCTTTGCAGTGTTTCAAGGCCCCGGCTGTCCGGCAAGCCCAAATCCAGCAGAACAATATCAAACGTTTCGTTATTTAACTGCTCGATTGCCTGCCCCAGGGTGCTTACGGCTTTAATTTGATAAGCATATACCGGAGATTCGGCAAGCAGTTCCTCAATCAGGTCGGCATCCCCGGGATTGTCTTCGACATGCAGAACGTAAAAAAATGATTGTGTCATGACACTTCTCTTTATTTATCCCTTTTAAGCCGGTTTAAAAAATGCCGGTGATATTTTTTGGCACAGTTTTTCAGGCAGGCACAGTGGCCTGCCCTACGCTATCTTATAGGCAGGCACGGTGGCCTGCCCCACGCTATGTTGGGTCGGCTTTTTAGGCAGGCACGGTGGCCTGCCCTACGCTATTTTATCGGCAGGCGCTGTGGCCTGCCCTGCCCTACGTAGGGTCGGCCACCGTGCCGACCGATGAAACCGGCCACCGTGCCGACCTATGACCCGACTTTTTGCGAAGCCATCAACCCAGCGCCGGCAGATAAATATAAACCGTTGTTCCTTTTCCTTCTTCAGACGCAATCTGTATGAGACCATCATGGCCGTTGATAATGGCCTGCGCAATCGTCAGTCCCAACCCCATGCCTTTTTGCGATCCGCGCTCTTTCCTGGAAAAATAAGGGTCGAAAACCAGGGATTGATCTTCCTTTCCAATACCACGGCCGGTATCGGCGATTTGAATGCCTACGTATTTGCCGGGCGGCAGTCCATAATTGCTGTCTGTGATTTCCAGATTGTTTGCAGAGATTTTCAGATTTCCGCCGCCGGGCATGGCTTCTTTAGCATTATCAATCAGATTTTGAAGCGCATGCTGCAGCTGGCTCCAGTCGCAGGCCACCCGCCAAAGCTCAGGCGCTATATCAGAAACCACTTCAAGCATGGGCTCTTCCTGTATCCACTTTTGGGCCAGGTTTTTAAGCCCCGCCTGAATATTTTGGGGTTCTGTGTGTTTCCCGCCCTTTTTGGTTAATTCGATGAATTGCCACGTCAGGGATTTGGCGCTCCGGCAGGCGGCCTCGGATTCCGCCAAATGTTTGAAAGCCGGGTGCTCAGGCGGAAGTTCGTCCCTGGCCAGTTCGATGTAACCGGTGATGATGGTATACAGGTTGTTAAAATCATGGGCGATGCCGCCTGCCAGACGGGCAATGGTTTCCCATTTCCGGGCATTGATGAGTTCATTTTCCACCCGCTTTCGTTCAATGGCATACCGGATCTCGCGCATCAGGGCCGGCCCGTCAAATTGTCCCTTGACCAGGTAATCCTGAGCGCCCTCCTGCACGGCAGTCACCCCGACTTGCTCATCATCCAGACCGGTCATGACGATAATGGGCACTGATCCGGCCTTCGGCAACATATTTCTGAGCGTATCCAGGCCCTGGCTGTCCGGCAAGCCCAAATCCAGCAGCACAACCTCAAACGGCTCCGTCTCAAGACAGGCCCGGGCATCCGCAAACGTCTCTGCATTTTTCATATGATATTCGGCATGTAAAGCGCTGCCAAGCATCTCGGCAACAAGATCCGCATCGCCGGGGTTGTCTTCAACCAGTAAAATATGAATTTCTGCCATCATCATTCCTTACAGAACCGTGTTTCATTGACCTCGCTTATTCTTTTTCCCCTGGGGCGGCAGCACGACAATGGAAAACCAGAAATCCTGTATCGACTGCACCACCCGGGTGAACTGTTCCAGATCGATGGGTTTGCTGACATAACAGTTGGCATGCAGGTTATAGGTTTTTAAAACATCCTGCTCGTCGGTTGAGGTGGTCAATACGACCACCGGAATCCGCTTGAGGCCATCATCCGCCTTGATTTCCTCCAAAACTTCCCGTCCATCCTTTTTGGGCAGATTTAAATCCAAAAGGATCAGGTCCGGGTGGGGCGCATCAGCGTATTCTCCCTGGTTTTGGAGAAATGCCATGGCTTCTTCCCCGTCACCCACCACATGCAGGCTGTTGTAGAGTTTACTGATTTCCAGGGCCTCGCGGGCCAGATCCGCGTCCCCGGGATTGTCCTCAACAAGCAGAATTTCAATGGGCCGGACGTTATCATTGGCTGCCATCTTCTCGATTTCCTTTCTTTTGGGGTAATGTAAAATAAAAGGTTGCGCCTTTGCCGGGTTCGGATTCGACCCATATATCGCCGCCATGGCGTTCCACAATCCGCTTGCACATGGAAAGCCCCATGCCGGTGCCGCTGTACTGCTGGCCGTGCAGGCGCTGAAATATAGTAAAAATACGTTCCTGATGCTTCGGGTCAATGCCCATGCTGTTGTCCGTGACGGAAAAGATCCATCTGCTTTCCGATTTTTGCGCGAAAACGTGTATTTTCGGCGGGTCCGGTCCGCGGTATTTGATGGCGTTTGAAATCAGATTCTGGAACACCCGGATAAGCTGGGACGCATCCGCATTGACTTCCGGCAGTTCATCATAGGTCACCTCGGCTTCGGTTTCTTTGATGCTTGCCTTCAGGTCGGCAAGCGCCTGTGCAAGCGCTTTACCGCTGTCTGTGTCCGCAAACTCGCCGCCGCGGGTGGTGACCCGGGAATAGGCCAGCAGGTCGTTGATCAGCCCCTGCATGCGAACCGCCCCGTCTACGGCATAATCAATGAATTTCTTGGCCTTGTCGTCAAGCTGGTCCCGGTACCGCTGGCCCAGCAGCTGGGTGTAGGAGGAGACCATGCGAAGCGGCTCCTGCAGATCATGGGAGGCCACATAGGCGAATTGCTCAAGATCCTGGTTGGAGCGCTTAAGTTCGGCCTCAAGTTTTTTCCGGCGCTCGATTTCCGCAGCCAGTTCGTCACGGGAGGCCATTGTTTTCTTTAAGTTTTTTGTCATCTCGTCAAAGGTCCGGGACAGCTCGCCGATTTCGTCATTTCTGTTAATACCGACCTTGTAATCCAGATCGCCCTGCCCGATGCGCACCGCCCCGTTTTTTAATTCCCGGATAGGCGCGGCAAACCATTTGGATAATCCGAGAGCGGTCAAAATAACGCCGGCGACTGCCAGAAAACCGATGAGCAAACTCCAGTTGCGGATACGGGTAACCTGGGAAAAGGCTTCGGCCGCATCAATCTTGACCACCATTCCCAGATTGATTCCGGAAATATGCCGCCACGCGGAAATAACTTCTCGGCCCCGGTAATCTTTAAAAACGCCCGCGCCGCTTTCGTCCTGCACAGCCTTTTGAATCGGAACGGCCATATCCGAGCCAAGGGAAACCCGGCGATTGAATGCCGCATCCGGATCATGCCGAAGGGGGGCGACAAACAGGGCGCTTTCTTCGGATTTGGCGGCTAAAACCATTTCGCCCGTCTCTCCCAGCCCTGTATAGTCGCTTGCCAGCTCAAAAATCCTTTGATTGTTGATCTGCAGGGCCAGCACTCCGATAAACCGCTGGTCTTCAAAAACCGGGGCGGCCACAAAAGCAGCCGGTTCTTGAGAGGGCGCATAAAACCGGAAGCCGGAGAGTTTCGCCTGCCTGCTGTTTTTGGCTTGAGCAAAGACGTCTGCCAGCTCAGTGTCATTGTAGGCGCCGTCATTTAAGTTTGTCCCGAAATCAGATTCCCGGGTGACGCTGAATACAATGTCGCCGCCGGGGGCAATGAGGAAGAGATCATAATACCCGTATTTTTTGTGCAGGCGGCTGAAAAAGTCTCTGTACCGTCCGTTAATGGCTGAATTTTGATGCTGCGCCGTTTGGTCATGATCAAAGCGGGCCGTATAGGTTTTCATCGCTTTACTGACAAGTGGATTGTCGGCCAGTATCGAGACATTTCTTTTCCGTTCATTAAAAAACTGGCTGATATCATCGGCTTTTAAAAGGGAGACGGCTTTCAAATCGCTTGTTTTTTCCTGGATAACTGAAGTGGCGGCGTTTATATGCGTGATAAGGCTGACCGCCACCAGCGGCAATAACCCCATGGCCAGAAACGCAACAAGAAGCACCGTGGCAATCGAGCGTCTGCCAAACAGCTGATTAATTAGTGACGCCATATCTAAGACCCGTGTCCTTGTTTAATTGTTTCGAATTTTTACCTAAATTTTCCGGGTTCATGGTGAATCCGGGCAATGACGTCAGTAAGCTTTTCAATATTTTCTGATTTATCAAAGAAATAATCCGCCCCCAAATCCATGCATTTTCTCCGGTATTGGGGATATGGATAACTCGTAAAAACGATGACAACCGGCGGGTCCGGATATGCTTTTACAGTTTTGAGCACAGCCATGCCGCTGCCGTCCGGCATGCGGAGATCAAGAATGACCACCTCGGGGGAAACGGCATCAAGCCAGTTCAGGGTGTCTTCAATGGTGCTGGCCTCATGGATTTGATCTTCGGCTGAAATGCCATGGATGGCCGCTTTTACCCGATCCCGGATAATGCCTGAATCATCTGCAATAAGTATCTTCAATATTTTTACCCCGCTTTATTGGATTTGACAAGGTTTTCAGGCGGGCCCGGTGGCCTGCTTTTTTTTGCAGGCACGGTGGCCTGCCCTGCAACAGATGCGCAACGTATCGCCAGGCATGATATTTTAACCGGCGTAGGGTCGGCCACCGCGCCGACCGGTTTTTCCGGCAGGCACGGCGGCCTGCCCTACTACGAGGATCGGCAATGTCGACATTTTGTAGGGTCAGCCACCGTGCTGACCCCCAGGGTCGGCCACCGCGCCGACCATTCCTACCTGGGTGGCCTGCCCGTCCATTATTCTAACCATATCAGGCAATCGGGCGGAGCGCCATCAGCGGGGGATGAAAATCTTGTGGGATGCTGCTGATTTTTTTGTCAGTATTATCCTACTTTCCTCTATTCCGGTATTTCGATCAATTCCTGCGTGATCGCGTACAAAACAAGCTCGGCATTGGTTTTCATGTTCATTTTTTCAAGCACCCGGGCACGATATGTGCTGACCGTTTTGGGGCTGATGAAGAGTGCTTCGGCAATCTCACTGATGGATCTGCCTCTGGCAATCATATCAAACACCGCGTACTCCCGGTCAGAAAGCCGGGTGTGAAGCGGGACGTCATAGTCCTGATCCAGGCTGTCCGCCATATGTTCAGCCAGCTCTGCACTGACGTACTTCCCGCCGGCCGCCACTTTCCGGACAGCGGCGATTATCTCTTCAGACAGCTTATCCTTGGTTAAATAGCCGGCGGCCCCGGCCTTTAACGCCCGCACCGCATACTGGTTTTCGGAATAAATGGTTAAAATCAGGACCGGCAGATCAGGCTGCTTTTGTTTGACCGATTTTAACAGATCAAGCCCTCTCCGGCCCGGCATGGAAATATCGAGTATGAGCACATCATATTGATTTTTGGCAATCCGATCCATCACGGCATGGCCGGTTTCAGCCTCGCCTGTGATTGACATGTCACCGGCTTCGCGGATTATTTTTTTTAATCCCTCCCGGACAATAAAATGATCGTCGGCAATCAGTATGCAGATCATGATAGTATCTACTTTTACCAGAGGTTCAAAGTTTTAAGGCAGGCGCGGTGGCCTGCCTTACGCTACGAAGATCGGCAATGACAACATTTTGTAGGGTCAGCCACCGTGCTGACCTTCCAGGCAGGCGCGGTGGCCCCCTTTTTTTGGCAGGCACGGTGGCCTGCCCTACAAACTGATCAGCACCTGCACCCGAACGGTGGTCCCTGACGGCCGGGCCCGATCCACAGTCAGCGTGCCGCCCAGCGCCCGTGCGCGCTCCCGCATGCCGATGAGCCCGAATGAGTTTTGGGTATTAATGCGCTGCGGATCGATGCCAATGCCGTTATCCCGTATTTCCAAAGCAATCTGTCCATCACCGACGGTCAGTTCGACTTCCACCAGACTTGCGGCGGCATGGCGATAGACATTGGTGAGCGCCTCCTGACAAATCCGGTAAATACCGGTGGCCGTCTCATCAGCCAATTCCTGCTCAGGCATGTTGGTGCTGAAAACAGAATGAATGCCGGTTCTCTGCATAAAATGATCCACATACCACTCAAGCGCCGGAATCAGTCCGAGATCATCCAGCATGCCCGGCCGCAAATCCGACACCAGCTGCCGGGTTTGATTGTTCAAATAATCAATCAACGTGACCATTGAATCCGTACTTTCCGCTAATTCCGGACTGACCGGGCGCAATTTTTGGCCCAGCTGCAGGGTGTCGATCCGTAAACCGCTAAGGGCCTGCCCGAGTTCGTCATGCAGCAGCCGGGCAATTTCTGCGCGTTCTTTTTCTCTGACCTCCTCAATGTGCGCGGAAAGCCTGCGCAACTGCTCCTGGGATTCTATAAGTTCGGATTCAGCCGCCTTGTATTCGGTAATATCCCGAAGTATGGCCACAGCACCGATGATCTGTTCCTCTGAGCGCAAGGGGTAATAACTGATCGCCAGATCAATCACGCCGAGTTCCGGATGCCGCCGCCTCGCCTCAACATACTGATTTTCCCCGGCAAGGCACCGATCCAAGTAAGGCTTAATGGTAGTCTGAAAAAGATCTTCCCCCATAATGGCCGCCAACGGCCGGCCGACGATCTCATGCCCGGGCCTGCCCTGAAGCGCTGCATAGGCGGAATTAACCACCTGATAAACATAATTTTTATCAACAATCGCGATAAAATCCTCGGAGCTTTCAATCGCCATCCGGTAAGCCAGCAGTTTTTCCTCGTATTGCCTGCGGCGGGTGATGTCAACGGCATAGCCCTCAATGATAAACTCATTGTCCGGCAGATATTCGCTGATTCGGGCACTCATGGTGATCCAGATTTTTTTGCCGTCCTGCCGCCAGGCCTGGTACTCAAATTCATCCACCTCACCGGATTGCTTCATTTGCCGGACCAACTCGGCGCGGCGCGCCGGATCCACATAGAGCTGCGCGGCCATATCATGATAATAGGCCACGGTTTCTGCCGGCGTGCTAAATCCAACGATTTTTGCCATTGCGGGATTAACGTCAAGTACGTTACCCGTTGAGGTGGTTCGGAAAATGCCCACCGGCGCATTTTCAAAAAGGTGCCGGTACTTGGCCTCGCTTTGTTTAAGCGCCTGCTCCGTATGCCGCTGTTGGGTGACATCCCGCTGGAATGCCATATAGCCGATTATTTTGCCGTCGGCATTTTTCATTGGCGAGGCTTTCATTTCGCAGATAAATGTGTCGCCGTTTTTGCGTTTGTTTAATAATTCCGCGGAGTAATTTTTTCCAGCCGAAAGGGCGGCATAAATTGCCTGTTGAATCGCTTCGGCATCGGTTTCAGCATTAAAAACCCCGGGGGTTTGCCCCTGAAGCTCTGCCAGCGAATAGCCGAACAATTCTTCCGCCGCCGGGTTTACGTAAGTGATTTTAAAATCCGGACTCGTGCTGACCATGGCATCGGTTGATTGTTCCACCATGGATGAAAGGGTTTGCCTTTCTTCTTCCGCCTTTTTGCGCTGGGTGATGTCTGCGGCAAAGCCCTCGATTTCAAAGTCATCCTCTGAAATCCAACGGTTGATCCGGGCATTTACCAGCATCCAGAAGGTTGAACCGTCGATTCGGTAAGCTTCGTATTCGATATTTTCCGCATACCCCTTTTCCTTGATCTGGGTGAGCATATATTCGCGGTTTTCGGGATCAACATAGAGCTGCCCGGCCAGATCGGTAAAAAATTGCCTGGCCTTCTCAGGCGATGCACAGCCCAACATCCGCGCCATTTCCGGGTTGCCGTCCAGCCCTTTGCCTTTTGCCGTGGTCCAGAAGATGCCGATGGGGGCGTTTTCAACCAACGCGCTAAGTTTTTCCTCGCTTAACCACCTGGCCTTTTCTGCCTGCATCCGCACATCCATCTGTTTTTGAATGGACTCGCGCATGGTTTTTTCTATGCTTAGCGATGATGCCAGACCCCGCTGCACGATAGCCAGAGACAGCGCGGCAACGGCATTTAATAGAATAAAGTTAAGAGAAATAACGATCCATCGTTCCATTGTATGGGGTGCCGGCTGAATCCAAGAAGCCGTGCCCAGATGCATGCCGGCGCCAATCACAAAAAGGGATAGGATATTTAGGCCGAGTGCGACAAATGCGGCCCGAATGCCCAGGATGATGCCCGCAATGATTGGAAATGCAAACAGCCATACCGGCCCCGAGGCCGAGGGCCCGATCACCAGAGTTAACACCATGCCCAGGATATAGGAGGCTATGATTATAGCATAAGCGCGAACAATAAATGGGATTTGCCGGACAAAGAAAAGGATGACCACCATGGCGTAGATGGCGGTATCAAAAAAGACCACCAGCCAGCGGCCCTCCTTAATGCAAAGCCGCACGCTCGGCACATAGGCAAGCCCCCCGAAAACCATCCCGGTTAAAAGGATGCTCCAGACAATCCGCTCCTGCCAGTAAACCAGGCCATCCTGACGGGCATTTTTTACTGGACGGGTCCACTTGTCCAGAAATTTGAAAAAAGCCTGAAAAATGCGGCGCACCTGGTTTAAAGACGACATGCAGTTTAGCCTACGGTTTGGGGGTGACTCCGGTATTGGTTGAGGCGACCGATAAGTACAGGAAAATTTTCATACAAATACGCAAACATTAGAATGATTGAATTTTTCCGGCCGGTCAACTCTAAAAATGCGTACTGTAAAAATGCATATGGGGGTCGGCACGGTGGCCGACCCTACGATGGTTCGGTTTTGTTCATATTTGTAGAGCGGGCCACCGCGCCCGATTCCGCAGGGCAAGGCCTCCGCGCCGACCCCGCCCCGTACGATTTTTACTGCCCGAAAAAATTCTCCCGGCTGTGCATGTTTTTTTATTGACACATATATTATTACAAATTAAACTCAACTAAACTCAATTAAATTTAATTGAGTTAAATATAACGCGTCAGGATCTGGGCGCGGCGTCCTTTTTTTCCTCCGTTCTGCCGGCCCCTGGTTTAAAAATTTCCGGGGACCGGTTGATCATTAAAGCAATGGCCAAACAAAGGATATCATGAATTCAAAAATATTTAATGCCAGCGAAGCAGCCGAATTCTTAGGCGCCCACGTGGAAACGATCCGCCGGCTGGCCCGAAAGGGGCAGATCCCCTCATTTAAAGTCGGCAAGGACTGGCGGTTTCGGGAAGACGACTTGCTGCACTGGGCTGAAAGTCATCACCTGAGAAATCAGCCGCCGGTGATCCTGATCGTGGATGATGATCAGCCGGTTCGGAACCTGGCCCGTCAGATTTTAGAGCGGCAGGGCTACCAGGTGCGGGAAGCGGCTAACGGCGCTGACGGACTGGCTGTATTTAACCGGGAAAATGTGCAGCTTATCCTGTTGGACCTTCAGATGCCGGAAATGAACGGGGTTGAGTTTCTTACCCATCTTCGCGGCCTTGATGCGCAGGTCCCTGTCGTATTGATTACCGGATATCCGGACAGTCAATTGATCATGGATGCCATGCAGAAGTCCCCGGTGATGCTTTTGCCCAAACCGATTGAAAAAGAACTGCTCCTGCGGGTGGCAGGCGTATTTTTATCCAATAATTCAAAGAGCTAAAGACAGGAAACCGAATCATGAACCCATCTATTAGTGAAGCCCCCAAAAAAGCCCAAATGCTTGTGGTCGATGATGAGGCGCCGGTGGCGCAACTGGTGGAGCAAACCCTTTCAAAAGCGGGCTATACCTGCCGGATGGCTGAAAACGGCAGCCAGGCGCTTCGGATTTTAGAACAGGAGCCGATTGATGTGGTGGTATCCGATATCATGATGCCTGAAATGGACGGGGTGACCCTGCTCAAAAAAGTCAAATCCGGATATTCCGCGGATGTCATGCTCATGACCGGATTCACGGAGGATTACAACTATGAGACCCTGGTCAATGAAGGAGCCAGCGATTTTATCACCAAGCCCTTCAGCCCGCGGGAACTGCTGCTCCGTCTGAAGCGGGTCTTAAAAATGCGCTACCTTTTAATCGAGCGCGATCAGATCAACGCGGAACTTGAGGCAAACGTTGCCCGCGTGGAAACGGTGAATGCGGAGCTGAAACAGGCGATGACAGAGCTGGAAAGTATGAACCAGGAGCTTAACCAGTCCTATCTGGATACCATCAATCGGCTGTGCCTGGCGGCGGAATATAAGGACGACGACACCGGGGACCATATTATTCGCATCAGCCGCTACTGTGAGCTGATGGCCCAAAAGCTCGGCCAGCCGGATGAATTTGTGCAGCTCATGCGCTATGCCTCGCCCATGCATGACATCGGTAAAATCGGCATTCCGGATCACATCCTTTTAAAACCGGCCAAGCTGACAGCCGAGGAGTTTAACGTCATCAAAACCCATACCACCATCGGCGCCAATATTCTTTCCGGCGCACGGGCCGAGGTATTAAAGCTGGCGAACGAGATTGCCCTGAACCATCACGAGAAATGGAACGGCAAAGGGTATCCAAACGGCCTGAGCGGAGCGGAAATCCCATTGAGCGCCCGTATCGTCGGGCTTGCGGACACATTTGACGCCTTGACCTCCAAAAGACCCTACAAAAACCCCTATCCCATGGAAGTGGCCATGGAGATCATCCGATCGGAACGGGAAAAACATTTTGATCCCGCGGTTGTGGATGCCTTCCTTGATAGCCTGGATGAAATCCGGGAGATTAAATCGGCGATTAACAGCCCGGACGATGTGGCGGTTTCTGATTTTATCTGGAGCGAACGCGATATTGAAAACGGGATTTATCAGCACACTGATATCAAAGATGCAGCTGCGGGGAAATAACGCATGGGAATGAATCTGGAAGCGATGACGGACATGCCGTTCTCCCGGAAGCGAATGGTGCTTATCATTCGGCTGCTGGTCATTATTATTACCGCCTACGTCATTGTTTTCACACCGGCCAGCCCGGACATCAAAAACTGGGGCTATGTATTTATCGCCTTCTACCTGTTTACCAACCTGGTTGTGGCGGCCGTACCGGAGACGTTTTTCTTCGATGACCGGGTGTTTTATTTCATCATCTTTTTTGACAGCATCATGCTGCCCGCAGGCATCTATTTCTCCGGGTATGTGGGCTCGGATTTATATCTTATCTACTTTTTGATCCTCTGCCTCACCACCATGAGCGCCCGATTCCATTATCTGATGATCAATATCGCGATTTTTGCCGCCATTTATGCCTGGATGCTCTATCAGAACGGCTTGCTCACCGGGTCTGAGTCAATCAGCTACGCATTGCGGATTCCGTTCATGGTGACCATCGCCCTGTTCTACGGCTATATCGTATCCGCCCGGATGAGCGACAAGGAGAATCGGCTTAGGACGGCCAATGAGCAATATGAACAGATCGTGCAGGCCACGGATGTGCTGGTTTACAGCGTGGACAAAGCAGGGCACCTGTTGTTCGCCAACTCCAAATTTGTGGATTATCACGGGTTTTCAGAGGAAATACGTCTGCTTGGCCGGCCATACGCGGACCTGCATGCAAACGACGAGAGCCGCGTATTTTTGGATAAGGTGGACCGGGTTTACCAACATAACGACATGGTGCAGTTTGAATCCTATGACCGGACAAACCACCGATGGTTCTCAAACACCCTCAGCCCCATCCGGAACCCGGTGGATAACAGCGTCTTTGCGGTCTGCGTCGTTGCCAAAGACATTACCGAGCGGGTGGAGCGCGAAAAGGAGCTGGACAGTACGATTGAGCTGCTGCGCACCACCCGGGATCAGCTGATTCAAAAGGACAAGATGGCGTCTCTCGGCCGCATGGCCTCCGGCGTGGCCCACGAAATCCGCAACCCCCTGGAAATTATCGCCATGGGGGTGGATTATCTGGATTTCAACCTGCAGGCGGCAGGCGATAATGTGCATCAATCCCTTGAAAAAATTTCCAATGCGGTGGATCGGGCCAACAGGATTATCGATGATGTGCTGTCCTTTTCCAGAAAATCCGATTTTCAGATTAAAGATGTGGTCATCTGCGAACTGCTGAAGGAGGTTATAACCCTTGCCGGCCATCATATAGATAAAAACGGCGTGACCGTGCGCCGGGATTATGCGGATGAGTCCATAAAAGTGGCCGCGGACCGGCACATGCTGACGCAGGTGCTGTTAAATATCGTAAACAATGCAGTGGATGCCATGGCCGAATCCCCGCAAAAGCGGCTGGCCCTCCGGGTGTACCGTAAAGAAGTGACAACCGTCGGCTACAAAACCGGCTACCGCCGCGCGGATTTTTTCAAAGTCGGCGATTCCATGGTGGTGGTGGAAATACAAGATACGGGGAAAGGTATCTCCGAGGACGATTTTCCGAAAATCTTTGAACCCTTTTTTACCACAAAAGGCACCGGCAAAGGCACCGGTCTTGGCTTGAGCCTGGCCCATATGATCATGGACCGCTTAAGCGGCACCATTGATGTGGAAAGTAAGGTGGATGAAGGGACCACCTTCTATGTCAAGCTTCAGCCTTGGGGAGAAAACAACAACACAGAGGAGTGAACCAATGGCGGAAACCAAAAAAGTCCTGATCATCGATGATGAAGAGGATTTCTGTTTTTTTGTCCGGGAGAACCTGATTAACACCGGCATGTTTGATGTGTTCGTGGCGACCAACGGCCGCTATGGCATTAAGCTGGCGCGGCAGGAAAAGCCGGATATCATACTGCTTGACCTGATGATGCCGGATTTAACCGGCGAAGAGGTGGCAGATGAATTAAAGGATCATGCCGGAACAGCAAAAATCCCCATAATCTTCGTCACCGCCCTGGCCACCCAGACTGACACCGGCCAGGCTGGCTTACAAAAATCGGGCAATGCCTATTATATTTCAAAGCCGGTTCGGACCCGGCAGCTGGTCGGGGCCATCAATGAAGTGATTTGAGGCGAAAAGCCTGAGGAGGCGGGCATGAATGAAAGCAGCGACCGAATGGAAGTCCATATTTTTACCCGGCAGTTCAAGATCGTGGGGAATCTGAGCATCTACCCCGGCGTGCGCCTCACCGATTACATGAATGAATCCAAGCCCTTTATCTCTGTCACCGACGCCGCGGTGCACGACCGGGACGGGCAGCATGTTTTCGCCGCCGGGTTTTTAAACTTAAGGCGCGATGAGATAGAGCTTATCCTGCCTTCAGCCGGGTTAAAGGCATAGATATAATTGGTGGAGGCATAGGGGGTCGGCACGGTGGCCGACCCTACGACATTCCGTCAATAGCGTAGGGCGGGGCCACCGTGCCCGCCATAAATTATATGGAAAAAATTCCCAAAAACAGGAAAAAAACCGGTTTAGTTTTAGCAGCGGAGGCATCGGAATGGCCAAATTAGATAAGGTTTTCAAGGCAGCTGCGGATTTAAACGCCTCTGATGTCCACATCGCCCCTGGCGAGCCGTTTATCGTCAGGCGCCTCGGCCGGCTCAGGAAATTAAAAAGCCCGGCGCAAACCCCTGAAACCTGCAAACAGCTTATTTTCGAGCTTCTGGATGAAAACCAGCAGGCCGCCCTGACGGCTGAGGCCCAGCTTGATTTTGCCTACGAGGTCCCGGAACTCGGCCGCTTCCGGGGCAGCGCCATGATGCACCAGAAAGGGATGAGTGCGGCTTTCCGCTTGATTCCGCCAAAGATCCCCACGCTTGAATCCCTTGAAATGCCGGCGGTGGTGCAAAAAGTTTTGGACCAGCACCAAGGGCTGATCCTTGTTACCGGCGGTACCGGGCACGGCAAAACCACCACCCTGGCGGCCATGGTGGATTACCTTAACACCCAAAGGCCGCATCATATCTTAACCATAGAGGATCCCATCGAATTTATTCATCCGTTTAAAAAAGGCGTGGTCAACCAGCGGCAGATCGGCAAAAACACATGGGCCTATGCCAATGCGCTGAGAGGCGCGCTGCGACAGGACCCGGACGTGATTGTGGTGGGCGAGCTAAGAGACCTTGAGACCATTTCCATGGCCATCTCCGCGGCTGAGACCGGCCACCTGGTCATCGGCACCCTGTCCACATCCAGTGCGCCCAAGACGGTTGACCGGATTATCGACTCCTATCCGCCCAAGGAGCAGAACCAGATCCGGGCCATGTTAAGCGAGTCCCTGCGGGCCGTGATCACCCAGCGGCTGATTGCCCATACCGATCAGCAGCACATGGCCCTGGCCCTTGAGGTTCTGATCGGCTCCACACAGATGGCCAATCTCATCCGGGACGCCAAAACATTTCAGATTCCCTCCATGATGCAGACCGGCAAAAAACTCGGCATGCAGTTAATGGATGAATCCTTGCTGAGTTTATATCAGTCCGGCCAAATTTCCGCCGAAGATACGCTTGCCAGTGCGGCCAATCCGGACAAACTGAAAACCCAGGTTAAAGAAGGCAAATGAAATGCCAAACTTGTTGCGACGGCAATGTTAACCCATAGGCGGTCGGCACGGTGGCCGACCCTACGCAATTCCTCCAATAGCGGGCCACTGTGCCCGCCATTTAACTGACAGGTGGTTGCGCCTGAAATGAAAACCCAGGTTAAAATTTGAGGCAGCTAATGGCAGCGATTGACCAATACTTCAGAGAAATGCAGGCAAACGGAGCAAGCGACCTGCATATGGTCGTGGGGTTTCCGCCGCTGATCCGGCTTAAAGGAGAGCTGGCCGCCCTGGATCATCCCCCGCTTACCGCAGAATCAAATGAACAAATCCTTTTTGAAATTTTAAATGATGAACAGCGGGCCTCTGTCCAAAATGATCTGGATTTTGACATGGCCTATGAACTGGAAGGGGTGGGCCGGTTCCGGTGTAATATGTTTTACCAGCACCGGGGGATTGGTGCGGTTTTCCGCATTATTCCCACCGAAATCCTAACCCTTGAGCAGTTGAACCTGCCTGAGATTCTCAAGGCCATCGCCTGTTATACCAAAGGGCTGGTACTGGTGACCGGCCCCACCGGCAGCGGCAAATCCACCACGCTGGCCGCGATGATCGACCACATCAACGACAGCATGTGCCGCCACATCATCACCATCGAGGACCCCATCGAGTTCGTCCACCCGGACAAGCAGAGCCTGGTGGTCCACCGCGAGGTCGGCGAACACAGCGATTCCTTCGCCAACGCCCTCCGCGGCGCCAAGCGCGCCGACCCCGACATCATCCTCGTCGGCGAAATGCGCGAACTCGAAACCATTCGCCTCGCCCTCGGCTGCGCCTCCATGGGCATGCTCGTCTTCGGCACCCTGCACACCAACAGCGCCGCCAAGACCATCGACCGCATCATCGATGTCTTCCCGGCCGACGAGCAGAGCCAGATCCGCACCATGCTCGCCGAGTGTCTCACCGCCGTGGTCTCGCAGCTCCTCTGCCACACGGCCGACGGCAAGGGC
>JBKHAE010000114.1:0-11202 GCA_046543065.1 Desulfobacterales bacterium | reverse complement strand
GGCATTCTACCAGGAAAGTGCCAGAGCCGGCGGAAGCTGAAAATTAAGATTTTGAATTTACAGTAAATTAATGGTGGAGGCGGCGGGAGTCGAACCCGCGTCCGGCAACATTCCACAATGGCGTCTACATACTTAGCCTGAATTTTGAATTTCGCCTTTCAAGTCTCCTTCAGGCTGGATGCTTGATCGGCTAGCCTGTTAAATTTCGTCGGTCCTGATACAGGCAATCAGGATCGACTATCCTGCTAGTCGACGCCCAGCCCCGGGTCTGCAGGAGAAGACCCGGAAGGACGCTAGCTGCCTCTATGCAGCTAGTGCGTAGTTATAGTCGTCTGCGTTTGTGTTTAAACGCTGCCAGTTTTACGAGCCAGCAGACCTCGGTATGCAACCATTGTTTCCGTGTCCCCGTCGAAGCCGTTTCGCCCCCAAACAAGACATGAAACAATGAAAGGATTAATCAATTACATTTATATATTAATGATGCGGTGCGGGTTTGTCAACACATGTCGGCATTGCTGCGCGCGGTAAATTTGTGCTGTTTTTCAGGCAGGCACGGTGGCCTGCCCTACGCAAAGGGAAAATTCGCCCGTTGTAGTGTCGGCCACCGCGCCGAGCGTTCGGGCCAAAAGCCTATAATCTTTGGGTTTGCCGTCAGAACAAATTTGCCCTGGCATTGCTGCGCACGGCTAGTGGCGGTATTTTTTTTCCCGGTCAAGCTCTCTTTTAAGATCGCGCTCTTTGATGGCCTCCCGCTTGTCGTATTTACGCTTGCCGCGGGCCAGGGCGATTTTGACTTTGGCCTTGCCGTTTTTAAAATAGATCCGAAGGGGCACCAGGGTAAAGCCTTTTTCTCGGACTTTGCCGATAAGCCGTTTTAATTCGGATTTATGCAGCAGGAGTTTTCTGGGGCGCAGCGGCTCATGGTTGTCGTAATACGCAAAGGGGTAGGGGCTGATATGCACCTGATACAGATAGAGCTCCCCGTTTTTTATATTCGCGTAAGCGTCTTTTAAGTTGGCCCGGCCTTCCCGCAGGGATTTGACCTCGGTTCCCCGAAGCACCATACCCGCTTCAATCTCATCATCGATATGGAATTCATGGCGGGCTTTTCGGTTTTCTGCAATAATTTTGATATGTTCATTATCCATAGGGGTTGCGGTCTATATTTGTATGATTTTAATTTTTAAGCAAATTTTTCAGTCAAAAGGTCGCCGTAGGTTTCCTGGATCAGCTGCATGGTGTCCAGGGCGGATTTCTGAGCGCACACCTTTTCAATAAATTCTTTGGCATCCGCCGCATTGATTTTGCGGATCATGTTTTTGATCATGGGGATGGACTGCGGCGCCATGCTCAGCTCTTCAAATCCCAGCCCCAGCAGCAGCGGCAGGTTGATCATTTCTGCGGCCATTTCCCCGCAAATGTAAACCCGGATGTTTTTTTCATGCGCCGTGTCCGCCACCATTTTAAGCAGCCGGATGACCGCCGGGTGCAGGGGGTTATAGAGATCCGCCACATGCCGGTTGACCCGGTCAATGGCCAGGGTATACTGCACGAGGTCATTGGTGCCGACGCTGAAAAAGTCCACCAGTTCGGCCAGTGCGTCTGCGATCAGCGCGGAGGAGGGCACTTCA
This sequence comes from Desulfobacterales bacterium, assembly GCA_046543065.1. Taxonomy (GTDB): domain Bacteria; phylum Desulfobacterota; class Desulfobacteria; order Desulfobacterales; family Desulfosalsimonadaceae; genus M55B175. Next base: position 9,571 of record JBKHAE010000114.1, on the reverse strand, counting down.
ATCATCACCCCGATTTCTATATCCCGGTTAAAGGAATAGCCTTCCCGGCTGAGTTCCTCGGCTGCCTGATTCAGCAAATCAAGTGTTTCGCGAACTTCCTCGCAGCTCGATATCATCGGCAGCAGCAGGCGCACATAGCCGTGGGCGGCGGCCCGCAAAATGGCCCGAAGCTGAGTCTTGAAAACATCGGTTTTTTTAAGGCAGAACCGGATCGCCCTAAGGCCCAATGCGGGATTGGCCTCATCCGGCGTGGGCACCGCGGAGATTTGTTTATCCCCGTTAATATCCAGTGTGCGGATGGTCACCGGCTTGGGGGCCATCAGCTCGACCACTTCCTTGTACTGTTCAAACAGTTCTTCTTCCCCCGGGTATTGAGACCGGTTCAGGTACAAAAATTCGGTCCGGAAGAGGCCGATGCCGTCGCCGCCGTGATCCCTGACCGCCACAATTTCCTCGGGCTGCTCGATGTTTCCCATAATGCCCAGCCGAAGGCCGTCGAAGCTGATTGCCGGTTGATAGCTGGTCCGGATGGCATCGGCTTTTTGCGCTTCATACTGCTTGCTCAGTTCTTCATACCGAAAGAGCGTCTCCTCATCCGGATCAACAATAACCACGCCCTTGTTGCCGTCAACAATGATAATATCATCGTTTTCGATGACTTCCGTGGCATTTTCCAAGCCAAGGACCGCCGGGATTTCAAGGGTGCGGGCGATAATACTGGTATGCGAGGCTTTGCCGCCCCGGTTGGTGATAAACCCTTTAACACGTTCCAGCTGGATCTGGCTGGTTTCGGCCGGCGAGAGGTTATGGGCCACCAGAATCACCCGTTTGTCGATATTGGAGATGTTTAAATCCTGGGCGCCCACGAGGTTTCGCATGATACAGTCGGAGACATGCTCAACATCCGTGGACCGGCTTCTTAAATACGGGTCCGATATATTGGCGAACATGGCCCTGGCCCGGGAGGTGGCCTCTTTTAATGCCCATTCGGCGTTTACCTTTTCGGTCTCAATAATCTCGATGGCCTTGCCGTAGAGCATTTTGTCTTTATGCAGGAGCATGTGGGTTTCAAGGATATAGGAATGGTGTCTGAGGTCCTCGGGAAGCCCCTCAATTACCTGGGCCAGCTCGGTTTTGGCCTTTTTGACGGCATTTTTAAACCGCGAGATTTCGTCTTTGATCTGGTCTTCGCTGATGTAGTATTTTTCGATTACATCAACGCCCTCACGGTCGACCAAATAGGCTTTGCCGATGCAGATGCCCGGTGATCCGCTAATGCCGTTTAATATGATTTCATGCTCTCTGGGCGCCATTTACTCCCCGAATCCGGATTTAAAAAGCTCGTAGAGTTTGTTTAAGATTTCCGCGTCTGCCGGATCTTCAATCTGAAGGGTGACGGTTGATCCCTGTAAGCAGGCCAGTGAGAGGATGTCGATGATGCTCGAGGCGTCCACGCATTGATCATCTTTCGTCAGCCAGACATTGGATTGCGCTTGGCTTGCCAGTTCGGCGATCATGGCCGCCGGCCTGGCATGAAGGCCGAGTTCATTGTTAATCGTCACATCTTTTGCGAGCTGCTTTTTTAAATCATTCATATTTTTGATTATTTTCAGGGCTATAACTTGTAATAAATACCATGCGGACTGCATTTTTGTCAAACTAAATCATTGACAATATTTAAGGGGATTGCTAACAAAAACAGTTCCGGTTTATTTTCAACTTATTGATTTATAATTGGATTTTTTTGTTAAGCGGCGCTATGCCAAACAGCATCATTATTTGCGGCCAATCCACCTGAGTGTTTACCAGAGCGGCCCGGGGCGCGAATGTATGGAAAGTAAAAGAATGGATAAAATGAATAAGACCCTTGAGAGGCATCAGTATCTGATCGACGAGTTCAAGCTCGGCGAATCCTGGCGGGTGTTCAGAATTATCGGTGAATTCGTCGACGGTGTGGATACCCTGCATGATGTGGGGCAGGCGGTCAGCATATTCGGTTCCGCCCGAATGGGCGCGGATTGTCCGCATTACCAAGCCGCGGTGCGAATGGCGGAAATGCTGGTGGAAAACGGATTTGCCGTTATCACCGGCGGGGGCGGCGGCATTATGGAGGCCGGCAATAAGGGGGCGGCCCAAAAAGGCGGGGCCTCGGTGGGGCTAAATATTCAGCTGCCCATGGAGCAGCAGCCCAACCCCTATTCCAATGTAAAGCTTGAATTCAAGTACTTTTTTATCCGCAAGGTCATGTTTGTTAAATATGCCATGGCCTATATTATCATTCCGGGCGGATTCGGGACCCTGGATGAGCTGTTTGAGGCGGTCACCCTTATCCAAACCCACCGAATCAAGCCTCTGCCGGTAATTCTCTATGATTCCGCCTACTGGTGCGGGCTGATCGAGTGGATTAAGTGCCAGCTCCTTGAAAATGCCATGATATCCCCGGAGGATCTCAATATTCTGAAAATGGCGGATTCGCCGGAAGAGGTGGTTGAGATTGTTAAAGCAACGGTTCCTGAACCTCAAGAGCGTATCGATTCATGAAGACTGACCATCAGTTGTATTTCGCGGATGCCAAAAAGATGAAGGCGGTGGGTGATCAGAGCATCGATTTGGTCGTCACCTCCCCGCCGTATCCCATGATTGAGATGTGGGATGACACGTTTGCCGCGCAGAGCCCGAAAGTCGCGGCGGCTATCAAAGATCAAAACGGCGACCGGGCATTTGAATTAATGCATCAGGTGCTGGATAAGGTGTGGAATGAAGTGGTGCGCATATTAAAGCCGGGCGGCTTTGCCTGTATCAACATCGGGGATGCCACCCGCACGATGGGCGATCGCTTCATGCTGTATCCCAATCATGCCCGCATTCTATCCTATCTATACGGTAAGGGTCTGTGCCCGCTGCCGGCCGTTTTATGGCGCAAGCAGACCAATGCCCCGAACAAGTTTATGGGCTCCGGCATGCTGCCGGCCGGCGCCTATGTGACCCTGGAGCATGAATACGTCCTGATCTTAAGAAAAGGCGATAAGCGCGAATTTGACATCCCTTCGGAAAGGGCGGACAGGCGCAGAAGCGCTTTGTTCTGGGAGGAGCGCAATCAGTGGTTCTCAGACGTGTGGATGGATCTGAAAGGCGCGCGCCAGGCAATGCAGGATAAAAAAGTGCGGGAGAGAAGCGGTGCGTTTCCGTTTGAGATCGCCTACCGGCTTATCAATATGTACTCCGTGGCCGGCGACACCGTACTGGACCCGTTCCTGGGGGCGGGTACCACCATGATCGCCGCGATGGTCGCAGCCCGCAATTCCATCGGGTTTGAGCTGGAGACCGAATTTGTTGAGGAGATCCGCAGAACCGTGGATCAAATGGTGCCTTTCGGCAATCAGGTGATCACCGACCGCCTGGTCCGGCACAAGGATTTTGTTAAAGACCGGCTGGCTTCAGGAAAGACAATCAAGCACGAGAGCAGCGCATACGGGTTTCCGGTGGTGACGAACCAGGAGAAAGAAATATTTTTTCACCGGCCGGGGCGGGTGGACAGCGAGGTCAGGGATCGATTTGCCGTCTTATACAAAACTGCGCCTTTAGAAGATGATATGTATCAGCCGGCAAAGACGGCCGAACCAATAGCGGAGGCGGCGGCAGAAACCGCCGAACCGAAAAGCCCGACACAGCAGGAATTATTCTGATTATCCCATGAATGTCGTTTTTTTTGCCATCGTAAGCATCGCCTTTGTGTTTGCCGCATTCCACCAGGTAACCGGCGGCATGGCGGATGGCGATACCACGCCCATCCAGGCGCTGTCCCAGGCCGTAGTGGATTCGGCGGGCGGGGCGGTGGAGCTTGCCATCGGGTTGATCGGCGTGATGACGCTTTTTCTGGGGCTGATGAAGGTGGCTGAGGAGGGCGGGATGCTGCGCATTATCTCCCGGCTGATCCGGCCCCTGATGACCCGCCTGTTTCCGGAGGTGCCGGCCGAGCATCCGGCCATGGGCGCCATGATTCTCAACATGTCGGCCAATGCCCTGGGGCTGGGCAATGCCGCCACCCCGTTCGGCATCCGGGCCATGCAGGAGCTGGATAAGCTGAACACGGAAAAAGGCACAGCCACCAATTCCATGGCCCTTTTTCTGGCCATTAATACCTCCAATATCACCCTGCTGCCCACCGGCGTGATCGCGCTGCGGGCATCGGCCGGGTCTGTGGATCCGGCGGCCATTCTTCCCACCACCCTGTTTGCCACCATGGGCTCAACCATTATCGCGGTGATTGCAGCCAAGCTTTACTCAAGGTTCGCCTCGCCGGATCCGGCCCAGCAGGTAGGAGCGGGGACGTATTCCCATGCAGAAGCGGTTGAAGAATCGGCTTCAGGCACTGAGAATACAGATGACGAGACGGGGCAAGATTGGACGGCGGCGTACGAAGGGGATTCCGGTTATCCCCTATGGGTGAGCGGGTTCGCCATGGGCGGGCTTGTCTGCCTGATTCCGCTTACCATTATCTACGGGAAGATCATTTCTCCCTGGATTATCCCGTCTTTGATCATGGGGTTTCTGCTTTTCGGCCTGATCCGGGGGGTGCGCATCTACGAAGTCTTTGTGGAAGGGGCCAGGGATGGTTTTCAGGTGGCGGTCAAAATCATTCCGTACCTGGTGGCGATTCTTGTGGCTGTGGGCATGTTTCGGGCCAGCGGTGCCCTGGAAGCCATGGTGGGAGTTCTGGGGGATTTTACGGCAAAGGTGGGGCTGCCGGCGGAGGCCTTGCCCATGGCCCTTCTGCGGCCGCTCTCCGGCTCCGGCGCCTATGGGATCATGGCATCAATCATTCAGGACCCCGGCGTCGGGCCGGACAGCTATGTGGGCTATCTGGTCAGCACGTTGCAGGGTTCCACGGAGACCACGTTTTACGTGATCGCTGTATATTTCGGCGCGGTTCAGGTCCGCCGGATCCGGCACACCATGGCCGCGGCCCTGACCGCGGATGTGGCGGGTGTCATGTTTGCGGTATTGGCGTGTTCGTATTTTTTTTAAAAATCACTCCCAACGGTCGTCCTGTTTTTTCATATCAATGTATTCCTCGCTTTTGCGCGCCCCCGGCCCGCCTCGCCCACCCGGGCCCCCGCCGGTGGAATCCTTGATTATCGCATTCAAGAGCCAGTTGATCACGCTGATAATAAGCGCTCCGAATATCGCCGACCAGAAACCGATCACTGAGAATCCCGGCATCAGGCCGGAGGCCATTTTTAACATCAGGGCATTGATGAGAAAGGTAAAAAGCCCCAGCGTCATGATGGTGATCGGCAGGGTGAGGATAAAGAGAATCGGCCGCAGGATGATGTTTAACACGCCCAGCACCATGGCCGCGCCCAGGGCATGGCCAAATCCCGCTACCTGGATACCGGCTACCAGATACTCCGTCAGCATAATGGCTGCGGTCAGGCAGAGCCATCTGACCAGCAGCCAGAAGATAAGCGGGTTGCCGCCGCCGCCCGGGCCATACGGGGATTGATGGGAATGCCGGTAATATCGGGTGATATTAATTCGCATCAATAGCCTTTCCGTTAATCAGAAGCTGCGGTTTTTGATCCGCGGTTTCAGTCAACTCGACCGCCGCCGGCGCCTCGCCCCGGAGCTCGGGGTATTGGGCGCGCAGGCGGTTGAAGTCAAATGTTTCCAGTCCCTGCTGCAAGAGATCGATCCGGGTTTCCAGGGCCTGTCTGTCCTCGCCCGCCTTTTTTTTGAAGTAATCCGAAATGGTTTTGTTATACTGCCGCTTCATTTCGGTCTCTATGCAATGGCGGCTCAAGTTTAGTTTGATAATCATATTTTCCGGCCTGTTTGGCATGAAAGGGTTGATAACATTTTGGGTAAATGGTTAATATAAGCATAACATCTTAGTTGAGCGATTTTCAAGTTTGATGCCCGGCAGCGGCTATGATTTTTATTTGACAAATCCCTTTGATGCAAATTAATAAAGGCGCTTGTTTAAATGTCATTAACTTTAGCTTGCCGCTGCTGTCATTTCTCGCTGGCGCTCGAAATGACAACCCTGCATATGGGAGTGGGTTAATGGCTTTGGCGCTTGTTTATCTTTGGCATGATTGTGTAGAAAGGAAGCAGGAACCATGTATGTGCCGCGATATATATTTTTTACCAAAGGGGTGGGCCGGGATAAGGCCCAGCTCGCCTCGTTTGAGAATGCCCTGCGGGAGGCCGGCATTGCGCATTTGAACCTGGTTCAGGTGTCTTCCATATTCCCGCCGGGCTGTAAAATTCTGGATAAGGAAAAAGGTCTGGCAAAGCTTGAGGCCGGCGAGATTACCCACTGTGTTATGGCCAAGGAGGAAAGCCGCGAGCCCGGCCGCCGCCTGGTGGCAAGCATCGGCCTGGCCCTGCCCGAAGGCAATGAGCGCTACGGATACCTGTCCGAGCATCACGGCTACGGGCAGACCGAAACCGAAGCCGGCGAGTTTGCCGAGGATATTGCCGCCTCCATGCTGGCCACCACATTGGGCATTGAATTCGATCCGGACAAGGACTATGATGAACGCCGGGATATTTACAAAATGTCCGGAAAAATCATTCATTCCCGGCATATCAGCCAGGCCGCCCTCGGTGCGGAGGGCAATCTTTGGACAACCGTCTTAGCAGCAGCGATATTTGTAAAATGATACCAGACACATTTATACCATTTGGCGGGGAAGCAATTTACAGGGATATTGAAGATGCCCGGGTGATGGTGCTGCCGATTTATTATGAAGTGGCGCCCTCCTACGGTGTCGGCGCAGGCGAGGGGCCCTATCATCTGTTAAGCGCCTCCGTGGAGCTTGAATGCCTGGATGAGGAAACCCTGGTGGACTGGCGGGAACTGGGCATTCATACCCTTGAGCGCCTGGCCCCGGGCCGGGATCCGGAGCAGGCGGTAAAAGAGATCGCCGAATCTGCCGGCAGGCATTTGCATCGGAAAAAATTTCTCTTATCCGTTGGCGGCGATCATGCCATTACCATCGGCCTGACCCGGGCAGTGGCGGATCAATATCCGGATGTGGGGGTCCTGCAGATTGACGCGCATCTGGATCTGCGAAGCGAATGGAACGGCAGCCCATACAACCACGCCTGTGTCATGCGCCGGATCGGCGAGGATTTAAGGCTCCCCTTTGTGCAGGTGGGCATTCGGTCTTTCTGCCCCGAGGAGTTTGACTACATCAAGGCCCATCATTTATACCCGTTTTACGCCCATAATTTGAATCCCGCGGACAATTCCTGGATGGATGACGTGGTCTACGCCCTCCCGGAGAATGTCTATCTGAGTATTGATTTAGACGGGCTGGATCCGGGGATTATGCCGGGTACCGGCACCCCGGTGCCGGGCGGGCTGACCTACCGGCAGGTGGTGGAGCTCATCAAGCGGGTGGGGGCGGAGAAAAACGTGGTGGCCGCGGATATTAATGAGCTGGCCAAAGTGGAAGGCTCGGTGGTCTCCGAATTCACCGCCGCAAAGCTTGCCACCAAACTGTTCGTCTACTGCGTTTCGTCTTAATCTTACTCTTAATCTTAATCTAAAAAAAGCCCCGTGCAGTCAATGACCGCGCGGGGCTTTTGTCGTTAAGTCTCAGTTATGGCAGTTCCTTAGAACAGGCCGCTGACCTTTCCGGTATCCGGGTCAACATCGATTCTTCTAAACGCCGGGTTGGAACCGGTCCCCGGCATCAGGCTGATGGTGCCTGCACACGGACAGAGGAACTTGGCGCCGGAGTAAATCAGAACGTCGCGGATCGGCAGCCGCCATCCCTTGGGGACACCCTTTCTTGTGGGATCATGGGTCAGGCTCAGGTGGGTTTTGACCATCATGGTGGTGAAATCCGCGTACTTGGGATCTTCCTCAAGCATCTTGGCTTTCTGCTCGGCTTCGGGCTGCCAGTCAACGCCGTCCGCACCGTAGACCTCTTTGGCAATGACATCAACGCGGTCGCGCAGTTTCATGTCAAGCGGATACAGGAAGTCGAATTCGTTTCCTTCTTCACAGGCATCGACAACGGCATCGGCGAATTCCAGGGCCCCGTCGCCGCCCTTCAGCCAGTGTTCGGATTCTGCTACCCGGGCGCCGGCTTCTTCCGCGGCTTTTCGGACGATTTTGACTTCATCATCCGTGTCCGTATAGAATTTGTTGATGCAGACCACGGGGTTGATGCCGGATTTGCGGATCACGTTGATCATGTGGACCATGTTCTCAACGCCCTTTTCCACCAGGCCGGTGTTTTCCTCTTTGTATTCCCTGGGCATTTCCTTGCCCGGAACGACCTTGGGCCCGCCGCCGTGCATTTTCAGCGCACGGATAGTGGAGGTCAGAACCGAAACGTGGGGTTTAAGACCGGAGTTGCGGCATTTCACGTTCCAGAATTTTTCAAAGCCGATGTCTGCGGCAAAGCCGGATTCGGTCACGTGGTAGTCAAACAGTTTGAGACCCACGCGGTCGGCGATGATGGAGGACTGGCCGACGGCGATGTTGGCGAACGGGCCGGCATGCACGAAGCAGGGCTGATATTCGGCGGTGCACATCAGTGTCGGGTTGATGGTGTTTCTCATAAACGCGGTCATGGCGTTGCCGACTTCCAGGTCGCCGCAGGTGATGGGCTTGCCGGTTTTGCTGAACGCCACGGTGATGTTGTTGATCTTTTCCTTGAGGTCGCCCAGGTTGGTGGCAACCGCCAGGATGGCCATGAGCTCTGAGCTGACCGCGATGCCGAACTTGGACTGCATGGTGTAGCCGTCGAATCTGCCGCCAAGGCCGATGATGATGTTTCTTAAGGCCTGGGCGCAGAAGTCGATGATCCAGCCCATTTCAACGCGGGTGGGGTCGACATCCAGCCGCGGCATGCCGGAGAGGCGCTGGAGCTGCTCATCGGTATAGTTTCTTTCATGCTGCATCCGGGAGGTCAGGGCGACCATGGCCAGGTTGTGGGCGTTCATGATATCGTTGATATCGCCGGTAAGCCCGAGGGAGAATTCGGTCATGGGAATCAAAATGGAGTTGCCGCCGCCGGCTGCCGTTCCCTTGACGTTCATGGTCGGGCCGCCCGAGGGCTGCCGCAGGGCGCCGCCGACGTTTTTGCCGCGCTTGCCGAGGCCTTCCATGAGGCCGACGGAAGTGGTGCTTTTGCCTTCGCCAAGGGGCGTGGGGGTGATGGCGGTAACTTCAATGTATTTGCCGTCCGGCTGGTTCTGGAGGCGGTTGATGACTTTCAGGAAGTCCACCTTGCCCAGTCTGCCCATGGGAAGCATTTCATCTTTTTCAAGACCGAGTTTTGCGACCCAATCATCCGGCGTCGGCATGTTCTCTTCCGCCGCCTCAGAAATCTGCCAGTCAGCCATGTTTACTGCATCGTATGCCATTTTTCTGCTCTCCTTTTTAGTTTTGGGGTTAACACATTATATTGGTACGCTATGGTTGGGATCACCAACGTCAAATTTTATCCTTTAGCATTTCAATCCGGCTTTGACAAGCAGAATTGGCCTTTACCCCACGGCTAATTTGTTCTAACCGCAAAATCCATACCCCCGGTGCTGTTAACGC
>JBKHAE010000113.1:0-11412 GCA_046543065.1 Desulfobacterales bacterium | reverse complement strand
CCGCCTGCGGGTGGGCACCAGCGGCTACTCCTATACCGAGTGGACCGAGGCAGGCTTTTATCCGCCGGGAACCCGGGCCGGAGAGATGCTGCCGCACTATGCGGGCCTGTTTTCGATTACCGAGCTAAACTACACCTGGTACCAGATGCCCAAGTCCGAGGCCATCGAGCGGATGCGCCGGCTGGTGGGACCGGATTTTTCCTTTGCCGCCAAACTCACGCGCACCCTGACCCATGAAGTCGACCCGGACGACTGGCCCGGCCAGGCTGCCCGCTACCGCGACGGCATTGCGCCCCTGGTCCAGGCCGGCCAACTGGCCGCGGTCCTGATCCAGATGCCGCCGTCATTTGACCGCTCGCCGAAAAACCGGCATTATCTCGCCGCCCTGCTGGACAAACTCGAGGGCCTGCCCCTGGCTGTTGAATTCCGGCACAAGTCCTGGGCTGTTGACCGGGTGTTTGAGGAGCTTTGCCGGCGGCGGGTTGCCCTGGCGGCGGTGGATGAGCCGAAACTACCGGGCCTGTTTCCGCCCCTGGATGTGGTGACCAATCCCGATTTTTTCTATATCCGGTTTCACGGCCGGAATGCGGCCGGCTGGCGCACCGGCAACATGCAGAAGCAGTTTGACTACGACTACACCGAAGCCGAATTAAAGGAATGGATCGACTCCCGGATTGCCAGGATGGCATCCCAGGCAAACGCCGGCCTGATTTTTTTCAACAACCACGTCCGCGCCCAGGCCGCCCGCAACGCACAGATGATGATGCGGCTGCTGAAAGAGGCGGGACTGTCTTCGTCTTAATCTTACTCTTAATCTTGCTCTTAATCTAAAAAATGATTCACATGAAACAATCGTTCCCACCGGCACGAATCAGATATCAGCGCCCCCGCGCGGTCATCCACTTAAACGTCGCGGACTTTGCCGTGGCTGTGGAGCGGCTGGTGGACCGGGGGCTAAAAGACCGGCCGATGATCATTGCGCCCGAAGGAGCGGTGCGCGCCGCGGTCCACGACATGAGTGAGGAGGCCTATCAGGCCGGGATCCGAAAGGGCATGCCGCTTAAGCGGGCGCAGCGCTTCTGCCGGGAAGCCTGCATTCTGCCGCCCCATCCCGACCGGTACGAACGGGCCATGCGGGAGCTTTTCCGGGAAGTGCTCCCTTATTCCCCCCTTATCGAACCCGGGGACATCGACGGGCACCTGTTTATTGATGTGACCGGAACCAGCCGGCTGCTCGGCCCCCCGGTGGACGTGGCCTGGCGCATGTACCGCCGGATCCGGGACCGCCTGGGGCTCTCCCCCATCTGGTCGCTGGCGCCCAACAAACTAGTATCCAAGGTCGCCACCCGCCTGGTCAAGCCGCTTGGGGAATACATTGTCGGAGAAGGCGAGGAGCAGGCATTTCTTTCGCCGCTGCCCGTCTCCCTGCTGCCGGGCATTGAAGCCCCCGACCTGTTTCGCCTAAAGGAGTTCAATCTTTTTCACGTGAAACAAGTGGCCGATCTGACCATGGATCAGCTGGCGGTGCCTTTTGGCAGGCGCGCCGACTTCATCTATGAATCCGTGCGCGGGATCGATCCGTCGCCGGTGCTGCCCGCCGGCCGGGAGCCGTCGAAAATTTCCGCATTTCGCGAATTCGGCAATGACACCAACGATATCGCCACGGTGGAACGCGCCGTGTATCTGCTTGCGGAAACCATTGGCGCCCGGCTGCGAAAGCGGCGCAAGGCCGCCCGGAGCCTGGTGATCACCATCGATTATGCCGACGGCCTGCGCTGCTTCCGGCAGCTGGCGCTTACGCCTCCGTCGGCCAATGATATCACCCTGTTCGCGGTGGCGCGCGCGCTTTTGGAAAAAGCCTGGATCCGGCGGGTTCGGCTGCGGCTCGTGCGCCTGACCTGTCCGAAACCGGTTCACCCCCAGGCCCAGATGGATCTTTTTTCCGAAGCGCATGCGGTCAAGGAAAAACGCGAGGCGGTGATCGGGGCGGTAGATCATATTCGAAATCGCTTTGGGCAAGGTTCGATTCAAATGGGGCGTGTTCTGGCGTCTTGAGAAAACCGGCCGATGATTTTATCATTCCTAAATTCACCATTCACAATTAAAACATAAGAGTTACCAATTGCGAATTAAAAGGAGCGATTGACACACCAGCGGAATAAATATATATTGATATATATCATTAAAATCATACGACTGGAGTAAAGCAATGGAAACCACCGCGAAAATTTTTAAAAACGGTCGATCCCAGGCGGTTCGCCTGCCAAAAGCATTCCGGTTTGCGGGTGATCACGTCAAGATCAGAAAAGAGGGCAGAAAGGTGATCCTGGAGCCCGTCGAAAAAACGGAATGGCCCGAGGGATTCTGGCAAACGTTTACTCCTGATCCGGATTTTGAGACCCCGGAGCCTCTCCCGCCCAAACCGGTTGACTTGGATCGGTCATGAACAAGCGGCTGTTGGATACGAATATTGTCAGCTACTGGATGCGGGGAGACCAAAATATTCTTTCGCAATTGATAACCTATCGGCCGTGCGATCTGGTTATTTCCGCAATAACATTAGCGGAAATTCTTTACGGCATTGAAAAGTCTCCGGTTAAAAAAAGCGAGCGCCAACAAAAAATCAACTATATCTGTTCGCAGCTGGATGTTCTTGAGTTTGACAAACCCGCGGCCCAAAGATACGCCACCGCCCGGACCCATCTTGAAAAAAACGGCATCCCGATCAGCGAAAGAGACTTGCAAATCGCCGCCATTGCGCTTGCGAATGACTTATGCGTAGTAACGCACAATACAAAAGAATTTTCGCGGGTTGAGGGATTAACCGTTGAGGACTGGGCGCTTTCTTCATAAAAAATGATCCCCTTAACCCTCCGATCCGCATATTCGCTCATGTGGGGTGTATCCGGCATCAAGCCCCTCTGCCGGCATGCAAAAAACCTGGGCTACGACCGGCTGGCCCTGACTGACACGGACAACCTCTATGGGCTCTGGCCGTTTCTGGCTGCCTGCAAACGTGAAGACATCCGGCCGATCGTGGGTGCCGAGGTCACGGACAAAAACACTTCGGCCCGCGCGGTGTGCCTGGTAAAAAACAATCGCGGTTACAGCCACCTCTGCCGCCTGCTCACCCGGCGCCACACCTGTGCCACCTTTGAAATCAAAACCGCCCTCGCCGAACTCTCGGAAGGGCTGACCGTTCTGACGACCAGCCCGGACCTTCTCCATGCGGGCCATGACGCCGGGATCGATATCGCGGCTGCCCTGCCGCGAAAACCGCTCCCCAAAGCCCACCCGCTGCGCGAAACTGCCCGCCGTTTAGGGCTTCCAATTGTTGCCACCCCCGGGAGTTTCTTCAATCACCCGGCGGACTTTACCATCCACCGGGTGCTGCGGGCCATTGACAGGAACACGGCCCTCTCCCGCTTAAAAGCCAATGACACCGCCCCGCCGGATGCCTTTCTGGCCTCGCCTGAAACTTACCGGCAGCGGTTTGCCCCCTGCCCCGAAGCCATCGAGAATACAAAGACGATCGCCGAGCGCCTCTCCTTTACCGGCCCGGATTTGGGCCTGGTCATGCCGCCCTATGAATTCGGCCCGCCGGAAAAGGCGGATGCCAATCTGCGTGAAGCCGTCTATAAAGGGGCAAAAAGACGATACGGTGAGATATCCGATGCCGTGGCGGATCGCCTGGAGCACGAACTCCGGATTATCTCAAAAATGGGGTTTTCCGGGTATTTCCTGATCGTCTCCGACATTGTCAGCCACAGCCCCCGGACTTGCGGCCGGGGCTCGGGCGCGGCCTCCCTGGCGGCCTACTGCCTGGGCATCACCAATGTCTGCCCGGTCAAACACAACCTCTACTTTGAACGCTTTTTGAACCCCGGCCGCACGGATGCCCCGGACATTGACGTGGATTTCGCCTGGGACGAACGCGATGATATCATTGCCAGGGTCCTTTCCAAGTACAGCGGCCGCGCCGCCCTGGTGGCCAACCACGTCTGCTTCAAACCCCGCATGGCCGTTCGCGAGACCGCCCGGGTCTTCGGCCTCACAGACCGGGAAATCAACCAGATTGCCAAGCGCCTGCCATGGTTCTGGGAATCCGACGGGGATCAGAGCCTTCAGGAGCGGATGGCTACGCTGCCGCCAATGCGGGGTATCGATTTTCCCGAGCCCTGGCCCGAGATCCTCGCCATTGCCCAGGGGCTCATCGGCCTGCCCCGGTATCTGTCGGTGCACCCGGGCGGTGTGGTGATAACCCCCAAGCGGATCGACAGCTACGTGCCCATCCAGACCGCGCCCAAGGGGGTGCCCATTGTTCAGTGGGAAAAGGATGCGGTGGAAGACGCCGGGCTGGTTAAAATCGATCTTCTGGGAAACCGCAGCCTGGGCGTCATCCGCGATGCTCTGGCCGACATGGGCGAAAACGGCATTGAACTGGACGAATCCCGCTGGGAGCCGGAGGACGATTATGCCACCCAGGAGGCGCTTGCCCGGGGCGGCACCATGGGCTGCTTCTACATTGAGAGTCCGGCCATGCGGCTTCTGCAGCAGAAAAGCCGGGTGGGCGATTTCGAGCACCTGGTGATCCACTCCTCGATTATCCGGCCGGCTGCTAACGAGGTGATCCAGGAATACATCAACCGCCTGCACGGCGGTGCGTGGACGCCGATCCACCCCTTGATGGCGGACGTGCTATCCGAGACCTTCGGCCTGATGGTCTACCAGGAGGACGTTTCCCGGGTGGCCGTCCGGGTGGCCGGATTTTCCCACGCCGAGGCGGACAGGCTTCGCAAGGTGATGGCCAAAAAGGACCGCGAGCGCCGGCTGCGGGATTACTTCTACCGGTTCGCGGCCGGGGCGCGGGCCAAAGGGCTGGATGATGACCGGATTGGGCAGATCTGGCGGATGATCATGAGCTTTAACGGCTATTCCTTCTGCAAGCCGCACAGCGCATCCTATGCCCGGGTCTCGTTCCAGGCCGCCTATTTAAAGACGCACCACCCGGCGGAATTCATGGCCGCGGTGATCAGCAACCAGGGCGGATTTTATTCCACATTCGCCTACGTGTCCGAGGCCCGCCGCCTGGGGCTATCCATTCTCCCGCCGGATATTATGGAAAGCCGAATCCGCTGGACCGGCCGTGACCGTTTCCTTCGGGTGGGATTTTTGTCCATCAAGGATTTATCCGCCGCCACCCGGGAACGTATCATCAAGGAACGGGGAAAACGCCCATTTACCGATCCAAAGGACTTTTTCGAGCGCGTCCGGCCGGATGATACGGAAGGCCGGGCGCTGATCCACAGCGGGACCCTGGACCGTTTTCATCCGAAAAAGCACCGGCCCGCGCTCCTGTGGCAGTTTTCCGCCTGGCAGAAACGCCGCAGCCGCGAGAACATAGAAGCCTCCCTGTTCTCTGATCCGGCGCCGCCGGCCATGCCGGAACTGCCCGAGGATGATGCCAGGCAAAAACTTCGGCGGGAGTTTGCCGTGCTGGGGTTTTTGTGCGGCTGCCACCCCATGACCCTGTTTGCGGATCAGCTGAAGCCCTTAAACACCGTCAAAGCCGCACACATATCCACACACCTCGGCCGCCGTATTCAATTTGCCGGATGGCTGATCACCGGAAAGACCGTGGTAACCAAAAAGGGCGACCCCATGAAGTTTGTGACTTTTGAGGACGATACCGGACTCGTGGAGACCACCTTCTTCCCGGCCGCCTACAACCGCTTCTGCCACGCCCTCGACTACGGCCGGCCCTTTCTTTTATCCGGAAAAGTCGAGGAAAACTGGGGGGCGAAAACGCTGACCGTGGACAGGGTACGGGCGGTTTGAACGGATTTCAAGAGAATCAATCATCTGTATCATAAATTTGAAAGCGCTGTTTTAAGCGTTTTTACAGATGCAATGGCATTGGTCAGTTCGGTTTTGATTTCATGCCGCTCGGTATTATAGTGACAGAGTGGATTGAGAACCAGGCTGCGGTATGCTTCAATGCCATTTTTTGTTGCCTCAGGCACGTCAGCCTTGATTACGTTCCAAAAATCTTCGGTGGTGTATTTTTTGGGTTGCGATTTATACACCACGGGCTTTTTCTTTCTTTCACAGTATTTGCGGAGATTTTTTTCAAAAGCAGTTCGGGTATAAATCGCCGCGGCTTTATAATCGCACTGATGGAGGTGTCGTTCGGCCTTGGTGATCATATCCTGATTGTCAAATATCACGGGCATTTCCATCCCGTTATCCATTTGCTGGGCATAAAACTCCATGGTTTTCCAGCCGGATTTATGCTCCAGGGCAGAGCGGGCATACTCAAACCATGGCTTGTCATAGGTGGTGATAAAAATCTGGTACTCCGGGAATTCAGATTCAAGGATGTCGATCAGTGGCAGGCGGTTTGAAATGTCCAAACCGATAAAGATATCATCCAGAAATAGAATCTTGCAGGGGATCCCCTGGATATGGCGCTTGATAAGACCCAGATATATGGAGATGGCAATAGCGGAAAGCCTTGCTTCATTTAAAAACAAATGCGGTTCTTTAACCGGTTTGCCGGCAAATGTCAGATCAATAGTGACTTGGGCGCCTTCAATGGCGTCATAATTGTCTGAGGGGCGAATCTGCTGAAAATGAAGATTTAAATCGATATTGTGATTGAAATATTCGAGAATCGGCCTGGCATGTTTTAAAATATATTCCGGACTTTCCGGTTTGAACAATTCGCCGAAAGCGTCGTTGAAGACCTTTACAGCGGCATTGACATCCGCCTTTTTTTTGTTAATGGGATATTCCTTGCCTGTTTTTCTGCTGATGCCGTCTTCAACCTCCGCCCAGAGCTCGCCCAGTTCCTTGCCGCCGGTCAGTGAATACCGGAAATGTTTCAGCACCCCATTTACCAGCAGGTCAAATAAATTAATGGCATCGTCTTTTTTTAAATTGTGGATCGTCAAAAGATGTTTATAAGTTAAAAAGCTTTTGAGTTTGTTACCATCCCGGATGCTGGTATCTTTGGCGTCCCGGCTATCATTTTTTCTGATATCAAACCGATAGGATTTATTTCTGTTTTGTCCCTGGCTGTTGGGCTTGAAAGTCATCTTGATGGACGTTTTTCCTTGGTTTGCTTCAGCGACAAAAATATTCTCCAGTTCGTTTAGATCAATGTCTTCAATTGAAGACTGAAAAAAATCTTTGATCGCATAGTAAAGGGAACTCTTTCCGCTTCCGTTTTCCCCATAGATAAAGAGATTTTTACCACCTACGACGATTTCGTGGGTGTCATAAAACGCCTTGTAATTGGTGATTTGAATCTTTTGAATTCTCACGTTCCTTAATCTTTCCTTTTAAACCTGTCTGTCCGGTAGGGGGGTTGGGAATGCATGGTCTTTTTTTGCCTATCAAAGAACCATCAAGCAAACCCAAAATGCTATATGATGAAATAGCAATAACTTATATAAAAAGAAGCAGGGTTGTCCGCCAAATCCATCAAACAACCATCAAACAAATTTTGGTCGGCCCCATCAGGCCCACCATGGCAAGTATTTTCTGGCCTTGCTGCCCACCGAATCATCATGGCAGAAAATAAGTCCGGCATCCAGGGTGTCGCGGATGATTCTGGAAACCGTGGCGCTGTTCTTGGGCTCAATGCCAAAGCGTTCCCGCAGCGTGGTATTGGTCATAAAATCTCTTTGCACATAGCGAAGACAGGCATGCAGATAGCAAGCGCGGATCCGGTCATGCTTGTCCATTTCCCGGAATTCCCGGTGGGCAAAAATAACCGCCCGTGTATGATCGTCCGTGGTTTCAAAAATAGGGGCCGGCAGTTGATACAATTCAGCCTGAAAAACCACCTTGTCCACCCCGCTGCCCCGTTCTTCGCAAACCCCAATGCGCCGCATAAAAGATGCCAGTGCCTCATTTCGCGATCTGGGCGGACTGTCAAGAAAGCGGTCGGTGTTGACCAGCGGCAAACCGGGATTGGTGATCTCCATCCGGTTTGAAAAAATCTCAACCAAGGGCGCGGTGCCAGTGGCATGAAAGTCTTGGTGAATAATGGCGTTTGCCACCAATTCGCGAATCGCAATATCCGGGATCATGGGAACTTCTTCCCGCAGCGCTTGGCCGATCACTTCATTTTTCGGCAGCAGGTTGGAGACAAATCCGATCAAGCCTTCAAAACCCGCGGCATAGCCTTTTGTCCCCTCCTGCTCCCGTATGGTTTCAATCCGGTTTTCACCATTGTATAAGATGACCCGCACCGCTTTTCTTTCCAGTTTCGAGAAATCGGAGAGCTTTCTGGCAAACAGCACCGCACCGAGATTGGTGATATTCCATTGGCCGCCCTTACCTCGCTGGATCATTCGTTCTGCTTCCAAAGCGGCGAGAATGCCGTCTCGCCCTTCGGGCAGGGGGAGCTTCAGCAAATCAAAATAGGCCGGGTAGTCCAGCATCTGCACCACTTTTTCACCGCCTATATTTTCAACGGCGATTTCGCGCTCAAACGGCGTCTGGTCAAAAGCGCGCCAGAGTTCACGCTCCTTTTCCGGAAAATCTTTCAGCTTTTTCTTGTATGAGCCCACCCGGATATACTCAATGGTTCTAAACCGCACCGGATGGCGGAATGCCGCACCAATTTCCAAAAGCACCACCGGCTGCCCGTCAATGGTGAGTTCATGGAAGCGGAAGTTGATTTTGGGGGAAAGCAGCCGCAGCAGCCAGTTTTCCAGTTCCTCGTTGCCCACTTTCATTACGGAGGGCGAAAAACTTGTGCCGACAATATCAAGGTTTTGATTCTCGATGCCCCAGACCATGTAGGCATTCACCTTACCCATCAGGGCGGCGGCATTGGCCAGGGCGGAGAGGTATTCGCCGATTTCTTCAGGATCAGCCTTGTTGTGCTTGAATTCAATCCACTCGGTCTCCCGGGGATATTTGCGCAGCTCGTGGACAATGCTGATAAAATAATCCTCCGGCCGGTCAAGGCTCATCGCTGCAATGCCCCCCTGATCGTTTGCACCACATCCACACTGTCAAGGGTCTCGACACGGTTGCGCACTGGATGCCGCGGATCATAGAGCCGGTCGAATTCGCTTTGGATCAGTGAAAGCTTTTTTTCTTCGCTCATATCATCGGTCAAAGGCGGCAGATTGCCAATATGAGAAAGGGTCTCCTTGCCTGCGGCTCTGATTTCATCCGGAAAGTAGAGTTCGTAAACCAGGCAATCAATAATTTGCTCGAAATAGGTGGATTGGAGTTTTTGATCATCTTCCGTTGCTAACAGGACATAATCGACAATGGTCTGAAAGGGTTCTTTTTTATTTTCTCTAATTTGAGGGATAGGAAGCTTCTCAATGAACATTGGCTTATATTCGAAATAGCCCCCATTACGCGTTACCCCCAAAGATCGTATATAAAAATCACCCACACTGGAGTTTAAGATTGCTAATAAGAATTTTATATTTTTTCCCGTAATCAAATTGCCCGGTGCATTAATAAAAAAATTAGGCTCTGCAAGAGAAAATTGGGCAGATAGGGCCAAGTTGCCCCAAACAATTTTTTCTTTAGAAAACTCTTTATAATATGAAGCCGCGCATCTCTGTAATGCATACCACTCATAACGAATTCCTGTTTCAGATTTATTCCGCCTGGCTAATATTTCTTTCATAGAAAAAAGATAATTATATAGAGTGAGATATTGTTCTTTAAATTTGTCTTCAGCTACATCCGAGGCCCCTTTAATATTCGAATTTTCGTGTAATGGGAAATGCCATGGAATAAAAATTAACCAAGTATTATTGAAGTTTACTTTATACCTTTTTAAATCTTTGCCACTTAATACCGGCTTGATAATATCTTTGTTTTTAGCGTCTTGAGCAATCAACTCATTCTTTTTCTGGCTATCGATAATAAAAGCCTTATTTAGGCCAGTTTTTATTCCATAATTAATTGAAATATCCCATTCCTTTAAAGGTATTCCTATTTTCTCAATGTGCTTTTTGATTTTGTGCTCGGATTGGTGACTTATAACCCAACTATCACCTGACAAATTTTCCAAATTAATGCTTCTTTTTTTAACGAAAACATCCAATGGAGTTGCGTTAGTAAAATTTTTATCAATAAGGCAAGCCTTTAAAGCTTCTGCCGGCATTGATTTGCGAAAAATCAACACATTCGTATCAACAGTAGCCGCCGCAAAAACGTGAAAACTTGAAAAATCTATCAGTATTATGGGTTGAGTCATTTGACTTAAAAATTTACGCAGTTTCTGTCCATAAGCCGCCCGCATCCATTTATTGGAGGTAATATAGGCCAACACCCCTCGATCCCGCAGCAGCCGATACCCCTTTTCGTAAAACAGACAATAGATATCTCCGGTTTTGGTAAACGTTTTGTATTCCTGCTTTTTCCATTCTTCCTGGATCTGCTGGCCGCTAAACCGCTGAATCTGAACATAGGGGGGATTGCCGATCACCACATCAAAACCCTTTTTTTCACGCCAAACTTCTGAGAAATAGATATTGAAGTCAAAAACTTGCCTGCCATTTGTGACCTTTTCCATCAACTGATCAATCGTTTTGGCAAGTTCTCTTTTTGTTGTCTGATCAGTAGCTTCGAAAAAATCGCGTTTTTTCGCCTCAAGCTCGTTCAGAAGTTTATAGTTAAAAAGGTTTGAATCAACTCCAAGCAATGAATCTCCCTGCACAATTTTATAATCCAGATTGGGCAGGGCTTCGATGTCATCATAATTTTCCTCGTCCACGATTAGCGAGAGCCATAGCCGGAGTCTTGCGATATCAATGGCTGAAGGATCAATATCAACTCCGTAGAGACATTCGGCGATGGCGTGGCGCTTAAGCTCATACGGGCTCATGGCATTGCCGGTATGAGGGGCCAAAGCCAGGCGGGCATTGACAATCTCATGGAGCAGCCCTACAGGAAAAGCGCCGGAGCCGATGGCCGGATCGCAGATGCGGATATCGCCAAGGGCCTTGTCAATGTCTTTGGCATGCTTGCGGACCGTTTCAGGCAGCTTGAAATTGTAGGTCCTGGTTTCCCTTCCTTCATTGAGGACCCGCTGGTCGTTTTCCATTGCCAGAAATCCCTTGCGAATCAACGTCTCCAGATCTTCCTTGGGGACCCGGATGTCGGTATATTTATCCTCAAATTTCAACTGCCCCTGCTGGTGTTCGTTTCCAAAAAGGCTTAATTGGTCCGCCCCCCATTCGCGGTAAAAAGTGGCGTAACTGTTCAAGCGGTTATCCAGATAATGGATCAGGCTCTCCTGGCACATGTAATGAACAATTTCTCGCGGGGTGTAATAAGCACCCTTGGTCTTTCGCTCGGTCACTTCCAGCATGTTTTCAAACACCTTGCCGAGCATTTCAGGGTCCACCGCCACTTCCCTGTCCAGTG
>JBKHAE010000112.1:0-11424 GCA_046543065.1 Desulfobacterales bacterium | reverse complement strand
GGGGGTATTTCCATGAAAGTCGCAGACCAGATTAAACCAATTAGCTACCTGAAAGCCCATGCGGCGGAAATTATAAAAAAAATGGGCGAACACAGGGAACCCCTGATCATCACCCAGAATGGGGAAGCCAAAGTGGTGCTTCAGGATATTGAAAGCTATGAGCAAACCCGGCAGACAATGGCGTTGTTGAAAATGCTGGCCTTGGGCATGGATCAGATTGACGCCGGAAAGGTTCAACCCGCTGATGATGTGGTTAAGCGCTTGCGCGAGCAGCCAAAGGATCAGTAATGCCTTTTACGATCCTGTTGACAGATGATGCGGCACGGGATCTTGAGGACCTTTATAATTATATTGTTTTGTATGACAGTCTACAGAAAGCGGATTATGTCTTAACCCAGATTGAAAAGGCCTTTTCCAGCCTGTCTGACCTTCCCGAGCGGGGCGTCTATCCCCAGGAATTGACGACTTTGGGAATTCGGGCGTATCGGGAGATTTTTTTCAAGCCCTATCGAATTATTTATCGCATTATTGATCAGACTGTCTATGTCATGCTGATTGCCGACGGCCGACGGGATATGCAGTCCCTATTGGAACGACGGCTGCTGGGCGGAACCTAAGGGGCGTATTAATTGCTTTGATAATAGGTCATGGCTTCGGGCAGCATTGCCTTGATGTTTTCGATCCGTTTTTTATCCGCCGGATGCGTGCTTAAAAATTCCGGGGGGGATTTGCCGCCCTTCTTTTCCGCCATGCGCTGCCAGAAATCGACAGCTTCCCGCGGGTCATAGCCGGCCATGGCCATGAAAATAAGCCCTAGTTGGTCGGCTTCGGATTCATGCGAACGGCTGTATGGCAGGATAACCCCCACCTGAGCGCCCAGGCCGAAAGCCATCATCCAGAGCTGCCGGGTCTGGGCGGGTTTGTCCTTCATGGCCTGGGCCAAGGCAACTGTTCCGAACTGGGCCAGCATGGCCTGGCTCATGCGCTCGTTTCCGTGTCTTGCCACGGCATGGGCGATTTCATGGCCCATGACCACAGCCAGCCCGGTTTCATTTTCGGCCACTGGCAGCAGGCCTTCATAAACGACCACTTTGCCGCCGGGCATGGCCCAGGCATTGACCTGATCGTTTTCCACAAGGTTGAACTCCCAGTCATAGTTGGCCAGCCGATCGGCCTGGCCCTGTTCGGCAAAGTACTGCGCCACCGCCTCTTGAATGCGCCGGCCCACGCGTTTGACCATCCGGGTTTTTTCCGGGTCATCGCTTAACTTGTTTTCCTTGAGGAACTGATCATACTGCTGGAAACTCATGGAGAGCATGGACGCGGACGGCACCAGGGTCAGCTGCCGCCTTTCGGTAATCGGCACCGAGGCGCAGGCGGCCAGTATTAAGATGATGCCGATTACGCAGATGAATTTTAATTGAAAATGAGTCGACATTTCATAAGCTCCATAAATTTCAGCAGTATAGGGCCGCCTTAGCCTTTGGCCGCCACTTCATACGCTTCATCCAGGCGCCTGGCGACATAGGCGACTTCTGATGCCTCATATTCATAAATGTCAAAACAGTGGGCATCTTCGCCGAGCAGGCCTTCGGGCACCATATCGCCTTTTTCTTCCGGGTCATTGATCATTTCACCGAAAAAACAGACAGACAGCCAGCGCGGGTCATCCTCGATCACATCCACCATGCCGAAGAGCGGCCGGGCGGTTTGGTTGGGGTGACTGGCTCGCAGGGAGTAGGTCAAACCTTCGCGGGGAATGAATTCAAGATTGATCGGATCTTTTTTTTTCAAATGGTCCAGTAACTCCAAAAATGCGTTTTTTGCCTGATTGGCCGAATCGGTCCACTGGTTTAAGAATGCATCCAGTTCGGAAATCTCCGTGTCAGTCATGGGTTGCGCTCCTTTTTCAATTTTTTCAGAATATTAAAATTACAATATAATTTTTACCACATAATATTCAAGCGGTTCAATGCTTTTAATTGCCTCAAACATTATGGGGTTTTACCAATAACTTGTTTCTGCTATAAAGATTGACAGTCTCGTATATTGTCATTCAAGAAGCGACAGCGACGAGGAATCTTATTTAAAAGTTTACTAAAAGTTTTCTCGCTCCCGCTCGAAAAGACAGTATGGACGGATTTTGAGCATCTTTTTAAGGAATTTTCTGCCAAAAAATGCCTTTGCAGCGGCATTTTGGCATATATCGCAGAGTGGAGACAGGAGATGAAAAAAATATTTTTGATCGGCATGTTGTTGGCAGGCCTTTGGCTTATTCCATCAGCGGCGGCTGCCGGCTGGAGTCCGCTTCAGGCGGCCTTGTGGCATCCGGCGCAGCTGGTGCCGGATGACTGGAATGTTTACGGGCTGCGGATGAATTTTTTGTACGGCAAAAATCAGAATGTGTGGGGGCTGGATTTGGGTGTGGCCAATACCACGGAGAAAAAGGTCCGTGGTTTCCAGGCGGGGCTGATTAACGGCCCCGGCGACCTGGGGGGTA
The DNA here is from genome assembly GCA_046543065.1 of Desulfobacterales bacterium. Taxonomy (GTDB): domain Bacteria; phylum Desulfobacterota; class Desulfobacteria; order Desulfobacterales; family Desulfosalsimonadaceae; genus M55B175. The sequence goes on along the minus strand of JBKHAE010000112.1, from coordinate 8,924 downwards.
TTGGTATCGGAGGCATCAACTCCACCCGACGGGTAAACGGGTTTCAGGCCGGGGTGTTCAGCGTGGCTGAAGAGGGGACAAACGGTATGCAACTCTCCGTGCTGTTCAATCACAGTCCGGTGGTCCGCGGCCTCCAGCTTCATGCCGGCATTGCCGGCAATTTTTCAGATGATGTGGCCGGGGCCCAGATCGGGGCAGGGCTGCCCACATTTAATCAGGCGGAAACCGTCCGCGGGCTTCAGATCTCGGCCATCGGCGCAAACAATGTGAACCAGTCCATGCAAGGATTCCAGTTCTCCATTTATAATTTTGCCAAAATCATGTCCGGCGTGCAGCTGGGTATTGTCAATTACGCCGAGGAGATGAAGGGGCTCCAGGTGGGGCTCCTGAATGTGGCCAAGGACAGCCCGATCCCGTTTCTGCCGATTTTTCAGGTGGGGTTGTAAAAAATGAATCTAAGGACCTGTGTCGACCCGTCCGGCAAATTCGCCTATGGTCTGCACAAGCCCGCCTATCGGGTGGAAAACCTTCGGGAGAACAATTTTATCCGGCCGCTTGGCTGGTTTAGAAACGGCGAGCCCTGCAACAACCGGGTCAATTTTCCGCCCGGGCAGGTCGAGGTGCCCAATGCCGATCCGGTCTTTGAGGTGCCAAACCCCTTTCCGTTTAAAGGCGTGACCTATATTCTCAAGCGCTGGGCGGATCAGAATGCCGCGGATCCGTCAGGCATTTGTCTGCCCAGCGCACCGCGGACCTCTTTTACAGAGACATTACAGGACTGGGCGGATCAAAAAGTGGTGGCCGCAAGCGCCATTTCCGATCTCTTCTATGATCTCCCGGACCCGGTGAAGCTTGCCATTGCCGAAACGTCAAGCGACCCGGCGGATCTGGTCAACCTGGCCGAGCTTTCCTGCCATTTCATCCATGACACAAAGACCGGCCGGCCGCTAGGCCTTCGGTATCAGGCTGATGAAGCCGGGCGTACCCGGCCGGTGATTTACTTTCCGCTCCTTTTTGAGATGACCGCCAATAACCCCTATCTCCCGGATGATTATAAAGAGGTCATGGTACTTCGCCCCGGCGTGCAGGGGAACAGCGAAATCGTGGGCGAATTTCCGGATATGGGCTCGGGCCAGCACATTTTCGAGTATCTCCGGCAGAACAGCTACATCCCCGGCGGCCACTATGCGGCCAACTGCGCCCATGATGCGGTTCGCTACCGGCTTTCGGATCTGGGCAAAAAAGACATGCGGGCCATGCGCCACCTCTATTACCAGCGCACCTACGTGCGGCTGGCCGGGGAGCTGGGCGTATCCATCGAATGCAATCGCCGGACTCTCTCCGCCCAGGAACTGGAAGGTCTGCGCCGGGATATCGTCAATGCCCTGTCCATTCCGGAAAAGCAGGGGCGCCTGTCTGCCGGCCGGACTCTATGGGGATGGAATTTCGGGTTTGATTATGCGCCCAGCGGCTACCGGCTTCATGCCTCCCACCAGCAGATTCATCAGCAGTATGCCATGGTGCCTCAGGAATTTGAAATCCACGGCGGCGGAAATTCGCATCTAACGCCCTATGCCTGCGGCGATTTGATCGCAGATTTTATTGAAGCCTATCGCCGGCAGACCGGCACCCGGTTTTTTGACGCCTATATCCAGGCGATTCATAATAATGAACGGATGGATGGCCGGCAAGGGGCGAACAGCCTGATCATCTATTCGGATGAAAACATTCTTCTTTTTGTTCCCAAAGCGCAGACCTCCCAGTGGGAGGTCCAGCTCATGACGCATGGGCCGGTGGGCAACATCATTGAGGCGGATCAGGCGGTGCGGAAATCGCTTGATCACGGGATGCTGCTTGCCGTTCAGGTTTTAGAGGCCATGGGTGCCCGGATGATTACGACCATCGAGTATTCAAAAGCCATGGATGATCCATCAGATAACCACCAGCGGCTGATTTATGCATTTCTGCCCAGGCTTCCGGAGTCCCCGGGCGCGTTCAGCGAGGCCCAGCTTCGCTGGATCAACGGCCATTACCCCGAGGATTTTGCCGCCGCCTGCCGGGATCACATTTCTAAATTGAATTTCTAAAGGTTTTTGAAAACCCGGTGGAGGGGCAGTTGCTGTCCCCCATCCTGATCAGCTGATCCAGACAGAAAATCCGAACAAAAAATAGAGGTTTGCCTTTATGTATTTTACATTTTTGTTTTTGTGTATTACAAAATTGTAATATCGGCTTTTGATTTAAATATTTTAAATTTTTATAATATTTTGATTTAATTGTTAATTTTTTTATATGCCGGGTTGGCATACCGGTTGCAGTACTATGGGCAACGGAGGAGAAATGACGGTCAAAACAGAAGCACATAATCATATCACCCTGGCGCAGCAGCTGGACAAACAGCGCAAATGGCTGTTTGAATCGGTGTCGCGGCGAAATACCCCGGAACTGCTCAAAGATCATGCGCGGCTGATTGATGAGTATCTGCGGAACAGCTTTGCAGCGAGCGCCATCGGACCGAAAATGCATATTGCCGCCAATCCCTATGCGATTGTCGCATTGGGCGGCTACGGCCGGGCGGAGCAGTGCTATCATTCGGATGTGGATCTGCTGTTTCTGTTCCGAAAATCCGTTCCGGACGAATCCGAGCAGCTCATCCGGGAAATCGTTTATCCGCTGTGGGATATCAAGCTGGAAGTGGGCTATACCATCCAGTCCATCAGCGCTTGTGTCCGCCTGGCACGGGATGATCACGAGGTGCTGACCGCGCTCTTGGATGCCCGGTTTGTCTGCGGGATCTCTTCGGTTTACGCGGAGCTGATGGAGGCCCTGCGCCGGCGGCTGCTGACGCGCTCGCCGCGAAAAATCATGAAATGGCTGGTGGAGAGAAACCGCCAGCGGCATGAGGATTTCGGTGATTCCAGCTATCTTCTGGAGCCCAACCTGAAAGAGGGTAACGGCGGCCTTCGGGATTATCATACCCTGCGGTGGCTTGCCGCCATTGAATACGGGCTGAAAGAAACCCGGGATATGGAATACATGGGGGTTCTCTCCCACTATGAATACAATGAGCTGATGGATGCGCTCGCCTTTATCTGGACGGTACGAAACCATCTGCATGCGCTGGCCGGCCGCAAATTGGACCAGCTCTATTTTGCCTATCAGTCCGGTGTGGCCGAGGCCTTGGGCTTTGCGGAAGCAGAGGGGCAGTCAGCGGTGGAGCGTTTTCTGAGCACCCTGCACGCCCACATGACTTTTATCAAACAGCAGCTTTTGCTGATTCTATATGAGTCCGGCTTTGAGCAGACCGGCCGCAAAAAACCAGGCGAGCAGAAGCTGGCGCAGTGGGAGGGGCTGCATCTTTACAAGGGCCGGCTGAGCTTTGATTCCCCGGAATATATTGTCTCAAGCCCGGAGATGCTGATCCGGATCTTTGAGGCCAGCGCCCGGCTAAAAGTCCCCTTGAGCCGGGAGGCTTTCCGGCTGGTCCGGGAATTCCGTTATCTGGTGGATGACGCATTCCGAACGGCTGCGGGGGTTCGCAAAAGCTTTGAAAATATTCTGCTCTCGCCGGCGCCCACGTTCAATGTGCTTGAGCAGATGCAGAATACCGGGTTTTTGGCCGCCTTGATCCCTGAATTTCAGCGGATTTCCGACCGGATCGAATACGATATTTACCATCTGTACCCGGTGGACCGCCATATTCTGCGGACCGTATTTGTTATGAAAACATTTGGCGATACCGGCGATCCGTGCCTGGATAACATTTGCGGCCGGCTTTACCGGGGGCTTAAACGAAAGAAGACTCTGCTCTGGGCGGCCCTTTTGCATGATATCGGCAAAGGACGTTCCCTGGATGACCATTCCAGCCGGGGCGCGGCCATCGCCGAAGGCATTCTGGAGCGGTTTGGGTATGCCGGGCGGGAGATCGAGACCGTCAGGTTCCTGGTGGAAAATCATCTGGCCCTGGCCAGAACCGCGACCCGCCGTGATATCAATGATGAGGAGACTGCCATTAATTTCGCCCGCAAGGTTCGGGATCTGCCCCGCTTGAAAATGCTTTTTCTGCTGACTGTAGCGGATTCCGTGGCCACAGGGCCCAAGGCCTGGAATGAGTGGCGGGCGGCCCTGATCCGGGATTTTTTCCTGAAAGTTTACGGCATACTGGAAAAGGGCGAACTGGCCACCCGTTCGGCGGTTAAAGAAATAGACAAGAAGCGGGCGTTTGTGGCGGGACTTCAGGATAAGGCATTTTCCGGCCTGGATCTTTCAGGGGTGTTTGAGCTGATGTCGCCCCGCTATGTGCTTTCCGTTGATACCCAGGATATGATGAAGCACCTAAGTCTGTATCATCGGCTGGGGAATGCGGCATTCGTCTGGGATGTCGTCCACGACACGGGCACCAACACCCGAACGGTCACCATCTGCGCGAACGACCGGCCCGGGCTTTTTTCAAAGATCGCCGGGGTGTTGACCCTTAACAATATCAATATCTTAAATGCCCAGATCCATACCTGGCGGAACGGGATTGCCTTAGACATTTTCCGGGTGTCCCCGCCGCCGGATCAGATTTTTGAAGATGAACGCTGGGAGAAGGCTGAGAATACGCTGCATCGGGTATTGACCGGGGATCTGGATCTTTCCGCGGCCATGGCCCGAAAACAGTATGATTTTTCGTCGGCTGAGCCGCATATTTTCACCCAGCCCAACCGCGTGGTGGTGGATAATGAGAGCTCGAGTTTTTTTACCATTATCGAAGTATTTACTTATGACTTTAAGGGCCTGCTCTATCGCGTCACCAATGCCATCAGCAGCTGCAGTTTAAATATCCGGGTGGCCAAGATCGCCACCAAGCTCGACCAGGTGGTGGATGTCTTTTACGTAAGAGACGAGCACGATGAAAAGGTGCGCTCACCGCAGCGGCTCGAGATGGTGCGATCAGCAATCCGGGATGTGTTGCCGGAGAATTCCCATGGGACGGTAATGCATACGGGCAATGTACTGGCGGATTCACCGTAATCCGACAAAATGAACTTAAAAAAAAGAAGGAGAGGTTAGCTATGAAATTTAAAATCGCCCTATGGCTTTCATTCATATTCCTGTTGCCGGTATCCAGCGCATTCGCCGCCCAGGGCATCGACACCGGGGATACGGCCTGGATTATCGTGGCCACCGCCCTGGTGATGATGATGACGCCGGCGGGTCTGGCGCTTTTCTACGGGGGGATGTCCAGATACAAAAATCTTTTGAACACGATTGCCATGACCCTTGTGGCCTATTGCCTGGCCAGTGTCATCTGGGTGGCATGGGGCTACTCCCTGGCATTCGGCCCGGATGTGGCCGGCATTATCGGCGGGCTCTCATATCTGTTTTTAAACGGCATTGATATCAATCATGTGAGCGGTACGATTCCGACCCTGGTATTTGTGCTGTTTCAGTTAACCTTTGCGGGCATCACCGTGGCCCTGGTCCTGGGCGCAGTGGTGGACCGGATGAAGTTTTCCGCATGGATTGTGTTTACGATTCTCTGGGTGACCGTTATTTACTGCCCCATGGCCCACTGGGTGTGGGGCGGCGGCTGGATGGGTGCCATCGGCGCCCTCGATTTTGCCGGCGGTAATGTGGTGCATATCAATGCGGGTGTTGCCGGACTGGTTCTGGCCATCATGCTGGGCCGCCGCTTAGGTTATGGCAAAGAGGCCATGTTTCCTTCCAGTGTGACGCTTACGTCACTCGGCGCGGCCATGCTGTGGTTCGGCTGGTTCGGCTTTAACGCGGGCAGTCAGCTGGCTGCAGACGGGGTGGCTGCTTCTGCCTTTATGGTCACCAACACATCCGCGGCCATGGGGGCCCTGGCCTGGATGTTTGCGGAATGGATCGGCACAAATAAGCCTACAGTGCTGGGCCTTGCTTCGGGCATTGTGGCCGGACTTGTGGCCATTACCCCGGCGGCCGGGTTTGTGAATCTGCCGGCCGCCCTGGTGATCGGGCTGGTAGCCGGCGGGCTCGGCTATTTCAGTGTCTCCAAGCTAAAACACAGGTTCGGCTATGATGATACCCTGGATGCATTCGGCGTGCACGGCATCTGCGGGATATGGGGGGCACTGGCCACCGGCATTTTCGCCAATCCGGCCATTACCGAAGGGGCTGCCGGCCTGATTTACGGTAATCCCATGCAGGTGGTCATCCAGGCAGTATCCATTGTGGCGACCATCGTTTTTGTGGCCGTGGGTACATGGGTGGTCGTGCTGGTGACTAAGCTTTTAACCGGCGGCATCCGGGTGGATCAGGAAAGTGAAATTGCCGGCCTTGACAGCTCAGTTCACGGGGAGCGGGCCTTTGAGATGTAGGCTGACCGAGGGACAGCCCGGGATAAAAAACCCTTTAATTCAGAAGGCCAAGCGTTTTAATAAAGGAGGAGGTTTAGGATGAAAAAGATCGAAGCCATAATCAAACCGTTCAAGCTGGACGATGTGCGGGAGGCCTTGAACGAGCTGGGTCTCCAGGGGATGACCATCACCGAGGTCAAGGGCTACGGACGGCAGAAGGGGCATAAGGAGATTTACCGGGGTGCCGAGTATCTGGTGGATTTTATCCCAAAGATCAAGCTGGAAATGGTGGTGGGCAACGACCGGGTGGACCAGGTGGTGGATGCCATCCGCAATGCGGCCAATACCGGTAAAATCGGAGACGGCAAGATTTTTGTGCTGCCGGCGGAGCAGGCCATTCGGGTGCGGACCGGTGAGACCGGGGATGATGCGATCTAGAAACTGGAGACTGGAGACTGGAAACTGGAAAAAAGGAATTATATCTGGTTTTATACTTAGGCCAACCTACGTGGACTATTAAATTTTAGCAGGAGTCAAAAGACAACCCAATAGAGAAGGAGGTATGAGCATGACAACCCCAAGTGATGTGATTAAACAGATAAAGGAGCAGAATATCCGGGTGGTGGATATCCGGTTCATGGATTTCCCGGGCGTGTGGCAGCATTTTACCGTTCCGTCCACAGAATTTGAGGAATCAAGCTTTGAAGACGGATTCGGCTTTGACGGATCAAGTATCCGCGGGTGGCAGCCGATCAATGCCAGCGATATGCTGGTGGTGCCGGATGCCGGCACCATGAAAATGGATCCGTTTTTTGAGGAGCCCACCATGGTGCTGATCGGAAATATCGTGGATCCGGTGACCCTGGAGCCATACTCCCGCGATCCCCGGCATATCGCGCAGAAGGCGGATGCCTATCTCAAGCAGTCCGGCATCGGGGATACGGCTTTTATCGGCCCGGAAGCGGAATTTTTTATCTTTGACGATGTGCGGTTTGAATCCGCCCGGAACCATTCCTTTTATATGGTGGATTCCGAAGAGGGCATCTGGAACAGCGGCCGGGATGAGTCTCCTAATCTGGCCTACAAGCCGCGCCATAAAGAGGGCTATTTTCCGGTGCCGCCTATGGACAAGTTCCAGGACATGCGCACCGAAATGATGCTGACGCTGCAGGACCTGGGCATTGATGTGGAGTGCCAGCATCATGAGGTGGCAACCTCCGGGCAGGCGGAGATTGATATGCGGTTCAAACCCTTGCTGGAAATGGGCGATCAGCTGGTGTGGTTTAAGTATGTACTGAAAAACGTGGCGCGCAAGCACAACCGGACGGTCACATTCATGCCAAAGCCCTTATTTGAAGATAACGGCACCGGCATGCATACGCACATCAGCCTCTGGCGGGATGGCGAGCCGCTTTTTGCCGGCGACAAATATGCCGGTCTCTCCCAGGAAGCCCTGTATGCCATGGGCGGGATTTTAAAGCATTGCAAGGCCCTGTGCGCATTCGCCAACCCCACCACTAATTCCTATAAGCGGCTGGTGCCGGGGTTTGAAGCACCGGTCAACCTGGCCTATTCCAGCAGAAACCGGAGTGCTGCCCTGCGGATTCCCATGTATTCCGCCTCGCCCAAGGCCAAACGGATTGAGTTCCGGACGCCGGATCCGTCCTGCAACGGGTACCTCGCATTCTCCGCCTTGTTGATGGCGGTGATCGACGGGATTGAAAACAAGATTGATCCGGGAGATCCCCTGGACAAGAACATCTATGATCTGCCGCCTGAGGAGCTGGCGGAGATCGATTCCACCCCGGGCTCCCTGGACGAGGCATTGATGGCTCTGGATGAGGATCATGAGTTTCTGCTTAAGGGGGATGTGTTCACGCCGGATGTGATCGAGCGCTGGATTGAATACAAGTCGGAAAATGAGGCCGATGCGGTAAGGCTCCGGCCCCATCCGCATGAATTCTACCTCTATTTTGATATTTAAAGTCAATATGTAAGTCTATTGGATGATAACGCCCGGCTCCGGGCAGGGCTTGATGGACAGCCCTCGCCCGGAGCCGGGTTTTTTTTATTTTAAGCAGATTAAAAGATACGGACTATCAAATGACGGCCGGTCATTTACTCGCCCAATGATCGGCTATCCGGCGCCAAACAGCTCCCCTATCCGCTGGTTGGCCCAGCTATTCAGGCCCAGATCCTTGATAAATCCGCAATGTCCCCCATAGGGCTGTTTTTCAATGGAAAGACAAAAGGGCTTGGTTATGTCTTTTAGATCGGCCACGGGAATAATCGGATCATCCTGGCTGATGATAATGGTGGCCGGAATCTGAAGATCTGCCAGGCGGCTGCCCACAAGCGAATATCCGTACAGATAGGCGCTGGCCTCGGGGTATTCCGTGTAACGGGGCACAAAATATTCGGTCAGGGCCCGGATGCTTTTAAATTTTGAAATTTCATCCAGATTGATCAGTCCCGGAAAATAATGGTGTTTGATCCTGATGGACCGCTGCCATTTGCGCATAAAATGCCAGTGATACAGCGGAAAACCGGCTTCCAGGGCGGTGATGGTGTGGTCCGGGTTTAAAACCGGGCAGACCG
>JBKHAE010000011.1:0-43793 GCA_046543065.1 Desulfobacterales bacterium | reverse complement strand
AAGAATCTGGACAAGGCCCAGCAGAAAAGGTCGATTGAGGGGGAGCTGGCCACCGAGCAGATGTTTATTGACATTCTAACGGCGGGGCTCGAAGAAGAAGTGTTTTCTCTGGAGAATCCGGTTCTGACCGCCACAGTGATCAAGGCCATGCTTCAGGACTGGTATGTCAAGCGCTGGAAATACAGCCGGCGCCGGGTTTCCGTGGACGCGTATGCGGATTTTGTCATTTTTGTCATTGAGTCCATTGTGATGTCAAATTCCGATTGAGTAAAGGAGTTGTAAATGCCGATCGTTGATGCACCGACTAAAATTCGCGATGGGGAAGAGCTGGATCAGGCGGCTGTGGAGAGTTTTTTAAAACAGAACATCGAAGGGCTATTCGGCAGCTTAGAGATAAAACAGTTTCCCAGCGGATTTTCCAATTTGACGTATTTTATTCGGGTGGGGGACCGGGAAATGGTGCTCCGCCGGCCGCCCTTTGGCAGAAAGGCCAAAACCGCCCATGATATGGGCCGCGAATACAAAATATTGAGCGCCCTGTATCCGGTCTTCCCCTACTGCCCGAAGCCCCTGGTCTATACCGAGGATGAAAGCATCATGGGCTGCCCCTTTTACGTCATGGAGCGGCTGCAGGGGATTATCCTGCGAAAAGACCTGCCCGAGGACCTGTCCCTTGCGCCGGCGGACGCCCGCCGGCTTTGCGGGAATATGGTTGACCTCCACGTGCGGCTGCATTCCCTCGATTATGAGGCCATCGGTCTTTCGGATTTCGGCAAACCCCAGGGCTATGTCCGGCGCCAGGTGGAGGGCTGGAGCAGGCGGTACCGGGATGCCCGAACCCCGGATGTGCCGGATTTCGAGCCGGTGATGGCGTGGCTGGCCGCCAATCAGCCGGATGATTTTGAGCGTCCGGCCATCATTCACAATGACTATAAATTCGACAACCTGGTCTTAAATCCGGACAACCCCCTGGAGATCATCGGCATTCTCGACTGGGAGATGGCCACCCTGGGCGATCCGTTAATGGATCTGGGGGCGTCGCTGGCCTACTGGATCAACCGGGATGATCCGGAGGAGATGCAGCTCATGCGGACTCTGCCAACGACCTACGAGGGGATGATGACCCGGCGGGAGGTGGTGGATCGGTATGCGGAAACGGCGGGGATTGAGCTGGGCAATTTCGATTTTTATTACTGCTTCGGGCTGTTTCGGCTCGCGGGCATTGCCCAGCAGATTTATTACCGGTATTATCACGGCCAGACAGAGGACGAGCGATTCATTCAGCTGGGCTATGCGGTGGGATTTCTGGAAAATGCCGCCAAGCGGGTCATTGGCTGACAAAATCATGGATGGACAGTAAAGACGTGACGCAAACCCCGCAGGCCTCGATGTTTTCGCGGCCGTTCTGCTCGCAGCGGTCAAGCAGCGCAATCACGCTCAGGATCTCCAGGCCGTAGTCCCGGACCGCATTGATGGCCTTGATGGTGGAGCCGCCGGTGGTGACCACGTCTTCAATCACAACCACCGGATCGCCGGGTTCCATGTTGCCCTCAATCGGCAGCCGCAGGCCGTGGGCTTTGGGCTCTTTTCGCACGGAAAACGCATCAATCGGATTGCCCCGGAGCTGCGAGGTGTAGGCCACGGAAATGGCGATCGGGTCGGCACCCATGGTTAGGCCGCCGATACCTTTGGGGGTTAAACCGAGCTCCTGGATTTTATCATACATTAATGCACCGATCAGGACGATGCCTGGCGGGTAATAGGTCACCCCCTTCAAGTTGAAATAGAAGTTGCTTTTTTTGCCGGAAGCCAGCGTAAATATGGGCTCTTTGGAATACTGAAACGAACGCTGCCGGATCAGGTCAATGAGTTGGTCCCGTTCGATCATGGATAAGATCCTTTTCCTGTTTTGTTAAAAAAGCTATCGATGACTAACCGAATGACCAAGGATTGTCAAGCCGGATGACACCAATCGTCTTAATCTTACTCTTACTCTTAATCCCAATAAGTGGCTTGTCCTTCTATTTTGAGGCGGGCACGGTGGCCCGCCCTACAGTAAGATGTGCCGTGAATAATCGTCGTAGGGTCGGCCACCGTGCCGACCGTTTCGGCTCTTAATCCCAATCCCAATAAGGAGCTTTAAAAGGAGCTTTAAATGGAGAATTTAATCTATCAAGCCAAAGATCACATCGGCTACCTCACCTTAAACCGGCCGAATAACTACAATGCCTTTGACCGCCAGACTATTGAGGAGTTTGAGCAGTTCTGGCGCGAGCGCCGCTATGATGAAAGCGTGCGGGTGATTGTGCTTGACGGCGGGGATGCCAAAGGGTTCTGCGCCGGGCTGGATATGCAGACATACGGGCCGGAGATGTTTAAGATGCCGCCGACGGAGGCCTATAACGGCCAGGCCCGGATGGCCAGACTTCTGCTTGCCATGCGCATGGCGCCGCAGCCCATTATTTCCTGCATCCACGGGGCGGCCTCCGGCTTTGGATTTTCCCTGGCCATGGCCTCGGATATCCGGATTCTGGCGGAAAACGCCCGGTTTAATGCGGCCTACATCAATATCGGTCTGGGCGGGGCAGATATGGCTTCGAGCTATTTCCTGCCGCGTTTGATCGGCTCCGGCCGGGCCAATGAATTCCTGCTCACCGGCAACTGGATGAGTGCGGAAGAGGCCATGCAGCTGGGATTTGCCAGCCGGCTGGTGCCAAAGGATCAAATGCTTGAGACCGCCGGGGAGCTGGCCCAAACCATGGCGAGTAAAACGCCGCTGGGGCTTCGCATGACCAAGGAGGCCATCAATGTCAATATCGATGCCGGGGGCCTTGAGGCATGCCTCCAGATGGAGGATAGAAACCAGATGATGGTCATGTATTCGCTCAAACTGGCCTCCCCGGAATAGGCGGATTTATGCCGACATTAATTGTTTTTTGTAAGCCTCAATCAGGTGCTCGGCTTCTTCCCGGCTTCTGATTCGGGTAATGGCGCGTCTGAACACAGAGCTTGCCGGAAGGCCCTTGGAAAACCAGCCGAGCCGGCTGCGAAGCATCCGGCAGGCTTTTTTTTCCCCGAAGAGCGTAATCATCTGATCCATATACCAATGCATCATCTGAAACCGATGCAAGGGGTCCACCGGCGGAATCGGCTCATGGCGGAGGGCTGCCAGGGCCTGGGTAAAAAAACAGGGGTTGCCGACGGCCGCCCGGCCGATCATCACCCCGTCACAGTTGGTAGCTTCGATCATTTTCTGGACATCGGACGGCCGCTTGATATCCCCGTTTCCGATCACCGGGATGGCAGCGGCCTCTTTAACCCGTTTGATCACCTGCCAGTCCGCACACCCCTGAAACCCCTGCCTGGCGGTGCGGGGATGGACGGTTACGGCGTCTACGCCGCAGGCCCCGGCTATGCGGGAGAGCTCGATCGCCTGCCTGCCCGAAGCCTCCCATCCGGAGCGGATTTTAATGGTTAACGGAATACGGATGGCCTTTCGCATTTTAATGAGCATCTGCTCCGCCCGGTCCAGGTCCTTCATCAATGCCGCGCCCGCGCCGGTGCGAACCACCTTTTTAACCGCGCATCCGAAATTTACATCAATAATATCCGCGCCCATGGCTTCCACCATGGCCGCCGCCTCGGCCATAATATCGGGGCGCTGGCCGAATAACTGCACGGAAATGGGTTTTTCCGCGTCATCCATCACCAGCATGTCCCGGGTTTCCGCCGAGCCGTAATGCAGCCCGTTTGAGCTTATCATTTCACTGCACACCAGGCCGCAGCCCGCCTCCCGGGCCAGAATGCGGAAGGGCATGTGGGTAATGCCGGCCATAGGGGCCAGAATCAATGGATTGGTGAGCTCTATGTCGCCGATTCGCATAATGGGTGACTAATTTTTGTCGGGTTGGCATAGCAGAACAGGCAGTTGTGCCGGCAGGGCTGGCGGTGGTAAGAGCCGATATCCGATGACACCGTACACCCGCACCCCTGTTTCACGCGCTGGCCGGCGTCCTTTCGAAGCGAAATATCCCCGCCGAAAAGATCCATCAGCAGCCTGCCGGGGATGCACTGGCTGGGATAAATGTCTAAATCTGCCGGCAGGGCGGCCATGACATCTTTTTCGCAGCAGGTATATAGCCCGATATCGTGCGGTTTGAGAACCTGCGCCAGCCATTGCAACACCCGCACTTTTTCTTCTAACGGCGGATCATTAAAAACAAAACCCGGCACGGAGGCCAGGCGTTTTTTGATCTTGGGGTAATGGTCCATGAAGCTGGTGATGCAGCGGCGAATTCCCAAATCGCCCATAACTTCGGCAATTCGGGCAAAATCCGTCAGGTTGTCCATATCCGGCCCGCCCGGCGGTTGGAAAAAACAGACCGGGTCAAAGCGCCAGTGAATCGCTTCTGCACCGAACCGTTCGACAAGCCGGGAAAGCGCTTCAAACCGGTCTGTTAAGGGCGGGATATGGGGCTCAAGCCATGGGGTTTCGGAGTTTAGGGTGAAATTGAAAAACAGGTGATAGCCCATTTTCTGAAGCCTCTCCCCGTGGCCGCCATCCAGAAACGGGCTGAAGTCCTTTGACCAGAAAACAATGGTATGCACGTTTTCAGGTGTTGCCGTAACATGTGATATGTGACGGTTGAACGGATTGGTCACTTCAAAGTATCCGTCATAAATCCCCTGCATGAACCAGTCCATGTAAAAGGCCGGAATATCGGTGCGGCGGGAGGCGGAGATGATGATTCTGGCTGGTGTTTTTCCGCTCATTTTTTGGGTTGGCGGTCCCATAGGGAGACCACCTTGGCCTCTTCGGTAGGCTCCTTTTCTTCACTTTCCGGCGCCTGCTGCTGTTCCTTTTTTACAGATGCCTCCTGGCGTTCTTCCTGATCAGATTCTGATTCCGCCTCCGGCGGGGCCTCGACTTTTTCAAGCCGCAGCCGGTTGCCGCCCATGGTAAATTCTTCCCCGTTGATATAAACATCCCGGAGAATCCAGGTGACCGTCTGCAGCGGGATCTGGAGCAGCAGAAGCGTCACATGATACCAGTCTTTTTTGACATCCGGGGAAATGGCCTCGATGCGGGCAAACCCGGCGGGCTGATCCTCATAATAGATTAAAATAATATCGTTTTCCTGTGCCATAGGCTACGTACCTTCTTCTAAGTAACTTCAAGGTTTAAGGTGTAAGGTTTTAGGGTATAAGGTATAAGGCGCAATTAAATTCCAATACTCAAATTACAAATAAATCTCAAAAGCCAAATCGCAATGTTCAAAACAACCCCTCTTATGCGGGGCGATGTGTTGTTTCCGGATTTTGGTCATTGGAATTTGGGTATTGTTTGTTTTTTGGGATTTGAAATTTGAAATTTTATTTTTCCCTTAGGGCCTTTAAAGTTATTTTTAGCTCGGTCCCGGGCAGCGGTCCGGGGGGAATGTTTTTATCGCCGCCGCGGTTAAGCCTAAATCCATGTTAAAAAAATTATATTACGCTTTGAAGGCGGATGCAAGGGGGGGGGCTCAATCTGAGCGGCGGGGGAAGAATATAGTGCGCAGCCAGTGGAAAAGGGAATTGCCCTTCAGGTTTTCCCGGTCCATGGCATCGATATCTTTGGCAAGCATGGCCGGATCCGCAAACCATTCCGAGCGCATGGCAAATTTCTCTGCCGGATCAAGCGCCTTGACCACCCGGGCCGGATTGCCGGCCGCGATGGTATTGGGCGGGATTGAGCGGATGACCACGGAGCCGGCGCCGATGATGCTGTTATCCCCGATCTCAACGCCTTTGCAGACGATGGCGCTGTCGCCGATCCACACATTTTCGCCGATGGAGATCGGACGGGTGGTGCCAATCGTCCAGATCCGGTTATAAATCCCGTGCCAGTCCGCATCCGTGATATAGGCATGGCTGGCCAGCATGGTATTGTCCCCGATTTTAATATAATCCGCGGAGCTGATGCGCACGCCGGGGCAGATCAGGCAGTAATCGCCGATTTCGATGCCGCCTTTTTCTTTATCTTCGGGCCAAACCGTCAGCCGGATTTTCTTATCTTTAGTGGAGAGGATATTGGCGTGCCGGCCGATCTTGATGGGGGCGCCAAAGACTTCGATATTCCAGGGATGAATGACGCTGTAGCCCGGCCCTAAGTATTCAAACTGGGGGCGCAGAAAATACCCGGCATAGGCCTGCTGGAATTTAAGACAGGCTTTTTTTAAAAAATAGGGCCGATGGTCTCGTCGCAAGAAAAGCGCCTTATTTCAGATAGAGAGCAAACTCTGAGGTGTTCCAGAAGCTGTGGTTGAACAATTCCGCCGCCGGTGTTATTTGATACAGAGTATCCGCGGCCATGATGAAGACCCCGTTGGTCCATGAGATTTTATCCTCCGGCCAGATTACCATATCCGGATAGGTAAATCCGCACCAGTAGGAGCCGTCTTCGAATTTGCGGTCAATCAGCCAGGAGAAGACAATGGCGGCGATTTCATGGCTGCCCATGGCCGCCAGGGCAATCACCAGCTCGCAGGTCTCGGCAATGGTCACCCAGGGGCGGTCAGAGACGCAGAGCACCCCCATTCCTTTTACAACGAATTTTTTCCACTGCTGATCGATCCGCTCCTGGGCCGCTGCGCCGGTGACCGCACCGGATAATACCGGATAAAACCAGTCCATGGAGTATCTGGATTTGGTGATATTGAAAAGATGGTAGCCGTCCCGGATGGCCTCGCCCAGATTGATCAGCGCGCTCTTCCATTCGGGTTTGGCCTGGCCCAGCAGTCCGGCAATTGAGAGCGCGCATTTAAGGCTCATAAATATGGAACTCGATCCCGTCAACAGCGCCATGGGATCGATTTCCAGGTCCGGGCTTTTGGCCCAGTAGATTTCCCCTGTGGGGGCCTGCAGGCTTACCGCAAAATCCATGGCCGCCTCAATCGTTGGCCACATTTGATACAGAAACCGGATGTCCCGGGTGATCAGATAATAGTGGAATACCCCCACCGCGATATAGGCCGAGATATTGGTTTCCCGGGTGCGATCCAGGGGGGTGCCGTCAAGGTAAGCGGAATACCAGCTGCCGTCTTCCAGCTGGATTTCTGCAAGCCATTCATAGGCGGCCCGGGCTTCAGCGATATAGCCGCAGATAGAGAGCCCCATGGCCGCTTCCACATGATCCCAGGGATCGGTCTTGCCGCCCCGGCTCCATGGAATTTCCCCGGTTTCTTTCTGTAAATCGGCAATCATTAATGCGATGGCATCAATATCAACGGAAACCGCCGGCTTCTTCCAGGGAACCTCCATTTTCATGGCCTCTCCATCCTTTTGCATCCCGGTATCCTATTTCTGCACGGTGAATTTGTTCTGGCGAACAACCCCATAACCATAGGGCTGTTCGCATGTAAAGTCGGCACGGTGGCCGACCCTACAAAATGTCGGCATTGCCGCGTAGGGCGGGCCACCGTGCCCGCCTGAAAAATAGATAGAGCAAATTTACCGTGCCTATTTCTGCCTGATTGGGGGCAAAATACGAAATAAATAAAGGTATATGCCACAAAAGGGATGGAGAAGCAATAAATTTCGGCATATTCGGCTGTTTTAACCGATGTTGGGCAGAAGCGTCCACTTAATGGCCCAGTCGCTGGTATCCTCGAGCTGATCCAGGCAGACGATGCCGCCGTTCTGGAATTTCATCACAGTGATATCCGGATTGCCGGCGGTCAGATAACTGGTGATCCGCTCCATAAACGGCAGATGGCCGACCAACATGGTATTTTTGCCCGGATCCATGCCCTGTGCGACAGGGACCACATCGTCAAGCGCTTTAATGCCCGCCATTTCCTGGACCCCGCCGGCGGCCTGAAGGTAATCCGCAAAAATTTCTGCGGTCTGGCGCGCCCGCTTTTTACCGCTGTGTTTGATTTCGCCGACTTTTACGGTATACCCGGCCGCGGTTTCGGCAATACGTTTCACGTCTGCAATCCCTTCCTCCGAAAGGGACTGGTCGGGGTCCACATCCTTTTTTAAATTTTTGCCGTGCTGAACCAAATAAAGTGCCATAATTCACCTCCTTTTTAATATAATAGATAATCAATTAAGTATGTTCTGCAAACTTTGATTTTTTATTCCTCGACTGCGGCCGGTGCGCTGGTTATTTTATCTGTTTTTTAAGGCCGCTGCTCAGCAGGCGCCTTACGGATAAAAGATCCTTGACTGAAATCAGGAAGTGGCATAGGTATTTATATTATTTTATGATCTGAAAGGAGGCGGATTTTAAATGGCATACACTGTAGCCCTAGCGGGCAAAGGCGGCACCGGAAAGACCACGCTTGCCGGACTGCTGGTCAAATATATGGTAAAAAACGGGAAAACCCCGATTCTGGCCGTAGATGCGGATTCCAACTTTAATTTTAACGAGGTGCTGGGCCTCACCGTAACCGACACCCTCGGAAACGCCCGTGAGGATATGAAGAAAGGCGCCGTGCCCAGCGGCATGACCAAGGATGTCTTCATCACCATGCGGATGGAGGAGGCGGTCCTTGAAACCGGGGACTATGATCTTATCGTGATGGGCCAGCCCGAGGGCCAGGGCTGCTATTGTGCGGCCAACACCCTGCTGGTCAACGCGCTTGAGCGCCTGTCGGATAATTACCCCTATATCGTGCTGGATAATGAGGCGGGTATGGAGCATATCAGCCGGCTGACCACCAAGAATGTGGATGTGCTGCTGATTGTCACGGATGCCTCAAGGCGGGGGCTTCAGGCGGCCCTTCGCATCAATGAACTCGCCTCGGGGTTAAATATCGGCGTGATGCGGACCTGTCTGATTTTCAATCAAGCCAAAAACGGGGTGCCGGACAAGGTCGCCAAAATGGTGGAAGAGGCCGGGGTGGAGCTTCTGGGATCAGTGCCCGAGGATGCCTCGATTTATGATTATGATTTCGAGGGCACACCGATTATAAATCTCCCGGAAGACAGCCAGGCCGTGCAGAACGCCTTTGCGCTGTTTGACAAGATTTTTTGATTCCCAGGCACAGATGTTGGATGTCATGCCGCATAAACCGTCCGGGAACGGGGATAAGGCGCCGCCCTGTCCTTATCTCTATATCTATTACCTCTCCGGCCGGCTTGGCGTAAAGAAGACACCTGATTTTGGGGCTTCGTTTATCGGGAACTGGGAAGAGGGGGAGACCTCGTTTCTTTTTTTTGCCCGGCCGGCGGATGATATGATAGAAAGGTTTTTAGCGGCCCGACCCCGTCTGGAGCTCAAAGACCGGTTTGAGATGAGCTATGAGGACTGGCATGGGGGTACGGTGGCGCCGTTTCAGGTGGGCGGTTTGCAGGTGGTGCCGCCATGGGCGAAAACGCCTTCGGGGACGGCTGAGCAGACGATTGTGCTGGATCCGGGCGTGGTTTTCGGCGCGGGCAATCATCCCACCACCCGGCACTGCCTGATGGCCATTGAGACGCTCATGGCCAATGAAACGGTTGAAACCGTGCTCGATTTGGGGGCCGGTACCGGGCTTCTGGCCCTGGCGGCGGCCAGTCGAGGGGCGGCCTGTGTGCTGGCCGTGGATAATAATTTTCTGGCCGCCAAGACCGCGTGGACTAATATCCGGCATAATCATCTAACGGATCGGATGATTTCCATCGCCGGCGACGCCCGGGACTTTATTGATTGGCCGGCGGATTTGCTGGTGGCAAACATCCATTATGATGTGATGCATCAGCTGGCGGCAGCTCCCGGTTTTCAGCAGAAAAAATGGTTTGTCCTGTCCGGGCTCATGCGCACCCAGGCCCGGCGGATTAAAGACCGGCTTGTTCATTGCCGGGCTGAAATACTGGAGGAATGGATACAGGACGGCATCTGGCACACGATGTTGGGGAAAATGATGTAACCGTCGAAAGGATGCTTGATGTACATCAAATGCTGGGGGTCCAGGGGGTCTATACCGGTTTCCGGGTCTGAGTATGATAAATACGGCGGTGATACCACCTGCATTGAGATCCGCACTAAAAACGGCGAACTGATTATTGTGGATGCCGGCTCCGGCATGCGGCGGCTGGGCAACCAGCTGACAATCGAGGGATGCCGGCTTTTTCATATGCTGTTTACCCATTCCCACTGGGATCATCTCCTGGGGTTTCCTTTTTTTAAGCCTCTGTTCAGTCCGGAGTCGAATATTCGGATTTACCGGTGCCCGTTCCCCGGCAAGTTTGTCGAGACCATCGTAGCCAAAATGATGAGCCCGCCCCATTTTCCGGTCCGGTATTCGGATCTGCGCGCTAAAATTTCGTATCAGCCGGGCTGCCCGTCAAGCTTTCAAATCGATACCGTGACCGTCACCCCCATCGCCTTGAGCCACCCCAATAGCGGATGCGGTTACAAATTCGAGGAAGACGGCAAATCCTTTGTTTTTCTAACGGATAACGAATTGGGCTACACGCACCCCGGCGGCTTGAAATTTAAGGATTACAAAGTATTTTGCGAAGGCGCGGATCTCTTGTTCCATGATGCGGAGTACACGCCGGAGGAATACGCCCAAAGTATTGAATGGGGCCATTCCACCTATACCGACGCCCTGGAACTGGCTCTGGCTGCCGGGGTCAAGCGGCTGGGGCTTTTTCATCACAACCGGGACCGCACGGATCAGGGCATGGACCATATATTGAATCAGACCCGCAATATTATCTCCGAGCGAAAATCCGGCCTGGCTTGCTATGCTATAGGCCGGGACATGAGCTTTGAAGTCTGATGACAGCGTAAAACGCCCAATATCTGCGTTGCGCTTCATCTCTCGTCATTCAACGTACTCCTTGTACGCCTCATTCCTCGAGATTCGCGGCGCCTTGATCTTGAACGTTTTACGCTGCCATCCAAACATTTATCTTTAAAAACAAAAAAAGAATGAGTTTCTTATATGCAGGATGAACAGACCGGATGGACCGTCACCCTAAATTTACCCACCCCCTCCCTGGATGATAACCGCGCGGATGCGGATCGGCTGAAAGCCGCCCTGGCATCCGCTTTTAACGCCGACGCCGTTGATATTGATCTTTCCCTGCTAAAAAAGCTGCCGGCCCGTCTGCGTAAGTGGGGTTACCGGGTGCGCTGCCTCTGCTTTAACGATTACGGGCGGCTGCGTCTGGTGGGCATTAAGGCGGCGTCTGATTCCGCGCCGTTTTATGGCCTGGCCGTGGACCTGGGCACCACCCGCGTGGTCTTTCGGCTGATCAACCTGGATACGGGCGAGGCCATGGCGGAACAGGCCTTTGACAACCCCCAGATTGAAATCGGCCCGGATATCCTGGAGCGCATTCACTATGCGGATACGGAGGGCGGGCTGGAGAAGTTGAACCAGCTGATTATAAAAGGTTTTCAAGAAAATATGGACGTCATATGCCGCAAAGCCGACATCCGCAAGCAGGATATCTATCTGCTTGCGGTAGCGGGAAACACCAGCATGGGGCATCTATTCATGGGGCTTTATCCCGGCGGAATTATCCGCGAACCATATATTCCAGTGGTCAACCGGCCCGGTCTGATAGCGGCGCAATCCCTTGGCATAGACATCCATCCCGAGGCCTGCGTGTTTATATTCCCGAATGTGGGCAGCTACTTCGGCGGGGATCTGATATCCGGCATCCTTTATTCGGAACTCCATGAGCGCGATGAAATCGCCATGCTGGTGGATGTGGGGACCAATGCCGAAGTGGTGCTGGGAAACCGCGATTGGCTGGTTGCGTGCGCGGGTGCCGCCGGCCCGGCGCTTGAAGGCGGGGTTTCCAGAATCGGCATGACCGCCGGGCCCGGGGTGATCGATGAGATTCGGATCGATCCGGAAACCCTGGCGTTTGATGTCCATACCATTGATGATCAGCCGCCAAAAGGCATCTGCGGCTCGGGCATGATCGATCTGGTCGCCCAGCTTTTTCTCGCCGGGCTACTGGATATCCGGGGCCGTCTGGTGCCGGATGCCCATCCGGAGCGCATATACAAAACAGATGACGAGCGCCGTTTAGTGATTGTTAATGCTCAACAGTCGGCCACCGGCGAGGCCCTGACCCTGGGGCAGGCGGATTTTGACAGTCTGATCCGCTCCAAGGCGGCCATGTACACGATCTTAGAAACCATTACCGGATATGTGGGCGTCACATTCAACGACATCAGCCGGTTTTATGTGGCCGGGACATTCGGCTCCTTTATCCGGCCCCGCTCGGCCATCACCATCGGCATGATTCCGGACCTGCCCGAGGACACCTATCAGCCGCTGGGCAACAGCTCTCTGGGCGGCGCCGCCCGCCTGCTCAAGGATCAGACGGCCATGACCTCGGCCCAGCGGATCTACCAGAACATCACCTACCTGGAATTAAACGTGAATCAGGAATTCATGAACCGTTTCAGCGCGGCCAAATTCCTCCCTCACACCGAGGCCGATCATTTCCCGTCTGTCAAGCGGGGGATTTAAGCGCTCAGCATAAACAGATGCACAAACCGGGGATCCAGATCCTCGGCTGAGACGCCGCCGTATTCCGAGGCGATTTCAGCAAAAAGTGCTTCCAGGGCGCGGCCCAGATTATTTGAGATCTCCTCTTCGGTAAATGCCGAGGCCCGGGAGAGCCAGGAAAGAAATGCGGACTTCATGGATTCTCTGATTTTTGGCCCGTCCCCGTTTGCGGCCCACAAAGAGCGATAAAAAGGCTTGAACGCCGCTAATGGAATCGCTTCGGGCTGAACCGCAAGATCGAGCTCATGTCTTGCCCACAGGGTGAGCAGGAGGTTTTTATACGTGACAAAATAACCTTCCGGCAGACCCGCCGTATCCACGGCCATGCAGGAGAGCAGGTCATCAAAGGCCATGGCCTGCTTCAGGGCTTTATGGGTGGATTTGATATCCGCAAACGATTTAAATTCCCGGTAGAGCCCGGCTTCCGTCTGATAATTGTCAAAGAATTTCGGTCGGTTGACCAAGAGCCCGCCGATTGTTCCCACCAGAAATTCGTCCCAGAAGCTAAGCGCCAGGCGGTTGTTGGCAAACCAGCTTTGCTGCTGCCATTGTTTGGCCCGCTGCCGCAGGCCGACCACCAGGCCGTAGCCCAGCCGGAAGATATCGATCAGCGGATAGGTTTTGATATAAGCCGCCGTCTGGCTGTCATCAAGCCGGGTCTTTTTGCCGGCCAGGCGCTCAAGGCCGATTTCCAGGTAGCCGCAGGATTTTTTCACGATTTCCCGCAGCTCTTCCCGCTCGTGGATCTGTTTCTGATCGGCCGCGGCAATCTGGTTGCAGAGGCCGGCGAATTCGATTTGAATCTGCTGAAAGGTCTCATCCAGGCTCATGATGCTCAAGGCCCGGCTAAACCGGTTGCCCTTTTCCAGAAACGCCAGGTGGTTGAGCGGGATGGGCAGAAAATTGGCCTCAATGCGCCCCCCCTGGATCTGTTTTGCCTGCTTTTGGATCACCTTGATATTGATCGGCTGATAGACCCCAACCGCCTCATCAAAGGGCAGAAATCCTTTTTCCGCCAGCCGCACGTTGCGGAACCGGTAGGCCTCCTCTTCGCTTTCAGCCGGCAGCACGTTAAGGGCCCTTAAGAGCGTCTCCTGGTATTTGACGTGATCGGTCATGGCCAGGCGGTAGAGCATGTCGGCCAGAAAGGATTGCTGCTTCTCCAGGCTGTCCGGATCATTTTCCCGCTCCTCCGGTGATTCGATCAGGCGGATATAGTAGATGTCATCAAAGGTGTAGAAATCGCCGTCCAGCTCCGAGGGATCCTGGTCATGGGCCCGGATGCAGACATCCAGGGTCTGATAGAGATAGTATTCAATTAAATCGGATTTTTCCGCCAGCGCCCAGTTAACAAACCGGCTGGGGGCGGCTTTTAGCAGCAGATTCAGCCAGTGGGTCATGGATTTTAGATCGATCCGGTCGCGCTGCCAGATTTCAGTGTCCAGGATATATTCCCACTGCCTTGAGGAGGCCATGGCCAGAAGTTCCAGAGAATCGGACGGGCCGATGTCATGGATCAGAAAAAAGAAGTCCTCTTCCGCAAATGAGTGAATCAGCGCGGTCGGCTGCGGGTGGTCCAGGATCTCCCGATAGGCGGTTTCCGGCGGCTGGGAAAGGATCCGCTGCCGTTCCGCATCCAGTTTTTCCACCCGCTTAAGGTGTTTTTCCCACTCGTTGCTTCCGGTTATTGGTGTTGTCATAATTAACTATAACCCAAATTTGATATTATTTACCGGGGCACCGGGAACGAACCGCTTCTTCAATATCAGAGCTGCCATAGGCCTTATCAAAGGTTTTGCTGAACTCAAAGGCCGGTTCCCTGGCCCGGTATTTAGATGCCGCGGGGGCCGGGATAGGTCTTCAGGATAATCTCGTGCAGCGGGCGTTTGGGTACATGATGCACACCGTTTTCGTCCCGCCAGTACCGGATATTATTGTCAGGGGCTGTTGAGTCAATAACAATGGTTTCAGCCGGTTCGCCCAGCGCGATCACCAGCATGATTTTGTAGCCTTCCGGGATTTCCAAAGCCGCCCGCAGCTTTTCACGGTTTATGGCGCCTATGAAACATCCGGCAAGCCCCTGCTCGCAGGCGCCCAAAAGAATGCTCTGTCCGGCAATGCCGTGGTCGCACCAGAAATCCGTGCTGATTTCCGTATCCCCCAAAATGACGATATAGCCGGTCGGCCGCTCGCCCGCCGCCGGGCCCGGCCAGTCCTTGAGGTAGGCGGCCCATGCCAGGCAGGGAAAAATTTCGGCGTTAACCGCCGGATCGCAGGACAGAATGTATTTCAACGGCTGCCGGTTGGCGGCGGATGCGGACAAACGGCCCAGGTCAACCAGGGATTCAAGGGTCTCGGGCGAAATCGGCCGGTCTTCCTTAAATCGCCGGCAGCTGCGGTTTTGCTTAACAAGATCCGCAATCATTACCGTCACTCCTTACACTCAAATCGTTCCTGAACGGGCATCTGCTGTTCAATCCAGACCAGCACCTTGTCGATCTCCGATTTAAACTCCCGGAGCGCTTTGCCCCGGTGGCTGACCCGGCTTTTTTCCGCCATGGTGAGCTGGGCGAATGTTTTCTCCAGGGGCGGATAATAGAATACCGGGTCATAACCGAAGCCGTTCTCACCCATGGGGGCTTCGGTGATAATGCCTTCACACCGGGCCTCATAGGTCAGGGCCGCGCCCGTGGGAACCGCCAGGGACAGCACGCATTCAAAGGCGGCGTTTCTGTTTTGAATGCCTTTCAGGTCTGCCAGGAGTTTTTCGCATTTTTCGGCGTCTGTCGCGTTTTCCCCGGCATAGCGCGCGGAATGGATTCCCGGGGCCCCGCCCAGCGCTTCCACGCATAGCCCGGAGTCATCCGCCAGTGCGGGAAGGCCCAACACCCGGGCGGTGAGGCTTGATTTCTGATACGCGTTTTCATCAAAGGTGCTGCCGTTCTCCGGCGCCTCCGGGATCGGGCCAAAGTCATTTAAGTTTTTGACCGCGATCGGAAAATCTTTCAGCAGGTCCCGGATCTCGGCGGTTTTTCCCTTATTGCGGGTAGCCACCACAAGTATTCGGTTATTTTTCATCATACTTTTTACGTCGCCATTATATTTCAGTCAAAAAAACTAAAAACCTGTGCCGTTTTTTACGTTTTTGCCGCCGGTTTGGCAATAATCATAGATAACGCCCACGGCATTATTATAAGTGTCCGTATCGAGTCTTCCGAATTCCTCTTTTAGCTCTTCGGCCAGTTCCCGGCTCTGTACCTCACCGCATTGGCAAAGCCGCCGGGCAATCAGCGCTTTGTATCCGGTAAACGAATTGTAGGTAATATCCGGGTTGTCCGTATTGCAGGCCCTTTTTAATTTGTCCACCCGTTTTTCATATTCACGAAGCTTCTTTTTTAATTTGGCTTTTGCCTTCTGGTTTTTCGGCAGAATTATTTTAATTGATTTAATCATGACCCCATCATTTCCTCTAAATCCTGATGCCGGTCAAGGCATAAATAATATCAGTATAAACATAAATACCGTCAGTATAAAAAGGCTTTTTATTATCGCGGATAGGCAGTCGTGCCGGGGAGGCAAGGACTCCCGAGGGGCTTTGTAAAGTTCTTTATTTATCTCTTTATTTATCAGATAACAGCGTTGGGATGCGAATTCAAGATTAATTACAAACGCCCCTAACCGTTCCGGTCAAGAAAAGACTTTACAGTTTTCCGGGCATTGGTATATTAGCCGGTAATTATTGCGCCTGCTTAAAATAAAAAGCCAGACAAGGAAATTGCCATGCATAAGCTGATTGTCGATAAGCCCGGGCAAAGGGCTTTTCTCTTAGGCAATGAGGCCATCGCCCGGGGCGCCGTCGAGGCGGGGGTGGCGTTTGCCTCTACCTATCCGGGCACGCCGTCGTCTGAAATCTCCTTGAATTTTTTTCAGATGGCCCGGGAGTCCGATCTCTATTTTGAATACAGCACCAATGAGAAGGTGGCCCTGGAGGTCGCGGCCGCGGCTGCGAATTCCGGTTTGCGCAGCATGTGCATCATGAAGCATGTGGGCGTGAATGTGGCCGCTGATGCGCTGATGACTTTGGCCTATGTCGGGGTGCGCGGCGGGCTGGTCATACTGACCGCGGATGACCCCTATATGTTCTCCAGCCAGAACGAGCAGGACAACCGCTACTACGGAAAGCTGTCCGGTCTTCCCATCCTTGAGCCCTCCTCGGCCCAGGAGGCAAAGGATATGGTGGGGTATGCATTTGACCTATCCGAAAAGCTGCAGGAGCCGGTCCTTTTCCGGACTACCACGCGGCTCAACCACTCGACCGCCCCCATCGAGTTCGGCCCGATGAAGGCGCCCATTACCGCAGGTGATTTCACCAGGGATCCGTTCAATTATGTCACTGTACCCGCGGTTTCGCGCAACCTGCATATAAAGCTCTTAAAGCATATTGAGGAAGCCGAGCAGATCGCCTGCGAATCCCCGTATAATTTTACTGTGGGCGTCGGCGCCTGGGGAATTGTCTGCAACGGCGTCAGCTACAACTATGTGACCGATGCGGTGAAAGACCTGAATATAAGCGATAAAACCCGGGTGTTGAGGGTCGGGTTTTCCCATCCCATGCCGGGGGAGCTGATCAAAACCTTTTTGGCCGGATGCGAGAAGGTGCTGGTGGTCGAGGAGGGCGAGCCCTATATGGAGGAAGCCGTCAAAGCCCTGGCCCAGGAGGCCGGACTGACGATTCCCATTATGGGAAAAGCTCCGGAACTTTTCTCCCGCTTGTTTGAATATGATCCCGCGCTTGTCAGAAAAACCATGGCCGGGTATTTTGGTATTCCTTATGAGCCGCCCAAGCTGCCGGATGCATCCGATGTGCCGGAGCTGCCCCAGCGGCCGCCGAACCTGTGTGCGGGCTGCTCGCACCGGGCGACCTTTTATGCGGTGAACAAGGCGGCCGAGGGGATTGAGACCATCCGGCCGACGGATATCGGCTGCTATACCCTGGGATTTCTGCCCCCGCTTTCCAACGGGGATTTTCTTATCTGTATGGGCTCTTCCGCCGGCACCGCATGCGGGTTTTCAAAGGCCACGGGCAAGAAGGTTATCGGGTTTATCGGGGATTCCACCTTTTTCCACTCCGGCATTCCGGGGTTAATCAACGCGGTATTCAACCACCATGACCTGACACTGGTGATTCTGGACAACCAGACCACGGCTATGACCGGCCATCAGCCCCATCCGGGCGTGGATATGGACGAGCTGAATTACGCCGGCTACCAGCAGGTCTCCATTGAATCCGTGGTACGCGGCATCGGGGTGGCGCATGTGACCGTCATCAAGCCCTATAATGTGAAAAAAAGCATTGCCGCGGTCAAAGAGGCGATTTCCCATGACGGGGTTTCAGTGATTATCGCCCGGCAGAACTGCACGCTGTTTGAGAAAAGCCTCAAAAAATCGGTGGGAAGGCCTTTTTATGTGAGCGATCGCTGCAAAAACCACCGGATTTGTATCAATGAGTTGGGGTGCCCGGCGTTTTATGTGGAAAAAGATTCCGTGCAGATCAACTCGGCCCTTTGCACCGGCTGCGGGGTCTGCGCGCAGGTTTGTCCGGAGCATGCCATTTTGCCGCTGAAAAAAACGGAATAATCAACACCGAAATGCGCATTTCAAACACGGGATAGGATATATGGATATTACACGCTTGATCATTGTTGCCGTAGGCGGCCAGGGCAATCTGTTGGCCTCAAAGGTGCTGGGCGAAGCCGCCTGCCGGGAGAATGTGCCGGTTCGGATGAGTGAAATCCACGGAATGGCGCAGCGGGGCGGCGTCGTGGAGTCGGCCATGGTGTTTGGCGATGCGGAAAGCACCATTATTTCAGACGGCGAGGCGGATATTCTGCTAAGCTTTGAGCCGCTGGAGGCGCTTCGGGCGATAAAAAAATGCAATTCCCGGACGGTTGTGATCACCAATACCTCGCCGCTGCCGCCGTTTACCGCGGCCATCGGCAAAGGGACCTATCCGGATATGGACAGGATGCTGGCGCACCTTAAGGCCAAAACCGGCCATCTGATTACCCTGGATGCTGCCAGCCTGGCCAAATCCGCCGGAAATGAGCTATCGGTCAATATCGTGCTGCTGGGCGCGCTGGTCGAGATTGATCTGCTCCCGGTCACCCCGGAGAGCGTGCAGGCCGCGATTAAGGAAACCACCAAAAAAGCTTTTCTGGACACAAATTTGAAGGCATTGGAGCTGGGGCGCGAGGCCGTGCGGGATCAGATTTCCTGATAATTTACTCCCCGGCCAACTGGGTCTGATAGATTTCTTCCTGCTCGTCAAGGATCTCGTTTAAGATGCCAAGGGTGGTCATCGGGTTCATGATGACGGCCCGCAAAACCACCTGGCTTTCCGGGGCTTCTTTTGGAGCTGTTTTGAGTGCCGTCCGCGACACAAAACTCCAGCCCGCCTCCCGCTGGCGCCGCTGCAAGTTGCGGTTGATGGCGTTTAGCTGCTCATTGGCTGCCTGCCGGGCTTTGTCGTCCGCTGCGGCCAGCTGGTTTCGAAGCGCCGGCGGGCACAGGCGGTAGGTCAGAATATTTAGCTCCGGTGCGGTGACCAGCTCGAAATTTTCCCGACGGTCGATTTCCTCGGCAAATGCCGCTGCGGTTTCAATGCCGTGATTGATCAGAAGCTCATAGCCCTTGGTCCCCATAATTTTAAGGGCACTGTCGAGAATCAGCGAATTGGCCTCCCGCGAGCCGGAAAGCGATTTTATACCCAGATCCACCGAGCCCCGGCGGTTTACGTAATTGGCGTAATAGGCGATGACATCCATGGCGGTGGGGCTTTTGAAGTAGACCATGCCGCAGCTCATGGGCATGTAAAACTGTTTATGCCCGTCAATGGTCACCGAATCCGCGCGCTTGATGCCGTCCAGCAGGTATTTGTATCTGCCTGAAAAAAGCGTGGGGCCGCCCCAGGCCGCATCCACATGCAGATGGATGCCGTGCTCGGCACAGATATCGGCCATTTCCGGCAGCGGATCAATGGTGCCGGTTTCCGTGGCCCCGGCAATGCCTACGACCGCCACTATGCTGGTTTTTTGATCCGCCTCAATCTCCCGGATGGTTTGCCGGAGCGCCTCGATATCGATCCGGTTGCGTTCATCGGTTTCAATCGGAATCACGTTTTTGTTGCCGATGCCTAAAATGCCGGCCGCTTTTCGAAGCGAGTAGTGCCCCAGCCGGGAAACCAGAATGACCGCCCGGTCAATGTCATAGGCCCTGTAAGCGGCGGCCATGCCGTCTGTCTCCACGCCGTCAAAGCCAGTCTTGGGCGCCAGTTTGGCGTTTCTGGCCACCCAGAGGGCCGTCAGGTTGGCGCTGGTCCCCCCTTCCACAAAGGTGCCCAGCGTGGTTTCGGTATTCTGGACATGCTCCTGGTAGAAGGCCTCGCTGTTTTCAAAAATCATGCGGTGGATTTTGGCGATCACCTGTTTTTCGATGATGGAGACCACTTTGGAGGTTTCAAGTTTCACCACATTCTGATTGAGCGCCGCCACGATGGTTTTTAAATGCACCATGAAAAAGGGGATGGCCGAGGTCATATGGCCCACAAAATAGGGAGAGGCGACGTTAACGGCGTGCGGGGCGATATCGTCAATGACGCAGGCAATAACATCCGCAAGCTTTTTTTCCGGGTTTTCACGGATGATGGTATTGGTGAACTTCTCTGACATCTCCTTGAGGCTTTTGGCCTCGGTGATGCCTACGTGTTTTCTCAAAAAATCATGGAGCCCGAAAAGGATCTGCTCCATGTATTTGATGAGCGTTTCCCGCGAGGCATGGTCCTCCGGCCGGATAAACACTTTGAACAGGTGCTCCCAGTCCGCAATCAGATCCGGCCTGTCGGGTGCAGGCGGGTGGTTTGCGCTTGAATGATTTCCCATTTTACCTTAATTCTTTATCGTTTTGGCTCGGCATCTATAATTCTTTATCGTTTTGGCTCGGCATCTATTTTTTAGACTAAAAAATATTTCAAACACTTAAAAAGAATGTAAAGCTTAAATTGAAATGAAAAATATACTCGTTATTACATATCAACGCAATCATCAACACATAATATCCATTTTATGCTAAATGCCAAATAATTACGCTTCGCGGCGGCCGGCGGATAAAGCGGCAAAAATTCAAAAAGCGCTTCTGGCCTGGTATCAGGCGCATCATCGAAATCTTCCCTGGCGGCAATCGCAAGACCCTTACCGGATCTGGGTCTCAGAGATCATGCTCCAGCAGACCCAGGTAAATACCGTGATTGGCTATTTTAACCGGTTTATGGTGAAATTTCCGGACATTTTTCGCCTCGCGGCCGCGGATCTGCAGGATGTGCTCAAATGCTGGGAGGGTCTGGGCTATTATGCCCGGGCCAGAAACCTGCACAAGGCGGCCCGGGAGCTGGTTGCCACGGCAGACGGCCGGATTCCCGATGAGTGGGATGCCTTACGAAAGCTGCCGGGGGTGGGGGATTATGTCGCGGCAGCGGTGCTTAGCATTGCTTTTGAAAAACCCTGTCCCGCGGTGGACGGGAATGTGAAGCGGGTCCTGGCCCGGCTTTTTGCAATCGATACGCCGGTCAATCAAGCCGCCGCCCACAGACAGTTTCGATCAGTCGCCACCCGGCTTCTTGATAAAACCTTGCCGGGCATATTCAACCAGGCGCTCATCGAAGTGGGGGCCCGGGTCTGCAAGCCCGCGAATCCGGACTGCGGGGCCTGCCCTGTTGCCGGATGGTGCCGCGCCCGGCGGGAGGATCGGGTGTCCCAATATCCGGTGCGCATCAAAAAAGCGCCGGTGCCGGAATACCGTATGGTGATCGGGGTGATTGTCAAAGGGCAGCGGCTTTTGATCGTTCAGCGCCCGGCCGAGGCCATGCTGGGCGGCCTTTGGGAATTTCCCGGCGGGGTTCGGCAGATGGGGGAATCCGGGGTATCCGCCTGTCTTCGAAACATCCGCGAAGCGGTCGGGCTGGAGGTGGCTGTTGGTTCCCGGTTGACAACTATCCGGCATGCGTATACCCATTTTAAAATAGTGGCCGATGTCTATGTCTGCCGCTATGCTGGAGGCCGGGTGCGGCGGAACGGGCCGCCGGCCCATCGCTGGGTTTCACTAAACGCGCTGGCCCGGTACCCGTTTCCCGGATCGCACCATAAATTTATCCCTTTACTGCTGGATAGTTATGACAGATTACCCGCAGATTCCGCATTCCAAACTATGGGAAAAAATTGAGCAGGGCGCGGTCGTAGTCACGGTCAACCGCCGGCTGGCCCGGCATCTGACGGGCGAGTACGCGGCCATAAATACGGCCGCCGGCCGGTCTGCCTGGGAGACCCCGGATATTTTTCCGTATTCAGCCTGGCTTGAAAATCTATATGATGCCCTGCTGATTAATCCTGCATTGGAATCGGCTCAAAAGTGGCCGGATAGGCTTTCCCCGACCCAGGAACTCTGGGTCTGGGAGTCCGTGATCCGGGACTCCGATTACGGCAAAGGGCTGCTTCAGGTCCAGGCCACGGCCAAAACCGCACAGCAGGCCTGGCGTCTCTGCCGGCAGTGGGGGATCGATATCAGGGAGCTCTCCCATGCCCCGCCGCCGGATACAGAGGCCTTTATTGACTGGCTGCAAAACTTCACCCGTCGGTGCCGGCGCGAAAACTGGGCGGCGGCCGCCGGTCTGCCGGATCTTGTCTCCTCAGCCATCCGGCAGTCTCTGATTGAACTGCCCGAAACCATCCTGTTCGCCGGGTTTGATGAATACCCGCTGCAGATGACGGATCTGTTCGCTGCGATACAATCCGTCCAAAAAACGGTATTGCTTATAGCCGCGCCTTCAGTCTCAAGCCATGGCGAACGCGTTGAACTTCCGGATACCGAGGCCGAGATTACCCATGCGGCCGGTTGGATCCGACATCTCCTCACCGAGCGCCCGGATCAGCGCATCGGGGTCATTGTGCCCGACCTTGAGGCGTTGCGGGAGCCGATTATCCGGATTTTTGATGATATCCTGCATCCGGATCTGGTGTTTTCAACAGACACGGATCTTGAACGGATATATAATATTTCCCTGGGGCGGCCCCTGGCGGATTATCCGATGGTTGGCCTGGCGTTGGCGATGCTTGAAAGGGGCGGCGGCTGTATTCCGTTAAGTACCATCACCGGGATTCTGCGGTCCCCGTTTATCGGCGGGGCGGATGCGGAACTGGCTTCCCGGAGTCTGCTTGATGCCCGCCTTCGCAAAACCGGTGAAACGGAGTTTCGTATTAATGCCATTTATAAAAAAGCCGAAGCGGCGGGATGCCATTATCTTGGCCGGCTTTTGCGGGGCTTTGAAAATCTCTCGGAAGAGCTGTTCCGTCCAAAACTTCCTTCCCAATGGGCGGCGGTTTTTACAAGTCTGCTGGCGGCTTTGGAATGGCCGGGGGGGCGACCGCTTTCCAGCACGGCCTATCAGACCCTTGATGCCTGGCATGATGCGATCTCCCGGCTGGCGGAAATGGACCGGGTGCTCGGTCAGATTCCCCATGAGCGCGCTGTCCGTCTGTTAAGGCAGATTCTGGCTGATACCCTGTTTCAGCCGGAGACAGGTGATCGGCCGGTTCAGGTGATGGGGGTGCTGGAAGCGGCCGGTGCCGCCTTTGATGCCTTATGGGTCATGGGGGTTCACAATGAGGCCTGGCCGCCGCCGCCGCGGCCCAATCCGTTCATTCCCATATGGATTCAAAGAAAATACCACATGCGGCACGCTTCAGCCGAACGGGAATACGAATACGCCAAGCAGATCACCGGGCGTCTGGAAAGTACTGCCCCAACCGTGATTTTCAGCTCTCCCCGGCGCCAAGGGGATGCCGAACTGTTTCCAAGCCCCCTGATCCGGCACCTTCCGCTTTCTGACCTGGATGCGGGGAAAACCGATCCCCCCCAATTCTGGAGTGATTTCCGCAGATCCGCAGCATATGAGCGCACCGCGGATGAGATCGGCCCTGAAGTGGCGGACGGGGCGTTCGTAAGCGGGGGCACCGGTCTTTTGAAGGCCCAGGCCGAGTGCCCGTTTAAGGCGTTTGTAAAGTACCGCTTAAGGACGGAGGCGCTGGAGACCCCGGTTTCGGGGTTGTCCGCAGCCGAGCGGGGGGCTTTGGTCCACCGTGCACTGGAAAAACTCTGGGAGACCCTGCAAACGCATGCCGCATTGATGGGCATGCCGGAAACGGATCTTCTGGCAGGCATCGAACAATCCGTAACTTCCGCCATCCGGGAAAAAAGCGTTGTAAAGCCGCAAACGTTTACCAGACGGTTTACCGCCTTGGAGACCGATCGTTTGATTGCCCTCATCAAGGAATGGCTGGAAGAGGAGCGGGAGCGCGCCCCGTTTGTGGTGCGGCACCGGGAGGCCGAACTGCCGGTCATGATCTGCGGATTCGGCCTGAAAACCTATGCGGACCGGATCGATCAGCTGGCAGACGGCCGGCTGGTGATTATTGACTATAAAACCAGCAGGCCCACATTAAGTGACTGGTTTACCCGGCCCATGGCCGAGCCGCAGCTCCCCCTTTATGCGAGCAGCCTGAACGAGCCGCTGGCGGCCGTATTGTTTGCCCAGGTCCGAAAAGGCGAGGTTCGGTTTATCGGTGTGGCTGATGAGGATGGGATCGCCCCGGGGGTTTGCGCGATTGAAAAAGACAACCGACAGGCCCGGGAATATGCCTCGCTAAAGGATCTGCTGCCCCAATGGCGGGCCCGGCTCAAAGACCTGGGAGACGAGGTAAAGTCCGGTTATGCGGCCGTATCGCCCGCCGCCATTCATCAAAGCTGCCGGTATTGTGATTTTTCCCCCATATGCCGCATCAATGAACGCGATATGCTGGAGCCGGAAAATGAAGCAAGCGGATAAACAGCCGGCGGCGGACGCCCGGCAGCGGGAGGCCGCCATTGACCCCGTACATTCCTTTATCGTGCAGGCGCCGGCCGGTTCGGGAAAAACCGAGCTCTTGATCCAGCGCTTCCTGAGGCTGCTGGCCGGCGTAAAGACGCCGGAGGCGGTGGTGGCCATTACCTTTACCAGAAAGGCGGCCGCGGAGATGCGGAGCCGGATTTTAAGCGCCATTGAACGCGCCGAAGATCCGGAGCCGCCAGACGCCCCGCACGAAGCGCGTACCTGGCGGCTGGCCCGGGCCGCAAAGGCGCAGAACGATCGGCAGAACTGGCATTTGACAAAGAATCCGAGCCGTCTGCGGATTCAGACCATCGATTCCCTGTGTGCGGCCATCACCCGGCAGATGCCGTTTTTATCGCGGCTGGGTGCCCCGCCGGAAATCGCCGAGACACCGGAGGACTTCTATCAGCAGGCCGCCCGGGAAACCGTGGCTGAACTGGAGGCGGGCTCAAAATGGTCGCCCGCCATTGAAGCCTTGATCCGCCATTTGGACAATCAGCTGGACAAGATTGAAGGCCTGATTGCCGGGATGCTGGCCAGGCGGGATCAATGGCTCCGCCATATCGCCGCCGGGGAGCTTCCGGAAAAACGGCGGAAGCATCTGGAGCAGGCATTGGAAAGAGTCGTCACAGAAGCGCTCGAAGACGCCAGAAACCGGTTTCCGGATGCATTAATTGATGATCTGCTGGATCTGGCCCGGTTTGCTGCCGGCAATCTGGCAGATGCCGATCCGGGCTCGCCCCTTCTGGCCTGCCGGGAGCTTAAAGCCCTGCCTGCGGCCCGGCCGGAGGCCCTGGATCAGTGGCTGGGGCTGTGCGATCTGCTATTGACCCGAGAGGGCGGATTCCGCCGCAAGTCGGATAAAAATTTAGGGTTTCCGGCGCCCAGCAGTGCGAAAAAAAACAAAGCCCTGAAAAACCTCTATGAAGAAAAGAAATCCGCCTTTCAAGCGCTTATCTCCGAGCTGGCGGCCGATTCCGGTCTGGCCGGGCGACTGCATGCCCTGCGCGGCCTGCCGGCCTCCGCTTACAGTGACAATGAATGGGTGATTCTGGAGGCGCTTTTGGAAATCCTGCGGCTCGCATCTGCCCATCTGGCATTGGCGTTTCAAGCCGCGGGCAAGGTGGATTTTTCCGAAGTGGCCATTCGGGCGGACCAGGCGCTCGGGGATTCGGAAAACCCCACGGATCTCACCCTTTCCATGGACTACCAGATTCAGCACATCCTGATCGATGAGTTCCAGGATACCAGCATTACCCAGTATACCTTGTTGGAGAAGATGACCATGGGCTGGCAGCCCGGGGACGGGCGCACGTTTTTTGCCGTGGGCGATCCCATGCAGTCGATTTACGGGTTCCGGGAGGCCGAGGTGGGGCTGTTCATCCGGGCCTGGCAGAACGGGCTGGGAGAGGTGGCGCTCAATCCCCTGGCCTTGCGGGTTAATTTTCGCTCGCAAGAAGGGATTGTGGATTGGGTCAACCAAAGTTTTCCGCAAATTATGCCGCCGGAAAATGATGCGCATCTGGGGGCGGTGGCCTATTCGCCGGCTGAAGCCGTGTTTGAATCCGAAGACGCGGCTGCGGTAAAGATTTACCCGATAATTCCGCCGGACCGGCAGCAGGAGGCCGAAGCCGTTTTGGCCTGTATCCGTCAGGCGCAGGCGGATGATCCGGCGGGCAGTATTGCGGTCCTTGTCCGCAGCCGGCCGCATCTGGAGTTCATCCTCAAGCATTTCAAGGCAAACCGCCTCTCATTTACCGGGGTGGAGATCGAGTCCCTTAAAAACCGGCCCGTCATCCAGGACCTTTTATCCCTTACCCGGGCCATATCGCATCCGGCGGATCGCATTGCCTGGCTGGCCGTTCTTCGGGCGCCCTGGTGCGGTCTGTGCCTTAAAGATCTCTATGCGCTGGCGGCAGATGCGCCGGATAAAACCATTATTGAGCTTCTGCAGGATGCGGATCGGATCTGCCGGTTGAGTCCTGACGGGCAGATGCGGGCAAAGCGGAGCCGGGATATTCTTCTGCCGCGGATTCTGGAGCGGGAGCGCCGGTGCTTAAGGCGTTTGGTGGAGGGGGCGTGGCTTTTACTGGGCGGGCCGGCCGGCTGTTTTTCCGAGGCGGATTTTAACGATGCCCGGGCTTTTCTGGATCTTTTGGATGAGGCGATCGGTGTCGGCGTTCTGGATGATATCACTGCATTTGAATCCAAAACATCTGAGCTTTTTGCCCGGCCTGATCCGGCAGCAGACCCGAATCTTCAGGTGATGACCATTCATAAGGCCAAAGGGCTTGAGTTTGACACGGTGATTCTGCCGGGTCTGGACAGGCCGCCGCCGGCTGCCGAATCGCGGCTTCTCATGTGGCTTGAGCGCTCAGGCGGAGCCGGCAGTGATCTGCTGCTGGCCCCTATTGCAGAGGCCGGTCCGGAGAGCAGCAAAACCTATGAGTATATCCGGCAGTTTGAGAAAAAAAAGCGGGCGTATGAAGACGGCCGGCTGCTTTATGTGGCGGCCACCCGGGCGAAAAAGCGGCTGCACCTGGTGGGCGGGGCAAGGCCCGGCACCGAACCGGGCGCGGTGCGGCCGCCGGATGCCGCCTCCCTGCTTTATCCCCTTTGGTCGGTGGTATATGAGCGTTTTCAGGAAGCGGACAGGGATCGAAAGGCGCATTCGGCTGCCGGGAGCCCCCCCGCGCCCGGGGAAGCGGAGCCCGCGATGATCCCCTATATCCGGCGCTTGTCCCGGCACTGGCAGCCCCCTGCCCCCCCGCCGGGCTTGGACGGCCTCTCGGTGCCGGCTCCGGAAGTCCTGGTGCCGGCATCTGAGCGCCCCCCGTTTGATTGGGCCGGGGAGACGGTGCGCCGCATAGGGACCTTGATTCACCGCTGGCTGCGAATTATTTGCGAGGACGGGCTTGAAAAATGGTGGCCCGCCCGGGTGGAGCAATTGACAGAGCGGTTTTTCCGGCATCTTAAAAGCGCTGGCATCAGCGGGGATCAGCTGGAGGAAGGCGTATCCCAGGTCAAATCCGCCTTGATACAGACGATCGGCGATCCTGCGGGCCGCTGGATACTATCCCGCCATGCGGCGGAGGCCTGCGAATACAGAGTGTCCGGAATTTTGTACGGCAGGCTCGTCAATATGGTCATTGATCGGACGTTTGTCGATGATAAGGGGCTACGGTGGATTATCGACTATAAAAGCAGTATCCACCGGGGCGGATCTGTCGATGAGTTTTTGGATCGGGAAAAGGATCGCTACCAGGAGCAGATGGGGGGTTATGCAAGTGTCATGCGGGCTATGGAAAACCGGCCGATCCGGCTGATGCTGTATTATCCGCAGCTCAAAAATTACCGGGAATGGGCGGCGGGGGAGGTATAAGGTTTAAGGTGCAGGGTTTAAGGTGTAAGGTTTTAGCGTCTTACTCTTAATCTTAATCTTGCTCTTATTCAAAAAAATTTGTAGTCCGCAGAGATTGGGCTTTTTACGGTGCCGTTCCCATGGGTTCGCTGTCGTATTCCCGGTAAAGTTCCTGGGTCCGGCAGGCCTGGCGCGCCAGGGCGATAAGCGAGGGGATATCAATCCCGAACGGGCAGTAGCAGCGGGTGCATAATACGCAGTCATGCCACACGATATCGCGGATTTTCGTTAGTTCTTCCCGGCTCACCTTTCCGTTTTTCCGATAGAGGCGGCCGATGGAATTGATGAATTTATATGAGGGCATATACCGGGGATCTTTGGTGGCCGCATAAAGGAAACAGCTTTCCGCGCAAAGGCTGCAATGCGCACACACCTTTAATCCCAGCTTAATCTCTTGTTTGTTGTGCTTGAGGATCCGTTGGATCGGCGCGGCATCAATATCGGTTCGGGCCATAGGAAGTCTCCGTTTGAAAATCAGAATTGCCAGCTACGTTTGGGCATCCCCAGGCTGTATTCGTTGACAATGAAAAACCGGCCGAAAAAGAAGAAAACCATATGAAAAAATTTGGAAAACGGGATCAGGATCAGCAGCAGTTCCCCTGAGATCATATGAAGTATGATCATCAGCTTGTAATCCAGTATCAGCTGATGATGGGCCATAAAGCCGGTTAAAAACGGGAAAATTGCCAGAATCAGCAGCAGGATATCATAGGGCGTGGTAATGACCCGCACCCTCGGCAGAAGCAATCGGCGCAGCAGGAAAAACAGGCCGCAGAACAGGACAAGCAGGGTCAGCAGGTCTGAAGTGGTTTCCGAAAAAGAGGGGATCGGTATCCCGGTGGCGGCCTTTAAAAGCACATTGTGTCCCAAAAGAAAAATCGGGGTGATAAACAGGCAGATGTGGAAAATAATGGTCACCGCGGAGAGCACCGGGCTGGTTCCCAGCATGGTGGTTTTAAGCTGGGCCAGGTAGGGTATCCAGCGCCGCCACCCGGCAATTTTTTTTGTTTTCCGGGGATTGGCGATAAATTGAATTTTTTCCGGATCACTTTTCCGGGTGAGCCGGCAGAGCCGGATGGTTTGGCCGACAAGGCCTGCTGCAAAAATAAGGCAGGCCGCCCAGACCATGGGGCCCTGGAGGAACTGCAGGAGCTGTTCTTGAGATGCCATTTTGCCTAGTCTTCCTGTAAGTACCTGTTTTCATAACCCTTTTGTACGAATTTGCGCTGGATTTGATTGCGCCATTCCATGGGTTTACGGATTTTCAGGATATCCTCGAGCCGGTTCTGGGCCTTTAAACGCTCAAAAATTTCGTGCCATGCACAGGGCACTTCCGGGCTGATTTCACACCTGTCGCCCTGGGTGCCGCCACAGGGGCCGTTAAAAAGGCCTTTGGCGCACCGGGTCACCGGGCATATGCCGGCGGTATAGGCGAGCACGCATTCCCCGCAGGCGCGGCAGCGTTCCTCATATAAACCGATATCCCGGTCCACGCCGATGGCAATGGTGTTTACCGCCGGAAAAACGGGGATTTGGGGGTATCGCTCGGCGAGCAGCTGGGCGCCCGCACCGCAGGCCATGGAGAGCATGCAGTCGGCCTTTTCGGCATACGCGTCAATCTCTCCGAGATAGGCGGCATTGCACTGGCGCTCCACCGTGTAGCCGCTTATTTGCTTGGTCTCCCGGGCCTCGCGCGCCGCAAAATCGAGTTCGGATTTCAGGATATTGACTTCCTTCTGCCCCCCGGCCAGGCAGACCGAGACACAGCCGCCGCATCCGGCGATCAGGATGTTTTCATAGGGGCCGATATATGCAAGGATCTCATCCAGGGGCTTTGGCTTGGCTTTAATCATGGGGTTCTCCAAGTATCATCACAAAATCCGATGGCTGTCCGGCTGTCTGGTGACATTCCCCGCAGAGGCTCGGGCCGCCCGCGGCATCGCCCGTTCGGCCGAAATCTAGGTGGCATCGGATGCACTGCTGGTGGAAGGCTTCCTGCCGATTGAGTCTATTCTTTGAATCATGACAGGATGCACATTTTACCTGTGCGTTGTCGGCATACAGCTCCATGGGATCCAGGATGTTGTTATGCGCTTTGTCATAGACATGGTGACAGTCTAAGCAGTCAAAGCTTGCCATATGCATCTCATGCGGAAAGGCCACAGGCGGCCGCTGGTTCAGGCAGGTTTCCTGTTTTACCGGGCATGCGGCCAGCATGGAAAACGTAAAGATCCCGCCGAAGATAAGCACAATACATATGCCGCTTAAGACTGTTTTTTTAGGGAGTTGATACACCCGTCACACCTCTTAAAAATGAGACAAATTCCTAAAACAAAAATAAAACATCCTAATTGCCATAGAAATTTTTGCTGTGTCAAGCCAATTTACTACTATAATAATCTTTCCCGGTTTAACAAGCCCTGAATGGGATCGGCTGGCAGCCGTATC
This sequence comes from Desulfobacterales bacterium, assembly GCA_046543065.1. Lineage (GTDB taxonomy): Bacteria > Desulfobacterota > Desulfobacteria > Desulfobacterales > Desulfosalsimonadaceae > M55B175. Next base: position 13,447 of record JBKHAE010000011.1, on the reverse strand, counting down.
TTAAGGCAAACAGGCCCAAAATATGAAGGTGCAGGGTTTGTGGCCGGGCTGTAAAAATGTTATTTTATGCCCATAAAATTTTGGATTCGGATTTAGCCGGGGGAAGCGATGCCGCTTAATGAATCAAACAGGGCTAAGAAAGGAGCAAAGAATGAAATCCTATCGTAAAGAGCTGTTTTTCAACGTTCCCACCCGCCGTGCATTTATCAACATCACCCCGCAGGTTGAGGAGTGCCTGGCGGAAAGCGGGGTCAAGGAGGGCTTGGTGCTGATAAACGCCATGCATATTACTGCCTCTGTATTCATTAATGATGATGAATCAGGCCTGCATCAGGACTATGATGAGTGGCTGGAGCGGCTGGCCCCGCATGAGCCGGTCTCCCAGTATCGGCACAATGTGGGCGAGGATAATGCGGATGCGCATATGAAGCGGCAGGTAATGGGCAGAGAGGTGGTGGTGGCTATTACCGGCGGACGCCTTGATTTCGGCACCTGGGAGCAGATTTTTTACGGGGAATTTGACGGCCGGAGAAAAAAGCGGGTGCTGGTTAAAATCATCGGCGAATAACAGGAGAACTCAAACCTAAGGGGGATGGCTTCGCAAAAAGTCCAAGCTATACAAACTTAGTGTCTCAGTGCCTTTAAATTTACTGATAGGCTCGGTCCCGGGCAAACGCCCGGGGGGAATACTTCTTTTTACGTGATAGTCAGCCTTAGTTTTTTCAGTGGCGGCTGATATGTTTATCCAGCCCGTTAGATAAATCCCGGGCGCTCCACTGAAAATCGGCGATTGAAATATGCGCGGTCGGGCCGGTTTGTTTTTTGATTTGGACAAACGCCTCGAAGTTGGCAATAAAGATATCCACCAAATCCGGATCAAAGCTTTTTTCCCGTTCGTTTTTAATAATATCCCGGGCCACCTCATAGGGATATGCCGCTTTGTAGGGGCGGTTGGAAGTTAATGCATCAAATACGTCCAGCAAGCCCACAATTCGGCCGCGTATGGGGATTTCTTTCTTTTTCAGGCCCTTGGGATAGCCCCTGCCGTTCCACTTCTCATGATGGGTCAGCGCAATGTCATGGGCCGCCTTAAGCACTTCAGCCCGGGCATCGGAAAGGATGGAGGCGCCGATGGTGGTATGGGTTTTGATGGTTTCAAATTCACTGCTTGTAAGCTGGTCGGGCTTTAACAGGATTTTATCCGGAATGCCGATTTTGCCGATATCATGCATGGGTGCGGCATACCGGATGTTTTGCACCTCGCGCGCTTCAAGTCCGTATTTTTCAGCCATCAGCGCACAGTAATCGCTCATCCGGGAAATGTGGTCGCCGGTCTCCTCGTCTTTGAATTCCGCAGCCAGGGCCAGCCGGTTAATGGTGTCCAGGTAGGCGGATTGCAGTTCATTGTGTGTGGTTTTCAGGTCGGATAGGGCGGTGTTTAACTCCTCGGCATATCTGGCCAGCTTTTGATTGTTTTTTTCAAGTTCCCGGTTGATCTTTTCGCGCTCCTGCAGCAGAAAACGTTCGCGCAGGACCCGTTTAAACCGCAGCAGAATTTCATTATTGCTGATCGGTTTATAGATGAAATCGCTGGCACCGGCGGCAATCAGGTTCTCATAGCTGAAGTCCTCGACATAGCCGGTAATTACGATAAAATCCGCATCCGTGATATGCCGGGCCTTCTCCAGCAGTTCCACCCCGGTGATTCCGGGCATATTGATATCTGTGATCACGATGTCAATCGGCTGCCCCCCCAGGATCTCCAGGGCGGTATCGCCGTCTTTTGCGCTCACGCACTGATAGCCCTCCCGGCAGAGCAGAAGCTCCATCATCTCCCGGATGGGCTGCTCATCATCCACGATTAGGATGCGGATGGATTCATTGGAATGCTCCGCCAGGGGCGTGGCCATATATTTTCTTTTCTCAGTCGTCATTTCAGTTGGAAGTATTCTCCCCGGGCCGCGTGCTCAAAACCGAGCGTAAAAGTAACCGCTTATTACATGATTTACTGGTTCTCATCAGGCTGAGCGTCCGCCGTCATTTCGGGAATGTATACGTTAACAGCGGTGCCTTCGCCGACCTGGCTCTCAATCAATATCTCGCCGCCGTATTTCTTGACAATCCGGTGGGAGAGGGAGAGGCCTAAGCCTTTTCCGGTTTCCGGTTTGGTGGTGTAAAACGGGTCAAACACCCGGTCCACCATCCCTGAATCGATTCCGCATCCGGAATCCGTGACCGAAATACAGGCATAGCGTCCCTGGGGCAGTGCGCCGGCTTTAGCTGAACCGGCGGGCGTGATCTCCGTGCACGAAACCTTAACCGTGATATGGCCGGATCGACCGTTAGACATGATCGCATCATTGGCATTGGCGCAAAGGTTGACGATTACATGCTGGATCTGGCCCGCATCCGCCATAATCTGGGGGCAGCCGTCATCCATTTCCGTTGAGAGCTTGATCCGGCTGGAAAGCGAGCCCCGGACCAGCCGGAGGGCCTGGTCCACAACTTCCGGCACATCAAGCGGCTGGATCTGATGCCCCTTGTCATTGCGGGTATATTCCTGCACCCGATGGACGATATTTTTTGCCTTGTTGGCGGATTCCAGCGCCTTTTCCATGTGCTGGCGCGTTCGGCTGTCTGCCGGGGCTTGCATCAGGGCCATGTCAATATAGCCGATTAACGGGAACAAGATGTTGTTGAAGTTATGGGCAAATCCGCCGGCCAGGGTGCCAAGGGCCTCCATTTTTTGGCTGTAGAAAAGCTGGTTCTCCAAACTCTGCCGCTCCTTTTCCGCCTCGATGCGATCCGTGACATCCCGGCAGATTCCCCGAAAACCGGTAATCCGCTGGTCGTCCGCTTCTATCAGGGAAACCGAAGTTTCCACAAAGCATGCTGAACCGTCTTTTCGGATCAGCCGCCAGTCAAAGGCCTTGGTGGATTCCCGGCTGTGATAGACCTTGTTGAAGGTGTTATAAATGGTATTGATATAGGATGGTTCACAAATCTCCCGATAGTTCTTTTCCAGTAGTTCGGATTCGCTATATCCGAGTATCCGGCAGAGCGCAGGGTTGCAGAATTTGATGCTGCCGCTAAGATCGACCTCATAATAGCCGTCCTCAATGGTTTCCAGGATGTTGCGGTATTTCTCTTCGCTCTTTTTTAAGGCTTTCTCGGATCTCAGCCGTTCGGTGATATCCCGGCCCAAACTGGCCACCGCCTGGGGCTGGTCCGCATCATCGTAGATCAACAGGCTGTTGTACTCTATTACCCGTTCCTCCCCGGTTTGGATGATCAGGCTGACCAGCCCGGAGTTGGCCCCCTTTTTAAGCAGGCGGGCCATGTAGTCATCGAACAGGGTCTGATATTTTTCCGGCATGAACAGGGTAATCGGCTGGCCCACCACTTGCCGGGGATCGGCTATACCGGCATGATTCTGCATTGTCCGGTTAACCGCGAGTATTTTTCCCTCCAGGTCATGGAGGCATACATAATCGGAAATATTATCCAGGATATACCGGAGCTGATCTTTACGCAGCCGGTGAAATCCGGTTGGCAGGTTTTGAGGGGGCTGGGACGTTTGCATAAAACAATGACCCGTTTTTAGCCTTTCAATTTATTCGGGTTTATCGGATTTATTCCGATAAAACATGTTCTCATTTGTAATCAACTTTTTATATCACTTCAAGCCGGGATGTCAAAGCCTTTATCCCGGGAAAAGATGTGGAAGATATTGAAAAATCAAAACGCACTGTTTATTGTATGTCCAATTTGAGCCCGCAGAGGTTCGGAAATTTTTAAAAAAAACGTTTATAATGACAGAAGCATGCCCAGATCATCTGATTTATATCAAAAAATAAAATCCCTGGAAAGCCTGCTGCCGGAAGTCATGCACGCGGACCGGCATGCGGCGCTCCGTGAGCTAAAAAAGATCAAGCGCCGGAAAAACGGTGACGGGTCCGCAAAGAAAACCCGGCATGAGCTGGATCAGCTAAAGAACCGGCTCGCGAAGTCGGCTGCGCATAAGGAAAAACGGAAAAAGACCCGGCCGGTGCCCGACTATCCGGAAAATCTGCCGATCACCCACAAAAAGGATGATATTATCGCCGCCATCCGCAATCACCCGGTGGTGATTGTTTCCGGTGAGACCGGCTCCGGCAAGACCACGCAGCTGCCCAAGTTCTGTCTGGCGGCGGGCCGCGGGATCGAGGGAATTATCGGCTGCACCCAGCCCCGGCGGATCGCCGCGGTCACGGTGGCCGACCGGATCGCCGAGGAACTGGGGGAGTCGCCCGGTGAATCCGTGGGCTATCAGATTCGGTTTCAGGAGCAGTTCAACAGGGCGGACGGCTTCATCAAGATTATGACCGACGGCATCCTTCTGGCCGAGACCCAGGGGGACAAGTATTTGAATGCCTATGATACGATTATCGTGGATGAGGCCCATGAGCGCAGTCTGAATATCGATTTTCTGCTGGGGATATTGAGAAATCTCTCAAGCATCCGCAAGGACTTAAGGCTCATTATCACCTCCGCCACCATTGATACGCAAAAGTTTTCAAAAGCCTTTAATGATGCCCCGGTGATCGAGGTCTCCGGCCGGACTTACCCGGTGACAGTTCAGTATGCGGAATCCGATACCGACGCCGATGCAGAGGAACTGACCTACGTGGAAAAGGCGGTGGATGCGGCGGATGCAGTGATCTCTGAAAAAAAACCGGGCGATATCCTGATTTTTATGCCCACGGAACAAGACATCCGGGAGACCTGTGAAACCCTTGAGGGCCGGAGCTACCGGCATACCACGGTGCTGCCCCTTTTTGCGCGACTCCCGGCGGCCGATCAGATGCGGGTGTTTAAATCCATCCCGGGCAGAAAGATCGTGGTGGCCACCAATGTGGCCGAAACCTCCATTACGGTGCCGGGCATCCGATACGTGATTGATACGGGCCTGGCCCGGATTTCCCAGTATGACCCCCGCTCCAGAACCACGTCACTGCCGATTGCGCCGATCTCAAAAAGCAGCGCCGACCAGCGCAAGGGCCGGTGCGGCCGGGTGGCGGACGGCGTCTGCATACGGCTATACCCCGAGTCTGACTATGAGTCCCGGCCGCTTTTCACCCCGCCGGAAATCCAGCGCGCCAATTTGTCCCAGGTGATCCTCCGGATGATTTCCTTAAACCTGGGGGATATTCAGTCTTTCCCCTTTATTGATCCCCCGCCCGCAAAGCAGATCAAGGACGGTTTTGATCTGCTCCACGAACTGGGGGCCCTGGTCCCGGCAACAGCCCGGAAAAAGGAGAAGCCTGCAAAGAAAAAAACGCCCCGCCTCACCGCCAGGGGCCGTGTGATGGCCGCTGTTCCGCTTGATCCCAGGCTGTCGCGAATGCTTCTCGAAGCCGCGGATCAGGGCCACCTCGAAGAGCTGGTGGTGATTGTATCAGCGCTTAGCACCATTGACCCCCGGGAGCGGCCCGAGGATGCCGAAAAAACGGCAGAGGCGGCCCACAACCGGTTTAAGGACCCGGCCTCGGACTTTATCACCTGGATCAACATCTGGCGGGCCTGCTTTGGGACGCCGGGCATGACGCGGGCCTTTGTCCGGGCAAGGGATCTTAAGGAGTTCTGCCGGTCGAATTTTTTCTCCTTTAAGCGCATGCGGGAATGGCAGGATGTGCACGAGCAGATCACCGCGATTCTATCCGAGGCCGGGGTCAGGGCAAAAACGCCTGCCCGCGCCAAAAAGCCTGAGCAAGGGGATGAAGACTTTTCCCAAGGGTATGCGGCCATCCATAAATCGATTCTAAGCGGATTTTTGTCAAACATTGCGGTAAAGAAGGAAAAAAATGTCTATCAGGCGGCCAAAAACCGGGAAATGATGATTTTTCCGGGCTCCGGGGTCTTTAACCGGGGCGGGGCCTGGATCGTGTGCGCGGAAATGGTTGAGACCTCCCGGCTTTTCGGCAGAAATGTCGCAAATATCGACCGCACGTGGCTTGAACCCATCGGCGCCTCCCTTTGCCGGTATACCTATCTGAATCCCAGATGGGAGAAAAAGCGGGAGGCGGTGATGGCCGATGAGCAGGTGAGCCTCTTCGGGCTGATCATTGAACCGGCCCGGCCCAAACAATACGGCCCGGTGGATCCGGCAGGGGCTGCCGAAATATTTATCCGGGAAGCCCTGATCGAAGGCCGGGTGAAAAAAGAACTCCCCTTTATGCAGCATAACCGCGAGCAGATCGAATCCATCCGGGAAATGGAGAACCGGCTCCGCCGCCGGGATCTTCTGGTCGGGGAAGCGGCCATGCTTGAATTCTACCGCGAGCGGCTGGAGAATATCTATGACATGGCCACGCTTAAAAAACACATCAAAAAGATGGGGTCAGATCATTTCCTGAGAATGGATCAGAAAGATCTGTTGACTTACCATCCGGAAGACGACCAGCTTTCCCTTTTTCCGGATTCCCTTAAGCTTGTCGAATCCAGGTATGCGTGCGCGTACCGGTTTGATCCGGGCGCGCCGGCTGACGGCGTAACCGTCAAAGTGCCCGCCTCCGGGGTTTCCGCCATATCCCGGGAACCAACGGACTGGATCGTGCCCGGCCTGCTTGAGGAAAAGATCATCGCCCTGCTCCGGGGGCTCCCGAAATCCTACCGCAAACAGCTGGTGCCGATAAATGATACCGTCGGCTGTATCATGAAAGAGATGCCCATGTATCAGGGCTCCTTGCGCAGTGAACTGAGCCGGTTTATCTTTCATCAGTTCAGGGTGGATATCCCGGTCTCAGAGTGGCGGGAGGCGGATCTGCCGGATCATCTGCGCCTGCGCTTTGCCATTACCGATTCAAACGGAAAGGAGGTCGCCGGCAGCCGGGATAAACAGGCACTTCTGACCCAGGCGCCGGAGAAAACGGATGCGAACGGGTTGGCCGCGGAAAGAAAAAAGTGGGAAAAATCCGGGATGACCACCTGGGAGGTGCCGGATCTCCCGGATGCCATTGCGGTTAAAGGGCGCGGGCAAAGCGGCTTTCACGTGTATCCCGCGCTTGTCCCAAACGGGGATACCGTGGATCTTCGGCTTTTCGAGGACCCGGAGGCCGCCCTTCGCGCCCATAAAACCGGGGTTTCCCAGTTATACCGCCGCTATTTGGCAAAGGACATAAAATTTTTGAAAAAGACCGTGGCCCTGCCGTCATCTGTGCAGCCGGCAGCCATGTATTTCGGCGGCCGGCAGAAACTTGAGGCCCGGATAATGGATCGGGTGATAAATGAATTGTTTGCGGCAAATATCCGCACAGAGGAGCAATTCTACAGCCATGCCCGTACCCACTCGGAAAACCTGCTGCCTGCCGGCCGGGCGCTAATGGAGAAGGGGCTCGCCGTCATCGAGGCCTATGCGCAGACCCGCTCCCGCATCTATAAGCAGGAATCCGCGCATTCGGACAGACCGCTGGTCACGGCCTTTCTATCCGAGCTGCGGCGCTCGCTAAGCCGCCTGGTGCCGGAAAATTTTATCGAAATCTATACACTGGAGCGCCTGGGACACCTCCCCAGATACCTCAAAGCCCTGTCCCTTCGGGCCGAGCGCGGGGTGATGGATCTTGATAAGGATCAGAAAAAGGCCGAACAGGTCAAGCCTTTCAATGACCAGTTGGCAGCGTTTTTAAACGAAATCGAGGCGAGTACCTCCCAGGAGAAGCGGGAGGCGGTGGAGGCATTTTTCTGGATGATTGAAGAGTTAAAGGTATCGCTCTTTGCCCAGGAGCTTAAGACCCCCTACCCCGTATCCGCCAAGAAATTGCAGCAGCAGGCAGATCGGATTCGGCGGATGATATGAGCCAGTTTGGGAAAAATGCGTCGGCGGATACTCAAACACCGCTGGTAAGCGTCATCATTCCGACGCTCAACCGGGCCTGGGCGGTGGGCAAGGCTATTGATTCGGTGCTTTTCCAGGATTACCCGAATTTTGAACTCATCTTGGTCGATGACGGCAGCAGGGATCAAACCCGGAGTCTGCTTTCAGCCTATCAGTCTCGGATCATTTATATCCATCAACCCAATCAGGGGGTAAGCGCCGCCAGAAACCGCGGCATCGCCGCGGCATCCGGCGATCTGATCGCATTTCTGGATTCCGATGATTACTGGCTGCCGGGAAAACTCTCTGAGCAGGTGCGGTTTTTCAATGCTCATCCCGATGCCCTGATCTGCCAGACCGAAGAGATCTGGATCCGAAACGGCCGCCGGGTAAATCCCCGCCGGCATCACAAGAAACCGGCCGGTAATATTTTTATCCCCTCCCTTGAGCTGTGCCTGGTCAGTCCGTCTGCCGTGATGGCCAAAAAGGCGCTGTTCGCTGAAATCGGCGGATTTGATGAGGATCTGCCCGCCTGCGAGGACTATGACCTGTGGCTGCGGGTAAGCTGCCGATATCCGGTCCATCTAATTCAAACGCCGCTTATCGTAAAAAAGGGCGGACATGCCGATCAATTATCCCGCCAGCCGGGCCTGGACAAGTATCGGATTTTTGCAATTGAAAAAATCCTGGCCGGCCGGTCGCTGACAAATGAGCAATACCGCGCGGCAGTTAAGGTGTTGAAGCAAAAATGCCAAAGTTATGCGGCAGGGTGTAAAAAGCGCGGGAAAAACGCGGAGGCGGATTATTATTTGGGGCTTGCGCGGCAGCATACGGAGGAAGGGTAAAATAGAATCTCTCGCCAAGGCGCAAAGGACGCAAAGGGGAATTATTGACTTTGCGGGCTTGGCGTCTTGGCGGGATGGATTAAGATTAAGAGCAAGCGTAAGATTAAGACGATGGTTAGGAGCTGAAGAAGGGGATGGTGAGGCAGTAGACCCCGTGCTCCAGGGTGGCCTTGACCTCGGCGTCGCCTTTTTCAAAAACCCGCATCATTTCTTTGTTTGCCGGGAGAACATCCGCGGTAAAGCCCTGGAGACCGCGTTCCTTGGCGAGCCGCATCAAAAGTTTATAGAGATAGGTGGCAATACCCAGGTTCTGGTACTCCTCATCCACGATAAACGCCACATCCGCGTAGGGCCGGTCCGGATGCTTCACGTACCGGGCCTCAGAAATGATATGGCCTTTGCCCAGATCGCCTACCAGGCCGACGATGGACATTACCTGGCTGTAGTCGACATTGACATATTCCTGCATCTTGGAATGCGGCATAGTCTTGAGGGGCGTGAAATACCGGTAGTAAACCGATTCATCTGAGAACCGGTAGAACAGCCGACGCATCTCCTCCTCGTCAGAGGGGCGGATCGGCCGGAAACGGACTTCCACATTGTTTTTAAACGTCTGGCGGGTATAGATATCCGCCGGATAGAGATGGGCGCTTTCCGCCAGAAAAATCTGATCCCCGTAAATGATATTCTGCTTTTTGGCTTCCTCGATCAGCCACTGGCGGTCATCGGGATGGGCGACTTCAATAAGGGCCTGGGCGCGCTCCCGGATGGTGCGGCCGTTTAAGTTGGCCACCCCGTATTCGGTTGCCACAAGATCCACGGATTCCCGGACATTCAACTGATTGGGCACATCCTCAAGCGAGCCCCGTATATTGGGTTCGCCTTTAAGGTTCCGGCTAGGCAGGGCAAATATGGTGTATCCGCCCGGGGAGATCTCCGCACCGTTTACAAAATCGATCACCTCCGAGGGGTCGGTGGTGATATTGCTTTTGCCCACATGAAGGGCGATCCGTCCGGTCAAATCGGTCTTTCGGATGTTGGCGACAGCCACAAATCTTGGATTCCGGCCGATACGCATGGGGTTGAAGACCTTGTCAATCCCCTGAAACTCCACCAGCGGATTCTGGTCCAGCCAGGCCATTAATTCCTGAGTGCCCATGGCATAGGAGGTCAGGGATTTGCCTGGGAAATGTTCCTTGTAGCGGTTGGACACCGCCCCGCTTTTTACCAGATCCATCAGGGCATCCGTAAATATCGGGGTATGTACGCCAAGGTTTTTCTTGTTCATCAGGTGCCGGCCCAGGGGCTCATATAAAGGACCGATGGAGAATGCGATACAGGAGCCGTCCTCAATTGCGGAGGCCACGTTGGCGGCGACCTGGTCAAAGACCTCATCCACCGGCCACCGGTCAAAATAGATCGGTTTTTCCGTGGCCTTGACCAAAAAATCGAATTCGTTAATGGAGACAAAGGTGTTGCCTAAAGTCTGGGGCACATCCGGGTTTATCTCACCCACCACAAGGCCTGCCTGATGCATGACCTGGCGGGCCACATCCACGGAGATCCCGAAGCTGCAGTAGCCCAGCCGATTGGGCGGGGAAATCTGGATAAACGCCACATCAAAGGGGATTCGGCGGGAATCGATTAACTGGGTCAGCCGGGAGAACCGGCTGGGGATCAAATCCACGCGGCCGGCGGTAATGGCCTCCTTGGCCACCCAGCCGGAGAAAAAGGTTTTCAGCCGGAATTTCTGGGTCTGCAGTTTCTGGATGGAAATGGCGTCCCCGAAGCTCAACAGCTGAAACAACTCAAGGTCCTGCAGATTGTCCGCATTCGAGTTCATCAGTTCCCGGACCAGGGTGCGGGGTTCGGCCGCACCCGTGCCCAGAAAGATGCACATACCGGGCTCGATCTTTTTCAGCGCCTTTTCCGGCGGGATGACCAGTTGTTCCCAGGATGGGGTATCCATATTATTCATGAGATTCAGCTATACAATTGTTCAATTTCATCCTGATAGGCGTCCATTGCCACCGATTTCTTGATCTTCATGGTGGGGGTCATCATTTTGTTTTCTACGGTGAACTCCGGAACGATTTTAAATCGCTTGATAGTTTCATAGGAGGGCAGATCTTTGTTTTTTTTCTGTATTTCGCTTTCAATGAGTTTGTAGATCTGTTCATTGTTGATCAGGTCATCAAAGGAGTTATAGGGGATGCCGTTGGCGTCCGCGTATTCGGTGACATTTTCCTCATCCAGGGTGACCAGGGCGGACAGGAATTTCCGGCGATCGCCCACCACACAGAATTGGTTGATGTATTTGGAGGTCGCCATGTGACCTTCAATGGCGGCAGGCGCCACGTTTTTGCCGCCTGCAGTGATAATGAGCTCTTTTTTCCGGCCGGTGATCCGCAGGAAGTTCTCCGAGTCGATCTCCCCCAGGTCGCCGGTATGGAGCCAGCCTTCGGGGGATAGCGTTTCCGCGGTTTCATCCGGCATTTTGTAGTATTCCTTCATCACGTTTCTGCCGCGGAAGAGGATCTCCCCGTCATCGGCGATTTTCTGCTCAATTCCGGGGCCAGGGGGGCCGACCCAGCCGATGCGGTAGTTGTCGGGGCGATTCACATTAGTAAACGAGGTGTTCTCCGTCATGCCGAGGCCTTCGAGCAACAATACGTCCGCACCGATAAAAAACTTGGCAATCGCCGGCTCCAGCGGGGCCGCGCCGCTGATACAGAACCGGAGGCGGCCGCCCAGGGCTTCATGGAGCTTGCTGAACACAAGGGCAGAGGCAATTTTGTGCTTTAACCCCAGCATAAAGGGGACCGGCTCGCGGTTTAATTTGCAGTCAGCCATTTTGTCGCCGATGTCTTTAGCCCAGTTGAAAATCTTGAGGGCCACACCGCCTTTGGATTCCGCCCCGCTTAAAACTTTTGAATACACTTTTTCATAAATGCGGGGAACGCTTGGAAACCAGTGGGGCTTGGCCAGTTTTAAATCCTCTGTGATGGTGTCCATGCTCCGGCAGTAGTTGGTAGTGGCACCGGTGAGCATGGTGGCATTAACGAGTGTTCGGGCAAATATATGGGCCAGGGGCAGAAACAGGAAGGTCTCATCTCCGTCCCGGACATCCGCACTTGCCTCCACGGATTGGGCTGTGAAGGTAATATTGTCATGGGTGATTACCGCCCCTTTGGGCACACCTGTGGTGCCTGAGGTGTAGACAATGGTGGCCGTATCCTGGGGGGTGGGCATCTGGATGCGCTGCTGAAGATCCTTTTCCGAGGTGTTTTTGGATAGGCCTAAGAATTCGTTGAAACTGATGATCCAGTCGTCATTGGCCGGGGCCTCGCCGTTGAAGAGAATGACCTTGCGGATATTGGGAATCCCCTCGCGGATTTGCTGGAGTTTGTCCAGCTGCTGCTGGTTTTCGGCAAATACCACCACGGCATCCGAATGGTTGATAATATATTTACAGTCCTCGGCCAGGTTGGACTGATAGATCCCCACTGTGGCCGCGCCGATGGCGGCGTTGGCCATATCGATCAGGACCCAGTAGTAGCAGGAATAGCTCAGGATAATGACCTTGTCCCCTTTTTCCACGTCCAAAGCCATGAGGCTTTTGCCCGCCTGTTTGACCTGGTCGTAGAATTCCCCCCATGTAACCGATTCAGAAGACCCTTCGCCGTCCAGAAACCATCGATGCGCGATCACATCGGATTTCGCATCAATCGTTTTTTTGAGCATCTGGTGGACGTTTTGATAGTCTACAAATTGCATTAATGCCTCCCTTTTAAATTTGTATGGTACGTGCCATTATCCGGATGAATTTGTTTTACCGGTTCGTAATAGAGAGAATGTTCCCGGTTGCATATGAACCTGACGTATTGTCGAATAAACAATGTTTTAAATATTTGAAATGTGACTGGATGTCAAGGAGTTTCAGGTATATCGGGAGGCTTCGGCAACGTTGATCAATAAAACAGCACCCCCCCGTATCCGACAAAAGTATCCCCCGGGCTGTGTTCATAGCTTGAGCTGTACCCGACGAACCGGGCATTTTGGGCCCCCAGGGATTTAACCGCGGCAATGGCGGCCGCTGCAGCGCCGGGGCAGCAGGCATTGTGGTTGGAAAGTCCCTCTTTGATCACGGTTTCCGGCACCATCTCGAGCATGGCATCGATGAACTGGCGGTCGTTTTTGTCTTTAACCCAGTTATACGCCTCCCGGCCCTTGCCGGCCGGCGTAAATCCGAAATTGGGGCCGTAATGCGTGAGGTCCGTGGAGCCGACGATTTTAATGGTTTTGCCGGCCGATTCAGCCGTTTTTGCGGCTCTTTCGCCGATCTCCACGGCCGTGGCGGCGGCCGGCGGTCCGATGGGGACAAGCTTTGCCTCGGGAAAAAAGTATTTAATAAACGGGAGTTGGAGCTCAATGGTGTTATCCGGCGTAAACCGGTTGGCGGTTTCCACCTTAAGTGAGAATTGTTCAGCGATGGGGCGCGCCATCGCTTCATCAATGATCAGCTCGCCCAGCGGGGTCTCCCATGCCCCTTCGGCCATGATATAGCCCGACACGTTGGGCGGCAGGTGCATGCCGAACACTATGATGGTATCCGGTTTTCGGGTGTTTTCTGCGGCTCGCAGGCCGGCAATCACATTGCAGGCGAGACTGCCGGAGAAAACCCAGCCGGCATGCGGGACGATACCGCCCAGATATCCGTCATTCGGCTGAACTTTGAAACGCTCGTCTG
>JBKHAE010000010.1:0-43869 GCA_046543065.1 Desulfobacterales bacterium | reverse complement strand
GTTTGAGCCGTTTTTTACGACCAAGGCCGCCGGTACCGGCCTGGGCCTGCCGCTTGTGTTCAATACGATTGAAAATCATGGCGGCGTCATTCGGGTCAAAAGCCGTGTCCAATACGGCACCACCTTCTCTTTATATTTGCCTTTAAACAGCCATCAACCCTTATGTGAAGCCAATGGAAAAAATCCTGCTGATTGATGATGACGAAGGGCTTATCCATTTTTTAAGCCGTTTTTTCGAGCGAAAAGGGTATGCGGTAACCGCCTGCGCAGACGGGCCCAGCGCGATTGAAAAAATCGGCGCGGAAAGTTTTGATTTGATCCTGCTCGACTATAAGATGCCGGAGCTAAACGGCCTTGATACCCTCAGCGCCATCAAGGGCGTGGAGGTAAAAACGCCTGTTATTCTCATGACCGCATACGGCACCACTGAACTGGCGATTGAGGCCATGAAACGGGGCGCCTATGATTATCTTGTCAAGCCGTTTGAACGGAAGGATTTAAGCCGGATTGTCAGTGAGGCCCTTCAGGTGAACCGGCAGATGAAGGAAGTCGTCCGGCTGCCGGCCGCATCGGCGCCAGCTGAAGATACCCAGACCACCCCGGCCGGCACCCTGCAGATCATCGGAAACAGCCGGAAAATGCAGGAGATTTATAAACGGATCGGCCAGGTCGCGGAAAAAGACGTGCCGGTCTTGATCACGGGAGACAGCGGGACCGGCAAGGAGCTGGTGGCCAAGGCCATTTATCACCACAGCCGGCGTAAAGACAGGCCGTTTATGGCCCTCAATTGCGCCGCCATACCGGAAACCCTTTTTGAAAGCGAGCTCTTCGGTCATGAGAGGGGCGCTTTCACCGGTGCGGACCGGACCTATATCGGCAAAATCGAAAGATGCCACGGCGGCACCCTGTTTCTGGATGAAATCGGCGAGATGCCGACCGCCCTGCAGGCAAAGCTCCTGCGGGTGCTTCAGGAAAGCGAAATCGAAAGGCTGGGCTCCACCCAAACCGTCAAAGTCGATGTCCGGGTTATTGCCGCCACCAACAAGGACCTGGAAAAGGCGGTTGAGGCCGGCACTTTCAGAAACGACCTGTACTGGCGCTTAAATGTCATATCTTTGCATCTGCCGCCGCTTATAGAGCGCAGCGAAGATATTCCGGCGCTGGTGGATTATTTTTTAAAGCGGTTTGCCGCGGAATATGACCGGGCGGTTTGCCATATGGCCGAATCTGCGATGAATAAGATCCTTGCCTATTCCTGGCCCGGCAATGTCCGCGAGCTTGAAAACTGCATCCGCCGCGCTGTGCTGTTAAGCTCCGGCGATGTGGTGGCCGAGGGCAGTCTCATGATACCCCAGGCCGGGGCTTCCTGTCCGGCTTCTGCGGCGCGGCATGAGCAGTTGATTGATGAGCTGAAAAATAAACTGGAAGAAATTGTTCCGGAAATCCTCAGCCTTTCCGTACAGGACGTGCATGCCAATATCATCGGAATCGTTGAGGAAACCCTTATTAACAAAGCGCTTGCGAAATGCGACAACAACCAGGTGCAGGCGGCAAAAATGCTTGGCATAAGCCGCAACACGCTGCGGCATCGGTTAAAAAAGCAATCGGACCGGCAGTCAATGGACGCCGCCCCGGATCTGAAAACCGATTCCTGCGCGGATGACTAAGCGGCTGTGCGCAAATCCGGGCATAGCTGTTCAAATTTTAAACACCCTTCCGGATTCCCCCTTATCCCCCGAAACAGGGCATTTCCCCGTTGATTTTGTTTCGCCTGAAGGTTTTCGGCTGACTTCATTCCCACCATACCCCCGGTTTCGGCCAAGCTCCCCCATTTTCGCAGAATAAAAAATTTTGTTTTTATTTTAAGTGCTTATAAAAAAAAATGGGCCGTGGCCCGGTGCGGCACATTCCCTGCAATAAAAGCTGGCCAGATACCGGCAGGCTGTTTTCGAGGCTGCCGCCAATTGAAGGCCATGTATGGACCGGCCTTTTAAATTCTTTTAAGAATAGGAGGTTGTCTCATGTTTAGGGATCAAATAAATGATATTTCCGGCTTCGCCGTCCGGGATCTGTTGGCAAACAGCGCTGACATGAGCGATGAAGGGCTTCAGATATGTGAAAGAATCAAAGAGATCATGATGATGTGCGACAGAGAGGATCCGGTTTATGAGCAGATCAGCAGCTTCAGCATTGCCCTCTACACTTTAGGCTATTTTGACTGCCCGGACCTGATGTCTTTCCAGGATGTGGACGCCCAGGAGGCCGCCGCGATCCTGAAAGAACATTTTACACCCGTAAATACCGAAGATGTGCCATGGGATCACAATATCATCCAGTCTGATGAAAAATATCTTCTGGTCCTCGGCGATCCCTTATTTCCCATTCATTTTGCGGTGCTCACCGATTTTCGCAGCGAACGGCCCTATTTTTCCAAGCTTCCGCTTTTTGGCAGCGGTTTTGACAGCCTGCCCGAGCTTTTGGAGGAGTTTTCCGGTTATGACGGCATCAATTCTTATGATGTGCACTACTTCAGAATGAATCAAGACAGGGAGTCATCCGCAGCCATCCGGAAAGGGCGGATCTATATCGTAAGAGATTAGCCGCTGCCTTCATTGCCGGCCTCCCGGCAGGATCTTCCAGGTTTATTTTTGATGAAACAGCTATTGCTTTACAGGATTGTTTTATTCTTTTTTTCAAATAACTAGTTAACTAGCAAGGAGGCGCATGAATGTCTGTTATTGAAGAGGTAATTGAGAAAGTCAAGCACACAGATCCCAGCCAGAATGAATTCCACCAGGCGGTTGTCGAGGTGCTGGAAACCCTGGCGCCCACTGTGGAAAAACATCCGGAATTTGTTAAGGCCGGCATATACGAAAGGATCGTTGAACCGGAACGGGCCGTCCTTTTTCGGGTGCCATGGGTGGATGATAAGGGCAATGTACAGGTCAACCGGGGCTTCCGGGTGCAGTTCAACAACGCCATCGGGCCTTTTAAGGGCGGCATCCGCTTCCACCCCTCGGTCAATTTGAGTATCATTAAGTTCCTGGGATTTGAGCAGGTGTTTAAGAATTCCCTGACCACGCTGCCCATGGGCGGCGGAAAAGGCGGATCGGATTTTGATCCAAAGGGCAAATCTGACGGGGAGGTGATGCGCTTCTGCCAGGCATTCATGCGGGAGCTCTACCGCCATATCGGGCCGGAAACCGATGTGCCGGCAGGCGATATCGGCGTGGGCGCACGTGAAGTGGGCTATATGTTCGGCTATTACAAAAAAATAAAAAATGAGCATACCGGGGTCTTAACCGGAAAAGGCCTGGATTATGGCGGCAGCCTCATCCGGCCCGAGGCCACCGGATACGGCACCGTCTATTTTGCGGCCGAAATGCTGGCCACACGGGGGCTGGATTTTAAGGGCAAAACCGTGGCGGTCAGCGGCGCCGGCAATGTGGCCCAGTTTGCCATTGAAAAGGTCAACCAGATGGGCGGGCGCGCCATTTCCGCCTGTGACTCGAGCGCCACGGTGATTGATGAACAGGGAATTGACGATGACAAGTGCTGCTATTTGATGGAGCTCAAAAATATCCATCGCGGCCGGGTCAATGAATATGCGGATAAATACAAGACCGTCTGTTTTGAAGGCAAAAACGTATGGGACGTGATCCGTGAGCAGGGGATAAAAGTCGATATTGCGCTGCCCTGCGCCACCCAGAACGAGATTGATGCCGAGAATGCGGCAGCGCTGGTTAAAAACGGCTGCATCTGTGTGGCTGAAGGCGCCAACATGCCGTCTTCACCGGAGGCAGTGAAAATTTTTCAGGAGAATAATCTCCTGTATGGCCCCGGCAAAGCGGCGAATGCCGGCGGGGTGGCCACCTCCGGCCTGGAGATGAGCCAAAACAGCCAAAAGCTCTCCTGGACGCGGGAGGAAGTGGACAGCCGGCTTTTGCTTATCATGAAAAGCATCCATCAGTCATGCCTGGATGCGGCCGAGGCCTATGGCCGGAAAGGCGATTATGTGATGGGCGCCAATATTGCGGGCTTTACCAAGGTCGCAAATACCATGCTGGCATACGGCGTTGTTTGATCGAACATGTTGGGCTTCTAAGGAACTTAACGGTTTAAGGTATAGGGTATAAGGTGTAAGGTAAATAGAATCAAGCCTTTATGCTTTAAGCAGTTCACGGTTCGCAGCTCACAGTTCAATGTTTAAAAGACTCAGTGCCTTTGGCTTTGGAAAAGGCTTAAAAAAAGGCGATTTCCTTTAAGTCCCCCTTTGGAAAAGGGGGATTTAGGGGGATTTTTCATAATGGACCGATACAAATCCCCCCAATCCCCCCTTTTTTCAAAGGGGGGCTCAGGTGGCAGCCTTTTTCAAAGGGGTTGCGGCATAGCTCACGGTTTAAAGTTTGAAAAACTCATTGCCTTAGTGCCTCAGTGCTTTAAAGTTACTTTTATGCTCGGTCCCGGGCGCACGGCCGGGGGGAATACTTTCAAGGAACCAAAAAATGGTATAAACCGATTTTTTGTGAAGCCGTCAACCGGCCCCGCCGGATGGGTTTGACAGGTAGCAGATCACCTGCTGGGCCGAGATATCCGAAGCCAGCATAAGCCCGTATCCGCTGGTGTCTGCGATCTTGACAACATCCCGCAGGTGGCGCGCTGCCGGAAGCATGCCCTCAAGTTCGTTCGGCAGGGCTTGCAGCCAATCCGTTTTAAACACCACGCCGGCACTTTCCGGATAAATCGCCATATAGAAGATACCAGTTTCGATTAAATCATGGAAAAAATGGGTGCCAAAGGATAAATCCGGTATCATGTTGCCCATCTGGTGGCTGATTTCGGCAATTACCGCGATATTGTTGATTTCCGAGAATTTCACCGGTATCCCCATTTCCGGGCTTTGGGTGCCCCAGCGGCCCGGGCCCATGAGCAGCGTCGGGGTTTTATCCCTGGTTTTCAGAAACCGGTTCAGCTTGCCCACCAGCCTTGCCACGGCGAATTTCTCCGGCGGCGCGAGCTCGGCATATGCCTGCGGAGAGACGAAAATGAGTTTGGAAATCGGCTGTACAAGGCTGCCCCCCATAAAATTGCCCTCAATCCGGATAACCGTCTGCTCGTCGCCGATTTTTTCGGGCATTGCGGTTTTATCGAAATCCCCGATCGTTTGAAAGGGCCGGCATTGCAGCAGATTGATGCGAAGCTCTCCGGTCTTGCCAAAGTTAAGTGTAAATTCCGTTTCCACCGGATTTTGATAGGCTGCTTCAAGCTTTGCCAGAATGTCGCCCATCAGGCTGGTGAAAGGGGTTTTTTCAAGAAAGGGATCAAATGTTAATATCCAGTACTCTTTGCCGGGTCGTCCCATCTGCCGCATCTGCTCGGCGGCCGCCGAATCCCGGACGCCCACCAGATGCAGATGGGCGATCAGATTGTTTTCGATCAAATCTTTGAGATGGAGGGTTTCAAACCGATTTTCTTCAAGGTTGAGTAAATCCACCCGGTGCTGGGAAAATTTCCGGATATCCATGATACCGGCCAGGGGTTGGGTCAGGGGGTTGTCCATGGCAATAATCCGCGGATAATCGTTTTCCACCCGGTTGACCGCCCGGGTCCCCATCCCCAGCACGAGGCGAACCATGCCCGCCTTTGCGTCCATCCCCTTCTGCCAGATAAACGGGTTGCGGGATAGCCCAACGCCGGCAAGCTCAGGGAAGAAGTAGTGCTTGTGATAGCTCCCGGACACCCGCTGAACCAGAAGCGCCATTTGTTCATCGCTTTCCTCAAGGCCCCTTTGACGCCTGTAGGCCAGGGCATCCCGGCTCATGGTGCTGGCGTAGACCCGGCGCACCGCATTTATGAATTCCTCGTATCGTTTTTCCGGCGGCCCCTGATTGACGCAGAAAAAACTGTCATATTTGCCGGCAAATGCATTGCCGTAGGCATCTTCCAGCAGGCTGCTGGAGCGCACAATAATCGGGGACTGGCCGAAATACTCGAGCAGCAGCTGAAACTTTTCAGTGATCTCTTCGGCAAAAATCCCGCCAAGCATTTTGTTTTTAAGTTCAGCCGCTTTGGCAAAATAGCCCTCGCTGGTTTTATGCCCCATAAACAGCTTCCACCAGCCGTTTTGGACAATATAGGAATAGAAAACATCCGAGCCGATATAGAAAGAATCATGCGGTTCAAGGACTTCCTGCCAGTCAAGGGCCGCATCCTGCATCAGGATTTTGCGGGAAAGCAGCATACCCACCGATTTGCCGCCGATAAAGCCCGTGCCGATTAGACGCTCCTTGATTTGAAGGAGATCCTCCAGGCACATAAACTGCCTGATCAGGGAAAGTATCTGTTTATTCCGGGAGAGCATAAGGCGGCTCAGCTGATCGACCATATCGGTTTTTTCCTCTGCTTCCGCCCCGGATGCCACCAGTTCCCTGGCCTCTATGAACAGGCGGTCCCAATAATCCAGATGCCGCCGCGCGGAGGCCTCATTACTTCTTGAAAGATCCGAGAACAGCCGGGTGGCCTCAACGCTGTTGATGACCGGCACCAGATGGTCTTCTTCCATGATATGGGGGAAAAACATGGTCGGGGAATAGCGGTGTTTGACCTTGACCGGATGGATGCACATCTGCCCATGGTATTTATAGACATCGATAAGCACTTGGGTGATTTCCCGGATCCGGGCGATTGCCTTGAAGGAATGCCGGTGGCGGCGGATGGCAAAGTAGGCAATAGTGTTTAGTTCAAACAGATAAGGGCAGGTGATGAAAAAGAAATCGCCGATCATCAGATCCGTTGCCCATACATGCAGCAGTTCGGACAGGGAGTCAAAAACATAACAGACATCGCGTCCCTCGCCGGTAATGATGCTGTGGACGTCTGCGGAAAACGATTCAAATCCGCTCTCAAGCGGCAGGTGGTATACGGATATGTTCTCCCCTTCTTCAAGAAGCGGTGCGTGGCGGGCAAACCGCATATAGACGACCCGGTCCCCCCTTGCGGATGCGCTTTTGACAAAAGGCGTGACCAGGCGTTTGTAATCGTCTATCTCATCCACCTGCCAGACAACGTTATCGCCTCTGCGCAGGTGGTCGATAATTTTGTCCAGGCTGCGCCAGCCGGTGCTGACATGGGATTGATAGGCCATTTAGGCGGCTTTCATTTTATTCTGTTAATCATTATCCGAAATTTGCTCTAATAATAGGGAGTGTCAGCAAATAAGGCAATCGCAATGTTTGAAAAGTATTTTCGGACATATAAAAGGAAAAAAATTTAGGAGAAGCGGCTCTTCATCCAATCGAGTATGTAGGGCCAGGTGATGACCGGCGCGTGTCTGCCGGTTATCAGGTCGATATGTCCCCAGTGCAGGCCGGGCTTTTCCTCGCCGAATATTTTGAATGTTTTGTCCTCGGCAGCGGCTTTTTCATAGGCCTCTATGACCGCATCCTCAGGGACACCACAGTCCCGGTCGCCGTTTACGAAAAGAATGGGCGCGGTGAGCTGCGAAATGTTTTCTTCAAAATCGATTCGGCCGTCGCTGCTGATAAATTTTTTCCGGGCCCCCCATTTAAAAAAGAATTTGATCACATTAAAGCTGGTGCGATCAAACCCCTTGGTGACCCGCTCATGAAGGATATCGCGCTCAATGCTGCCGGGATGCCAGATCTGCAGCGGCAGACGGTACCATTTATGGTCCAGCAGCCCCAGGCCCATTGAGGCAAGCACCCCGATATAGTCGATGTAGAAGACTTCGGGCTGAAGTTTTCTGAAGGGATAGAATTTACCCAGTGTCACGCCGGTATGGGCAATCGTCTGCAGGAGCCGGTTGCCCCGGGCCATGGAATAGGGGCCGCCGATGGAAATAACGCCGGCCAGCTGATCGTTGAAGCTGGAGCCGGTGCAATAGGCAATGGAGCCGCCCAGGCTGTGACCGATGTAGAATACTCTCTTGCCGCCGGTGATTCGGCTGATGGACTTGAAAAAGGCTGGCATGTCGTAGAACAGGTAGTTTTCAAATTCAGCCGGATAATCACTGCCGTTGGCCCGGCTTAGCCCATGGCCGCGGAGCTCAATGTTAAAGGTTTCGAATCCATTAGCAATCAGATAGTTCTCAAAGCTTCGGCGGGTAAGCGTCCAGGTGTAGCGATTCTGACCCAGCCCATGCACCAGCATGACCGGCGCCACCGGATCCTTATCCACCGGGGATTTGCGAGTCATCACCAGGTTCATTCCGTCTTCGGTGGTTACCGCATGAAGGGAGCGGTAATAGGTAACGGCTTCATCCCCGTTGATAATATTTGTGCAGAGCTGGACGTTTTTCATAAGGACTCGCTATTGATTGAAAAGGCTTTGACCGAAAAATTATACCGGGAAAGTCCGGAATTTCAAGCCAAATTCAAGGGGGTGGCAGCCGATATCAGCCTGCGGGGCTTGCTGGGCGGATGCGCACAAGTTGACAGCTTCCTGTTGTCTATCTATATTTTAATCAGAAACAGTCTTGTCCGGTTCTCGCTGGAATCCGCAAAGCGGCAATGCGTATAATGTGATGCCAGTATTTCCCTGAAGCTGCCTGTTTTTCATTTAAAGAGGTTTGTTTGCCCCACACCCGATTGGCAAAGGAGGGACCATGAAGACCACAAGAACCAGATCTGTCGAACAGATCGTCGAAGACCAGGTCCAGCAGTGGCAGCGGCTTAAAACTCAAAAAAAACCGGAGGCACCAGAGATTTCGGTGATCAGCATATCCCGGGAATGCGGCAGCGAGGGAACCCGCCTGGGCGAACTGCTATCCGAAGAATTGGGGTTTAATTTTTTTGATCGGGAGATTATTCAGGAAATTGCCAAAAGCGCCCAAATCAGTGACCGGCTGCTAAGCACCCTGGATGAAAAGGGGCTTAACATGGTCGAGGAAACGATCGCGGCCGCCGTGAATGATCGGCATTTATGGCCGGACCAGTTTCTGCGGCATCTTATGAAGGTGATCGGTGCCATCGGCCGGCATGGCCGGGCAGTGATTGTCGGGCGGGGTGCTAATTTCGCCCTGCCGAAGAATGCCAATCTGCGGGTCCGTGTGATCGCACCCTTGGACCGCAGGGTTGAGAATCTGTCTAAAAGACATCAAATATCTTATGAAGAGGCCAAGCGGCTGGTGCTGAAAACCGACGCGGACCGGCGCTCTTTTAGCCGGAAATATTTTTATGCGGATATTTCCGATCCCCTGCATTATGATTTGATCACAAATACCGACCGGCTGACCCTGCAAACGGCTGTCAGTACAGTCAAATCCGCCCTTGAGGGGATGAAGAATTCCGGACAATTTGCTTAAGGATCTGAGCGGCCTTTTCATTTTCTGCCACGGTTTTCAGGGAAATGCGGATGAATCTGTCTGAAAGGCCGCGGAAATTGCTGCAGTCGCGGATAAGAAAGCGATGCCGGGCCATCTCCGTCCATACCGCTTCCGCCGGCATGTTTTTTAATTCAGCCAGAAGAAAACCGGTGGCTGAGGGATAGAAACGGATATCCGGCTCATCCTGGAAGGCTTTTGTAAAGCGGGTTTTTTCTTTTTCCGCAAAATTTTGGGCAGATTTTATAAAATGCGCTACCATGGCGGGGCGCGAAAAAAGATAGCAGATGGCTTCCTGGGCCAGGCTGTTAACACTCCAGGGCATGGCATAGGCGGAAAGTTTCTGGATTACTGTTTCCGGTCCGATCGCAAAGCCCACCCGAAGCCCCGGTATCCTGAAGATTTTGGACATGGAGGAGAGGATAACGGCATTTTCCAGCCCCCGATTTACCAGACTTTCCGTTTCGCCGTTTAAAACAAAGGGCAGGTAGGATTCATCAATGATAAAAAAGGTATCTGCGTGTTTCCGGCAAAGCCGTGCCAGTTCTTCGGCCGGGATCAGCCGGCCGGTGGGGTTGTTCGGATTGCAGATAAAAACCGTGTCATAGGCGGATGCCGTTTTATCCAGGGCGCTGATGTCCGGCATGAAGTCATCTTCTGCCCTGGTGAACAGATAGTCCCAGGCCACGGCCTCCATGCGGCATGCATCGGTATAGTCCGCATAGGTGGGGGCCAGGATCATGGCCTTTCGGGTGTTTAGGGCCCGGGGCAGGGAATAGATGAACTGCGTGGTGCCGTTTCCGCCAAGTACCTGGGCCGGACTGATTCGGTGCCAATCCGCAGCTGCGGTTTTCATCCGGTCTGCATCCGCCTCCGGCAGGGCGAAAATGCTGTCCAGCTGGGCGCTTAAGTGGTCCATCAGGCCGGGGGGCGGGCCGAGCGGATTCATGTTGCTGCTCATGTCAATGATGTCTTCGGGCCGGCATCCCAGTTGCCGGGCCAGAAGATGGATGTTTCCCCCGTGGCCGATAATCATGACAGCCCCGTCGCCAAGCCGGTGCCGCCGAGAGCAGCGGCAAGAAAAAGAAGCGATTCGGTCGCTTCGGTCATGGCCCCCAGCATATCGCCGGTGACGCATCCCATGCGGCGGCGGTAGTAGTAGAGTATGCCGAAGACCAAAGCAAAAAAAACGAAAATCAGGAAAATGCCGCGCCAGCCGATAAAAAGGCTGAGCAGCAGGCAAAGCCCCAGTCCCCAGTAATCCGTAAGGTGAATGGGTTTTTCAAACAGATCAAATCCGGTGCCGCCCCCCGGCCGCCCATAGGGAAGCCGGTGGATGGCAAATATCATGGCGGCCCGGGAAAACCCCGGGATCACCAGCAGGATCAGAAACCGCGAATAGGCGGCGTGTGCCGGCAAAGCCGAGATGCCGGCAAATTTGACGGCCAGGGCGCAGATCACGGCGATCATGCCCATCACGCCGATCCGGCTGTCCTTCATGATGGCAAGAATGGTTTCCCTGTCCCGGTGGCCGAACAGTCCATCCGCGCTGTCAGCCAGCCCGTCGATATGCAGGGCGCCGGTCAGAAAAATCAATAAAATAATATCGAGCACCGCGGGCACAAACGTTCCGGGCCATAGCTGAAGGGCGATGGCATCGAATACCGCGAGGATCAGGCCAAGGAGCAGGCCCACGGCCGGAAAAAAGGCGATCATCTCCCTTGGGTAATAGGCCGGGGTTCTGCCTGCCGGCAGGAGGGTAATAAACTGTATGGCTGCACGCAGGTATTCCATCATAAATAAATAAGCGGCGAGGGCGTCTGCTGCAGCGCCACCGTGAGTTTCGGGGCGTCTCCGTTAAGTCTTTCCGCCACCACGCCAAGCGCCTTTTCCGGCGTGTTATTGGTTTCACTGATATGGGCTAGAATCACATGGCTCAGGTTGTCATGCATCACATCCATTAAAAGCGTCTTTGAATCCTCATTGGACAGATGTCCGGTCCGGCTTTTGATCCGCTGCTTGATGGGCCAGGGGTAGGGGCCCTGCTCCAGCATGTGCGGGTCATGATTGGCCTCAAGCACCAGGCAGGTGCAGCCGTTTAAGTGATGCCTAACCATATGCGTGGCAATGCCAAGATCTGTGGCAACGCCGATTTTATGCCCGTTTATTTGAAGCGTGAACCCGGCCGGATCACAGGCGTCATGGGATGTGGAAAAGGGGTGAATGGCGATATCATTGATCTTAAAATCCGTGCCGCAGGCAAAATTTTCAATGGTTTGGATGCAGCCCAGCCGGGGGGCGGCTTCGGCCTGGGTTTCGGCGGACATATACACCGGCAGGCCGTATCTTCTGGCGAGGACCCCCACGCCGTGTAAGTGATCATTGTGCTCATGGGAGACAATAATCGCATCCACCTGATCGGGGGCAAGGCCCCGGGCCTTGAACCGGCGTTCAATCTCCACGCCGGAAAACCCGGCGTCAATTAACAGCGTGGTTTGTCCGGATGAGATATAGATGGCGTTTCCCTTGCTGCCGGAAGCCAGCATGCAGATGGAAATGCGGTTGGAAGTTGGATCATCAGGGGCGGCGGAATCGCCGTTAGCGGGATTGGCCATTTAGACCCCTGTATGGCCGAATCCGCCGGCATTCCGGGACGAGGCGTCGAGTTCGGTCACCGGGGCGATGCGGGCCTGGCATACTTGGTGGATCACCATCTGCGCGATGCGATCGCCCCGATTAATGGTAAAATCGGATCTGCCGTGGTTGATGAGTGCGATTTTAACCTCCCCCCGGTAGTCCGCATCAATGGTGCCGGGGGAATTGATGAGGCCGATGCCGTGCTTTACGGCCAGGCCGCTTCTCGGGCGGATCTGGGCTTCATGGCCGTTCGGCAGGGCGATGGCAAAACCCGTTGGGATCAGCGCAATGTCGCCGGGCCCGAGAATCAAAGGCTCAGATACCGCCGCACAGATATCCATGCCGGCGGAATGGGGGGTCATGTACCGGGGCAGCGGAATATCCGCATCTTCATCCGGCCGGACCCGTTGGCATGGAATCTCTATTGCAGGCGGCATCGCGGATACCTTTTTACTTACTCGGGTTTGGAGCGTTTCTTTTTATCATCTGATTCACTTTTATCGTCTGAGCCGGATTTGTTGTCCGATGTCATCAGCGCCTTTCTGCTCAGCTTGATCCTTCCTTCGGGCGTGATGTCGATCACCTTGACCTTAATGGTATCGCCCTGCTGGATTTCATCGGTCACTTTTTTGATCCGGTAGGGGGCGATCTCAGAGATATGC
Organism: Desulfobacterales bacterium; assembly: GCA_046543065.1. Lineage (GTDB taxonomy): Bacteria > Desulfobacterota > Desulfobacteria > Desulfobacterales > Desulfosalsimonadaceae > M55B175. The sequence goes on along the minus strand of JBKHAE010000010.1, from coordinate 31,230 downwards.
ACCAGTCCTTCGGTTTTAGGCTTTATCTGGACAAAGGCGCCGAAATCGGTGATTTTGACCACTGATCCTTCATAGGTTTCGCCGACCACCGGATCCATGCCGATGCCTTTGACGATTTCCATGGCCTTGTCCGCATCGTCCTTTTTCAGGGCGGAAATTTTGACAATGCCCGAATCGTCGATTTCTATATGGGTGTCGGTCTCGCTCTGGATGGAGCGGATCATTTTGCCGCCCGGTCCGATGATCTCCCCGATCCGTTCCGGGCTGATCTGGACGCTGTAGACGATCGGCGCATAGGGGGAGAGCTCTTTTCGCGGGGCGTTAATGGTCTCGCGCATTTTGTCCAGAATATGCAGCCGGCCGGCCCGGGCCTGCTCCAGGGCATTTTCAAGGATATCCCGGGAGAGTTCGCTGATTTTGATATCCATCTGTACCGCGGTAATCCCATCGGTTGTGCCCGCGACCTTGAAATCCATATCCCCGAGGTGGTCCTCATCGCCCAGAATGTCCGAGAGCACCACGATATTGTCGCCTTCGGCGACAAGTCCCATGGCAACACCGGATACCGGGGCTTTGATGGGTACACCGCCGTCCATGAGCGCCATGGAGGCTGAACAAACGGTTCCCATGGAGGATGAACCATTGGATTCGAGCACTTCGGAGACGATCCGAATCGTGTATTCAAAATCCTCCTTGGGCGGCAGCACTTTTTCAATGGCCCGCTTGGCGAGTGCCCCGTGGCCGATATCCCGCCGGCTCGGCCCGCCCGGCCGCTTGACCTCACCCACACAGTAGGGGGGGAAATTGTAATGAAGCATGAACGGCTGGGTTTCCTCTCCGGATAAAGTTTCTATCCGCTGTTCATCCTGGCCGGAGCCAAGCGTCATAGCCGCCAGTACCTGGGTCTCGCCGCGGGTGAAGAGCCCGCTGCCGTGCACCCGGGGCAGAATCCCCGCCTCACAGGCGATCGGCCGGATCTCATCAAACCGCCGGTTGTCGATCCGCCGGCCCTGGTTCAACATCATATCCCGGCAGATGTCGTGCTCCAGGTCGTTTAATATGCGGGAGACCTCTTTTTTCCGGTCCTCATAGGCTTCGCCCAGGCTTTCAAGAATTTGCGCCTTGACCTCTGAAAGGGCCTTTTTCCGGTCCATTTTTCCGGTAATGGTAAGCGCCTCGGCTATTTTATCGCCGGCCTCGGCCCTGACCTTCTCCGTCAGCTCGGTGTCCGGCGCTTTAATTTCGCAGACGCGTTTTTCCACGCCCACGCTTTCCTTTAATTTTTCCTGAAGTTCGATAATCGGCTGGAGTTTTTCATGGCCGAAATAGATGGCCTCGATCATCTCCGCTTCGCTGACCTCATCGCCGCCGCCCTCAACCATAATAACCCCGGTCTTTGAGCCGGCCACGATCACGTTGATGTCCGAGGCTTTACACTGCTCAATGGAGGGGTTGACGACCAATTCACCGTCAATGCGCCCGACGCGGACCATGGCGATGGGGCCGTCAAAGGGCACGTCTGATATCTCCAGAGCGGCGGAGGCCCCGTTTAATGCCAGAATGTCCGGGTCATTGACTTTGTCCATGGAAAGGACGGTGGCAATCACCTGGGTTTCATAGCAGTAATCTTTGGGAAACAGCGGCCGCAAGGGGCGATCCGTCAGGCGGGCTGTCAGGGTTTCTTTTTCACTCGGCCGCCCGATTTCCCGGCGGAAGTAGTTGCCCGGAATCCGGCCGGCGGCGTATATTTTTTCCTGGTATTCAACGGACAGGGGGAGAAAATCCACATCCGGCCGTTCTTCGCCTGTGGACACCACGGTGACCAGGACGATCGTCTCGCCGTATTGGACCCAGACCGAGCCGGATGCCTGCTTGGCCACTTTCCCGGTCTGGATGCTTAGGGTTTCCCCCCCGATTTGGGTTTTAAATGATATTTCCATAGTTATCTCCTGAGAATAGATAATACGCCACCGATACATTCCCCGGCGGCGCAGGGGAAGGGGTTTTTACGCGGGAGTTGTCGAATTGATTTATCGTCTGAGCCCGAGCTCCTTGATAATACCTCGATAGCGCTGCACATCCTTGTTCTTCACATAGTTTAACAGGCGTCGACGTTTACCGACCATCAGGAGCAACCCTCTTCGTGAATGATGGTCTTTTTTATGGGTCTTTAAGTGTTCGGTTAAATGGCTGATCCGATCGGTCAACAGGGCAATCTGGACTTCCGGAGAACCGGTGTCACTCTCATGCTGCTTGAACTTTTCAATCGTGTCATGTTTTTTGATTGCTGGGGTCATTACTGTATGCCTCCTTGAAAAAATTGTTTGACGCCTCAGGCATGATGAAACACGCAGCAATAATCAAAGCGATCCCCGTTTTGGCTGGGGGAAATAACCGCCAGCAGATTCTCCTGCGCATCTATAATCTTTATGTAATCGCTTTCCGGAATGCCGTCAACATCATGCTGATAGATTATTTTTCCATATTTAATTCGTTCCGTCAAAGCTTTATCCGCTGTATGGGCACGCATGCCGCGAAGAGCCCGGGCCATGGGGACAATTTTGTCCGAAAGTCGGCCCCGGGCGGCCAGCGCCTCCAGCTCTGCCAGCGGTTCGGCCTCATCGATCCGAAATCCGCTGCTCTCAATGCGCCGCAACTGTTTGAGGTGGGCGCCGCATCCCAGGCTCCCGCCGATATCCGCGCACAGGGTCCGGATGTATGTCCCGGATGAGCAGCGTACCGTAAAGCGGATTTCAGGTAAATTTATACTTTCAATCGAAATTTGCTCTATTGTCACCGTCCGGGCCGGTTTTTGAACCGGCGCCCCGTTTCTGGCGTATTCATACAAGGGCTTGCCCCTGTGTTTCAAGGCGGAATAGGACGGCGGAATCTGTCTGATTTCGCCCTGGTATCGGCCCACGGCGGCATGAATCATCCGGTTGTCCAGCTCCGGCAGTTCATGCGATTTGATGACCGTTCCGGTGGCATCCTGGGTGTCGGTTTCGATCCCCAGGAGCATGACCGCAGCATAGGTTTTCCGGCCCCGCAGAAAAAATCGGGACAGCCGGGTTGCCTGATGGACCGGGCACAGCATTACCCCGGTGGCGAAAGGGTCAAGTGTTCCGGTGTGACCGATTTTTTTGATTTCCGGAAACCGTTTAATGCGGTTAACAACGCCGGCAGATGTTATATCCGGCGGTTTATCGACAACCAGAATCCCGCTGGGCCGTTTTCCCGTCATGGTCAATAAAAGTTCCGATCTCAGCCGAGATTTGATTACAGATGATCCGATAGATCAAAAATGGTTGCTTTCAACTCAGAAAGCGAGGCGCGGATATCAAATCCGGCCGCATTCTGGTGGCCGCCGCCCCCGAAAGCCGAAGCAATGGCTGCGGCATCCACGGTGCCGTCTGAGCGGAGGCTGACATGAAATCCCCGCCCCCGTTTTTTGTTTGTTCCGTTTTTACGCTCAAAAATCAGAGCCGCCAGGCGAACGTTCTCAATCCGTTTGGCATAATTGATCAGGCCGTTTACGTCTTCGATATTCGTGCCCGCCGCATCCAGCATTTTCTGGGTCAGGGTCATGACTGACAGCTTTCCGTTTGTCGAGAGTTCGATGGTATCAAAGAGCATGTTCAACAGTTTGATCCGGTTCAGCGAAATGGTTTCATACACATGATGGGCGACTTTGTAAGGGTCAGCCCCGCAGGTGACCATTTCATGCGAAATCTCAAATGCTGCCGGGGTTGTATTGGAAAACCGGAATGAGCCGGTGTCTGCCATAATGCCGGTGTATATGGCGTACGCAATGCCTGTATTAATCGGGATACCCACCTGCCGGATCAGCCGGTAAACCATTTCCGCAGTGGAAGAGGCCCGGGGATCAATATATTGGAAATTGCCGAACCGGGTATTGGTGAGGTGATGATCAATATTGATCAGCACCGGAATTTCGCTCACCTCAGGGGCTGCATCGCCGATCCGGCCCAAATCGGAGCAGTCCAGGATAACGGCTGTATCGTATTCGGCGATATTGCCGGGATCCTTTTTGATGCGGTGAATGGACGGCAGAAACTGATATACCGCCGGAATCGGACTTTCATTGTATAAAACCACATCCATGGAGATGCCTTCCAGGGCCAGCCCCAGACTGAGCAGCGATCCAATGGCATCACCATCCGGATGAATATGAGATGCGAGCAGAATCTTTTCACTTTTTATCAGTTGATTGATTATCTGTTGAATGCTCATTTTTTAATCGTTCAATAACTCTATCCATATGAAATCCATATTCAATGGATTCATCGTAAAAAAACTGAAACTCAGGCATATACCTTAGATTCAGTTCTTGTGCAAGAGTATATTTGATAAATCCATGAGCTTTTTTAAACCCCGCGGCAGCTTCCTCCCGACTGGTCGATTCCGCGGAAGATGTGACAAAATAGATGCGGGCCAGTTTCAAATCCCGGGTCACATCTACCCCGGTAATGGTCACCGCCCCCAAACGCGGGTCTTTGATTGATTTTTGCAGCAGATTGGAAACCGCCTCCTGGATCAATCCACTGACACGGTCTGCTCGGCTAAAAGGTTTCATACGGGCGACACTCTCATAACTTCATATTTTATGGCAACGCCTGTTTTGCTGGGGCGAAATCGTTAGATATTCATTATTTCGATTTTTGTTTCGATCAACTCGGCCAGATACAGTTTTTCGGTAAAATCGATAAGCTTGTCCATTTTCGAGTTGATCATGCGCCGGTCGTTGCCGACCATGGCAAAGCCGATCTGTGCCTCGGTGAGCGAGTCGTTTAGGCTTACTTCAGCGATCGAGGCATTAAATCCGTTCTGAAGACGGTGAATCACGGATTTGATAATGCCCCGCTTGGCCTTGAGCGAGCGGCAGTCGTGAAGTCTCAGGGTGATGACGCCAACGCCGATGACCATTGGTTAAAGACCCGGCTCAAGCCATTTCGGGCTTGATCTCCTCGAAGTAATAATTCTCCAGAACATCGCCGACTTTGATGTCATTGTATTTTTCGATCCGGATGCCGCATTCATAGTTCTGGGTCACTTCCTTGACATCATCCTTGAACCGTTTCAGGGTCCCGATCTTGCCGTCAAAGGCGACAATGCCCTCCCGTATCAGGCGCACATTCATGCCGCGCTGGATTTTGCCGTCCGTGACATAGCAGCCGGCAATGGTGCCTATGCTTGGCACATGGAAGACCTCGCGGACCTCAGCCCGTCCGAGGACCTTTTCCTCGTACTTGGATTCCATGAGACCCACCATGGCATCCTTGATGTCCTTGATCGCGTTGTAGATGACATCATAGTAGCGGATATCCACATGTTCCTCGTCCGCCATCTTGATCACCTTGGCGCTGGGCCGGACATTAAAGCCTAAAATAATGGCGTTTGAGACCGCAGCCAGGGAGACATCGGATTCATGGATGGGGCCGGCGGCCGAATGGATCACGCTGATTTTGACTTCCTCAGTGGAAAGCTTGGTCAGCGAGTCTTTCAGCGCCTCAATGGAGCCCTGGACGTCGGCCTTAATGATCAGGTTTAAGTCTTTGACCTCGCCTTCCATCATCTTTTCATAGAGTTTGTCCAGGCTCACCCGGCTGGATCGGGCCAGATCCTTGGACCGCTGTTTATGGAGCCGATGTTCGCTGATCTGTTTGGCATCTTTTTCCGCAGCCAGGGTGACGAACTCATCGCCGGCCATGGGAACGCCGGAGAGGCCGACAATTTCCACCGGATAGGAGGGGCCGGCCGACTCGACCTGCTGGCCCCGGTCATTATACATGGCCCGGATTTTGCCGTAATACATGCCGCAGACCACCGGATCACCGGTTTTAAGGGTGCCTTCCTGAACCAGCAGCGTGGCCACGGGCCCCCGGCCGGTATCCATCTTGGATTCAATCACATGTCCTTTGGCCAGCTTATGGGGATTGGCCTTTAATTCCAGAACTTCGGACTGCAGCAGAATCATCTCCATCAGCTCGTCAATGCCTATTTGCTGTTTGGCGGATACCGGTACGAACATGGTATCCCCGCCCCAGTCTTCCGGCACCAGGCCCTTCTCCGAGATTTCCCGTTTAATCCGGTCCGGCTCGGCATTGTTTTTGTCAATCTTGTTGACCGCCACGATGATCGGCACGCCGGCCGCCCTTGAGTGATCGATGGCCTCAATGGTCTGGGGCATCACGCCGTCATCTGCGGCTACCACCAGGACCACCAGGTCGGTTACCTGGGCGCCGCGCGCCCGCATGGAGGTAAATGCCTCATGGCCCGGTGTGTCAAGAAATACGATCTCCCCGCTGTCCAGCTCCACATGGTAGGCGCCGATATGCTGGGTAATGCCGCCAGCCTCGCCTTCGGTGACCTTGGTGCGCCGGATGACATCGAGAAGGGAGGTCTTGCCGTGATCCACGTGGCCCATAATGGTAACCACCGGCGGCCTATGCGCCATCTGGGATGGATCATCGGTTTCGGTCTTGAGGATGGCGTCTTCTTCAAATGAGGCCCGCTCCACCTCAAAATTAAACTCCGCGGCAACCAGGTTGGCGGTTTCGAAATCGATGGTCTGGTTGACGGTCACCATCATGCCCATGCCCATCAGGGTCTTTATCAGTTCATTGGCCTTAATGCCCATGCGTTTTGCCAGATCCGCAATCACAATGGTGTCGTCCACTTTGATCCGCCTTTTGATCGCCTTTGGGGTGGTGATTTGGGGCTTCTGCTCGGCAGCCGGTCGGGGGGCCGCCTGCTTGCCTTTTTTGCGGCTCTTTTTGCCGCGGCCAAAGCTCTTGTCATAGAGCGCATCGCCTTCAACCACTTCCTTGCGCCGCAATGCGGTTTTGGCTTTACCCGCTTCCCGACCTTTTTCGCCCTCCGCCGGCTTTTTGCGCTTGCCCTTCTTCTTGCCCTCTTCTTCTTCCGGTTCAGCCGGTTTTTTGGCTTCCTTTACTTTTTCCTTCGGCGCCTTGGGCGGGATTTCAACGGCTTCCGCAGGCGGGCCAGCTTCGGCCGGAGTGGGCTCGGGTTCCGGTTCAGCCGGTGTTTCCGGCATCTGGATAATGCGGGCCGGCGTCTCTTTTTTGCGCTTCTTTTTGGTCTTGGCCTTGGCCGGTTTTTTCTTTTCTTCAGGCTTTTCAGGCGCCTCCGGTTCGGGGGCGGCCGACTCGGCCGGGGCCTCTGGTTTTTCTGCCGTTTCAGCGGCTTCTTTGGCTTCGGCCGTTGTATCCGCTTCCGCCGGGCGGGTCTCTGATTCTACTGTTTCAGCAGATTCCTCGACCTTTTCCGGCGCGGCCGTTTCCGATGCTTCCGGTGTGGCTTCAGTTTTTTCCGCGGCCGTTTGGGTCTCAGTCGATTCTGCGGCCTCGGCTTCAGCCGGTTCGCGGCGCTCCTCGGTTTCCGCTTCAGGAGAAACGGTTTCTGTCTCAGGCGCTTCGGGGGATGCTGCCTTTTTTGCTTCTGCCGGGGCTTGTGTTTCTGCTTCTGCCGGTTGTTCCGGTGCCGCTTCAGCTTCTGACGCACGCTTTCGCCGCCTACGGATTACATTCGGCTTAACCCGCTTGGCCTCGTAAACCGTGTCTTTTTTGGTGCCACCATAAAGATCTGATTTTACTTTAGATATAGTTTCATCGGCAACAGTGGACATGTGATTTTTGACATCCACATCCATGTCCTGCAGTTTGGCCAGCAGCGCTTTGTTGGTCATGTTAAGTTCTCTGGCGAGTTCATAAACTCTTAGTTTTGCCATCCATCCCCCTAGTTTCTATGCTTCCTTCAGAGCTTGTTTGAAAGTTCTGTTTTGCTCAAATTGATATCTCCATCTGGAATTTGGTCCGTGAAAAATAAGGCGTCCGACGCTACCGCGCCCCCCTCATCGCTTTTCCGGGATTACTCCGTCGCATCCTCCGGTCCTTCCGGCTCAGACGGAGCGGCAATGGCCGCTTCAGCGGCATTGATCAACTCCTGGGCGGTTTCATCGGGAATCTGGCCGGCTTCGGCAATTTCCTCCACCGTCGCCTTGGCCACGTCTTCCACCGAAAAAAATCCGTTTTCAACCATCCTGTCCGCCAGCGCCTCCGTCATTTCAGGCAGATTCAGGAGGGATTCATAGCCCGCCTGCATGGATTCATCATACCGGGTTTCACTTTTCACATCAAGCTGCCAGCCGGTCAGCTTGGAGGCAAGCCGAACGTTCTGCCCCTGCCGCCCGATGGCGATGGAAAGGGCTTCATCCGGTACCACCACCTCCATGGAGTGATTGGTCTCGTCGATAATCACCCGTGAAATATCAGCCGGTGCCAGCGCGTTGCAGACAAATTTGGCCGGATCCATATGCCATGGAATGATGTCGATTTTTTCGCCTTTGAGTTCCTGAACCACGCTTTGCACCCGGTTTCCCTTGATGCCGACGCAGGCGCCCACCGGATCGATGTCCGGGTCATTGGTGCTTACCGCAATCTTGCCCCGGCTGCCGGCATCCCGGGCGGCGGATAGAATATTGACGATCCCTTCGCTGATTTCCGGGACCTCGGTTTTAAACAGGTTGATCAGAAACCCGGGGTGTGTGCGGGACAGCACAATCTGCGGCCCGCGGCTTTCCTCGTGAACTTTCAGGATATAGGCCCGGATACGGTCGCCCCGCCGGTAGACCTCGCCGGGGATTTGCTCGCGTTTAGGCAGCACGGCTTCGGCCTGCCCCAGGTTGATTATGATTTCGTTTCTGGAAACACGCTGGACAATGCCGTTGATGTTTTCGCCTTCCCGGTCGATAAAACTGTTGAAAACAGCGTTACGTTCCGCCATTTTCAGTTTCTGGATAATCACCTGCTTGGCGGATTGGGCGGCAATCCGGCCAAAGGTCGTGGTATCCATTTTGGTGCCCAGGTCATCGCCGATTTCACATTCCGGGTCCAGTTCGCGGGCTTCTTCCACTTCGATCTGAAAGTCCGGATCCGTGACCTCGTCCACGACTTCTTTGAACTGGAAGACCTCGAGTTCGCCGGTTTCTTCGTTATACTGGATTTCAATATCAATTTTGTTGCCAAATTTCTTTTTGGCGGCAGAGCGCAGGGCTTCCTCCAGGGTTTTAACCAGCACATTGAACTCAATGCCTTTGTCCCGGCTAACTTGCTCTATAACGCGTTTCATGTCTGTGATAAGCATGTTGCTATCTCCGTTATATGTAATTCACAAGCCGTGCCTTGATGATTTGTGAACGCGCAATACTTATAGTTTCCGTGCCGATGGTCAGCCAGACCGTGTCATCCGAATAGCCGGTCAGCACGCCGGTAAAATTTTTTTGGCCATTAATCGGGGGGGATACCCGAATCTTTGCGGTATATCCCCGAAACCGGTCAAAGTCCGCGGCCCGCGATAATGGCCGATCCGGTCCCGGCGATGAAACCTCCAGGGTATAGGCCGCCTCGGTTTCCAGTTTGATATCCAGGATATCGCTTAACTGCTGGCTGACCGCCGAGCAGTCATCCAGGCTCACGCCGCCGGGCTTTTCAATGTAGGCCCGGAGGATGCGTCCCCCCGACTCCCGCTGGTATTCAATATGGATCAGCTCAACCCCTTCAGCGGCGCACAACGGCTCCGCCAGCTCCCACACCCGGGAGACGATTTCCCGCTCATTGTCCAACCCCCCTCCGCCCGTCGGCGTTTCATGGGGCGGTGATTTGGCTGCCGTTTTTTTCTTTCCCATAAACACAGCTTTGAGCAAATAAAAAACGGGCAAAATGCCCGTTTTATCAAGGCCGCTCATTTTTTATATAAACCCTTGCGGGTAAATACAGCAATGGAGCGGGCAACGAGATTCGAACTCGCGACACCAAGCTTGGGAAGCTTGTACTCTACCAACTGAGCTATGCCCGCATTCTTAACCCTATCTAAATACTTTAAAAGCCCTCGATTGTCAAGCTGAAAATTTTTACTGAAAATAATACGATAGGCAGCCCCTGTCAAGACCTGTAAACGGGGCGAAAGCAGGGAGTGACGGGAGCCGCTCAATCGGTCAAAAGGCTTCTGATCTCCCGGAGTTCGGCCTGAATTTCCCGTATTTTTTCATTGGCCGGCGATTTTTTGCTGTGGCGGTGGCGGTCGCGCAGGTGCTGCCTGGCGCCCTGAATGGTAAACTTTTTGTCATACAGAAGGTGTTTGATTAAAAGGAGGGTTTCAATATCGGATTTGCGGTAAAGGCGCTGGCCGGATTCGGTGCGCTTCGGCTTGATGTCCGGGAATTCGGATTCCCAGAATCGCAGGACATAGGCGGCCAGATCGGTAATGGCGGTGACTTCGCCGATCCGGAAGTATAGCTTATCCGGAATGTCCCGCTGCGGCGGTGATATGTCTGCCATGGGCGCGACCCTCTGATTAGGCCGGGAGGCTGGCATTAAATGTATCGATCAAATGCTCCGTGATATATTCATGAATCCGGTTTACCGTTTGATCCGCCAGCGTCTCAATATCTGAGCGGTAGGTGAGCCGGATGGAAATACTTTTTTTGCCCGCAGGAATCGGGTCCCCGCTGTAAAGATCGAAAGTATGTACACTCTCCAGCAGGGGTTCGTCTAATGCGTAAATATCATTCACTATATCCCCTGCCAAAACTGAATTGTCAACAATTAAGGTGATATCCCGGGCCGCGGCCGGAAATTTGGGAAGCGGGGAGAATGCGGTCACCTCCGGAATCAGGGGCAGCATGCGCTCCAGATTGATTTCAAAAATAAATGCGGTCTGCTTCAGATCATAGGCCTTAAGCACAGTGGGGGGGACCTCGCCGATCAAGCCGACATCCGTGTCATTGATGCGGATGCGGGCGCTGCAGCCGGGGCGCAGATAGGTGCATTCATTTGCCGGCAGGGGCAGAAAGCGGCTGTTTTCAAGATAAAGGCCCGCCAGGAGCGCTTCCACCACCCCTTTTAAATCAAAGAAATCACAGGGCTCAGGCTTTACCTGCCAGGTCGCCGGAGCACGCCGACCGGTGCATAAAGCGCTTAGGTTTTCCAACTCATCCGGCAGCTCATCCTGGCCGTTGCTCAAATAGATTTTACCCAGTTCAAAAAGCTTCAGGTCGCGAACCTGATAGGCGATATTTTTACCCATGGCCTCCAGCATTCCCGGAATGAGCGAGGTGCGCATCACGGCCTGCTCTTCGGACAGGGGGTTTAAGATGGCAAGCATCCGGCGGCGGTGGTCGTTATCGGGCAGGGCCAGCCGGTCGCAGGAGGCTCTGGCGGTGAAGCTGTAATTGATCGCCTCCCTGAACCCGAAGCCGATCATATGATCCTTGATGGTTTCCTTAAGCCACAGGGCCCGCTCCGGGAGCCGGCTTTTGGTGGAGGTTTTGGGGAAGGTGGTAACAATATTGTTATACCCCCAGAGCCGGGCGACTTCCTCCATCAGGTCTTCCGGCCGGCTGACATCCACCCGGAAGGACGGGGCCACAGCAGTTAAATTTTCTTCGTCTGCGGCGCTTGCCGAAAACCCCACAGATTCCAGAAAGCCCTGCATGTCCGCCTGGGTAAGGGATGTGCCCAGTTGTCGGTTGGTCTTTTCCGTATTCAATGTAATGGGCCGGGATTCATGGGGCCTCGGGTATTCATCGATAATACCGCTGATTCGGTTTCCGCCGCCGATTTCCGCCATCAGGGCCGCGGCCCGCTCAAGGGCGTAAAGGGTGCCTTCCGGGTCCACCCCGCGTTCAAACCGGTGCGACGCATCCGTATTTGCGCCCAGGCGTTTGGCGGTTTTCCGGATGGAGACCGGATCAAAATAGGCGCTTTCAATCAATACCCGGGAGGTTTCTTCCGATATTTCAGAGTTTTCTCCGCCCATCACGCCGGCTACAGCTACCGGCTTTTCCGCATCGCAGATCATGAGCGTGTCATCCGTTAATTCGTGCTGTTTGCCGTCCAGGGTGGTGAAGGTATCCCCCGGGCTTGCGGTCTGCACCACGATGCGGTGGCCGGCCAGGCGGTCGAAGTCGAATCCATGCAGGGGCTGGCCGGTTTCCAGCATCACAAAATTGGTGATATCCACGATATTGTTGATGGGTTTTAAGCCGATGGCGCGCAGCCGGTCCTGAAGCCAGAACGGCGAGGGCCCGACGGTGATGTCTGTGACCAGGCCGGCGGCATATCTGGGGCAAAGATCCGGATTAACGATCATAACTGAGGTCATCGCGGCGATCGGCTCAGATGTCGGCTTAGATGTTTGGCCGGCCTTCTGCGGCGGCCGAACTTCCGGCAGCGTCAGGGGATTGCCGGTGATTGCCGCAGCCTCCCGGGCAATGCCGATAAAGCTTAAACAATCCGGCCGATTGGGGGTGAGTCCGATTTCAAAAACATAATCCGAGAGATCAAGCGCCTGGCGGATGGGGGTTCCCTCTGCCGCGCCATTGTCAAGCGCCATAAGACCTGAAAAGTCCGTGCCAAGCTCAAGCTCGCCCGCGCTGCAAAGCATACCTTCCGAGTCCGCATCCCGGATTCGCGTTCTCTCAACTATCAGTCCGCCGGGGAGGCGGGCGCCGGGCAGGGCGCAGGGGTATTTGCCGTTTACGGCCACATTCGGTGCACCGCAGACCAGGGACACGGTCGCTCCGCCGGTATCGACCCGGCAGACTTTAAGTTTGTCCGCGTTGGGGTGGGACTGAATTTCGGTTACACGGCCGACCACAATCTGATCAAGGTAATCAAACCGGTCGTAGAGCGCTTCCACCTCAAGGCCTGTCATGGTAAGACGGTCTGCCAGATCCGTAGCAGGGATATCAATCGGGATATAGGTGTTCAACCAGTTGAGACTGATTTTCATATCAGAATTGCCTTAGGAATCGCGCGTCGCTTTCAAAAAACAGCCGGATGTCATTGATGCCGTATTTAAGCATGGCAATCCGCTCGACCCCCATGCCGAAGGCGAAGCCAGCGTATTTGGTGGTATCATAGCCCACATTCTCAAAAACCGCCGGATGGACCATGCCGCAGCCCAAAACTTCGAGCCAGCCCGTATTCGAGCAGACCTTGCAGCCCTTCCCCCGGCACATGACGCAAAGGATATCTACCTCCGCACTGGGTTCGGTAAACGGAAAAAAACTGGGCCGGAACCGGAGACTGGTTTCGGTGTCAAACATCTGGTGGACAAATTCGGTCAATACGCCCTTTAGGTCGCCGAATGAGACGGTTTCATCCACCAGAAGCCCCTCGACCTGATGAAACATCGGCGTGTGGGTCAAATCCGAATCGCAGCGGTATACTTTTCCCGGCGCCACAATCCGGATCGGCGGCGCGTGACGTTCCATGATCCGGACCTGGATCGGTGAGGTATGGGTTCTGAGGACAATATTGTCAGAGACATAGAAGGTGTCCTGCATGTCCCGGGCCGGATGGTATTTGGGGATGTTTAGGGCCTCGAAGTTGTAATAATCGCTTTCCACTTCCGGGCCTTCGGCAATATCAAAGCCCATCCGCACGAATACGTCACATATCCGGCGGCTGATCCGGGTTATCGGATGCAGGGTGCCCCGGGGGGCGGGCCTGCCCGGCAGTGTCACATCAATGCCTTCGGCTTCAGCCGCCGCACTGGCCCTTTCCACCCGCGCTTTAGCTGACTCAACCGCGGCTTCCAGGTTTTTTTTGACCTGGTTGGCGTTTTTCCCGGCTGACGGCCGCTCTTCTGCCGGAAGCTGGGAGATGTTGCGCAGGTATTGGGTCACAAGCCCTTTTCTGCCCAGATAGCGAACCGCCAGGGTGTTTATCTCATCGGCCGTGGCAGCGTTTTCCAGTTCCGATAGGGCCGTGTTTTGTATGTCTTCGAGGTGTTTGTCCAATTTTGGTCTACAGCTTTTATTCGGCAGCTTTTATCCTCAGCCAGTGGATGATCGGCTGGTCTGGCGCGTGAAACTATTTTCCTGCGGCTTTCGCCGCTATCTGGGAAAATCCGTTCGGGTCTGATACGGCCAGATCCGCCAGAATTTTCCGGTCCAGCTCAATATCGGCCTTTTTCAGTCCGCTGATCAGTTGGCTGTAAGAGATATTGTTCATCCGTGCGCCCGCATTGATGCGTGCGATCCAGAGCCGCCGAAAATCCCGTTTGCGCACCTTACGGTCCCGGTAGGCATACATCAGGGCCTTGTCCACGGCATCCGCCGCAGTGCGGTACAGCTTACTCCGACCGCCCTGGTATCCTTTTGCCAGTTTCAGCACCTTTTTTCTGCGGCGCCTGGCTTTGAATCCTCTTTTTACTCGCATGGTTGGTCTCCTTTAAAAATTTTTACCCGTAGGGGAGCAGTCGTCTGACTTCCTTCATGTCGGCTCCGTCAATGATCTGAGCTTTCCGCAGTTCCCGTTTCCGTTTGCGGCTCTTTTTGGTCAGAATATGACTCGCATGGGATTTGTTGAACCTGTATTTGCCGGTCGCGGTGCGTTTAAACCGCTTGGCTGCCGCCCGATTGGTTTTTATTTTCGGCATATGCACTCTCCTTATTTATAGCGTCGCTTTCTAATGGCTTCTTCCGAAAACCGCTTGACCCGGGTCAAACAAAAATGCCTTCCCCGCCACAAAAAAAGAGGGCTGAAAGGCATTTACCGGTCTTCAGTCCGTTTAGGATAAAATCGCGGATCAGACTGCATACCGCGACGGCACCTGAAAGTCAAGCCTTCAGGCAGGTCTGTATAAAAAAAAGGCGAAATCGTTATTTCGGGCCCAGAACCATGGTCATGGTGCGCCCTTCCTGTTTGGGCGGCTGTTCGATGGTTGCAAACGCCTCGGCATTTTCGGCAATTTGCTCCAGCACCTCTTTTCCCCGCTCCGTTAGGGTAATTTCCCGGCCCCGAAAGACAACCGTTACCTTAACTTTATTCTTTTTTTCAATAAATTTCTGGATATGCCCCAGCTTGACCTCTATGTCGTGGGAGTCGGTTTTGGGGCGGACCTTGATTTCTTTGACCTGAATCCGGGTTTGCTTTTTTCTGGCCTCTTGCTGTCTTTTATCCTGCTGGTATTTGAAGCGGCCATAATCCATGATCTTGCATACCGGCGGGCTTGCGTTGGGGGAGACTTCCACAAGATCAAGGCCAAATTCTTGCGCCGACGTCAGTGCGGCTTGTATCGGAATAACCCCCAGCTGATTGCCATCCGGATCAATGACCCGCACTTCTTTTTCTTTAATATCCTGGTTTGTTCTGGCTGTATCGCCGCCCTGTTTTTTTTTAGCTATGCCGACACCTCCTGTTTTTCGGGTTTACGCGGTCTCTGTTTGCTTTTATTTTTAGCGTTTACAATTTAATTTATAGCTATTAAGATAAAAATTTATTTTAACATATCCAATTCATTATGCAAGTAAAAATGCTATCGAATGAGCCATATAATGCCCCGTGACGAATTAACTGAACTGGCATTGGACGACTGGTTTGTTTTTTCCTGTCATCCCGGTGTCTCCTGTTTTAACGCCTGCTGCCGGGATCTGAATCAGTTTTTGATGCCCTATGATATTCTGCGGTTAAAGCATCATTTTGCAATGCCCTCAACCGATTTTCTGGCGCATTATACCAGCCGGCATGTCGGACCGCAGACCGGTCTGCCGGTTGTCACCTTAAAACCGGCAGATCCGGTGATGCTTGTCTGTCCCTTTGTTGTCGATGAGGGATGCAGGGTCTACGATAACCGGCCGTCCTCCTGCCGAATTTACCCGCTGGTCCGGCTTTTGTCAAGTTCCCGGGAGACGGGTGAGCGCACGGTACGGTATATGCTGCTTAAGGAATCGCATTGCCACGGATTTGAAAACGGCCGCCGGCAAACGGTGCGCGAGTGGATTGCGCATCAGGGGCTTTCCCCCTATAATGAGATGAACGATGCCATGATGGAAATCATTGCCTTGAAAAATCATTTGACCGGGAGGCAGCTGCCAAAGCCCCTGGTGGATCTTTTTGACCTGGCCCTCTACGATCTGGACCGGTTCCGTAAGCTCCTGAGTCAAGATTGGGTGGATCTCAGCGGTTCGGATGCCATCTTGCCGGATCCGGAAAAGGTTTCTGATCAGGATCTGCTGCGCTTTTCCATGCAGCTCGTGGCTGATAAGATCCGATGTTACGGCGACACCGGGCAGTTATCCGCAGGGCTGGGACAATGATTCTGGAAGGTAAGACCGCGCTGGTTCTGGGCAGCATCAAGGGAATCGGAAAGGCGATCGCCCTGGATCTGGCCCGGCAGGGGGTTAATATTGCTGCCACGTATTATGACTGGCAGGAAGCGCTGCCGAAGTTGAAAGCGGATTTGTCTGAAACCGGTCAGGACCATCTCCTGCTTGAGGCAAACCTCCGGGATACACAGGCCGTCAGCCGGGCGGTACAGTCGGTCATCGACCGCTTCGGCGGCCTGGACATTCTGATCAATAACATCGAGCGGGGCGGCTGGCCGGTGGTGCATGGAGCGTATACAGAGGAGCAGTGGGATCTTGAAATGGAAACCACCCTTCGGGCCAAGCAATGGGTGTTTGAGGCGGCTTGGCCGTATTTAAAAGCTGCGGAAGCGGCCTGCGTGGTTAATTTTTCCTCCATCGCCGGTATGGTGGGCCGAAGCGGGCCGGCCAGCTATGTGTTCAATGAGGGCTATGCTGCGGCGAACCGGGGCATTTCGCTTTTAACTGAAACCTGGGCCAGGCTGGGGGCCCCGAACGTGCGGGTCAACGAGATTATGCTCGGGCTGTTTGAAACCCGGCATGCGGAAAAGACCCGGGGCTGGGGGCTTTTGACCGAGGATCAGAAAAAGGCCCTGGTTCGGCATACGCTCTTGGGGCGGACCGGTAAAATCGATGATGTGCTGAAGGCTGTGCGGTTTATCCTGACCGCCGCCCCCTACATGACCGGCAGTGTGCTCCGGCTTGACGGGGGCTATGTGCTGGGCGGGGAAAAGATCGCCCCGATGCCTGAAGGGGTTGAGTAGGCTGTACCGTCTTACTCTTACTCTTACTCTTACTTTGCTGAGGCAAAGTGCTTTGAATCTGAATTCAGGTTGAAATAAACTGCGAGCAGCAGTTTGACAATATCGTTAAAAAGGAGAAAACCAATGGATGTATTAAAAGATAACGCCAATATTCCGCCAGTCCAGCTGACGGATAACAGTAAATTCAAATTTGCCTGCCACAAGGACTTGTCCTGTTTTACCACCTGCTGCCGGGGGATTAATATCACGCTGACCCCCTATGATATTCTTCGGCTGAAAAACCGGATGCAGATCCCTTCGGATGAATTTCTTGCCGTCTATACGACCCCCCAGTTGCTGGAAAAAACCGATCTGCCGGTGGTAACCCTGAAAATGCTGGATGATGCGGAAAGTTCCTGTCCGTTTGTCCGCGATGACGGGTGTCTGGTGTATGCGGACCGGCCCACCACCTGCCGGTATTATCCACTGGGCGTAGGCTCTTTGAGTCATAAGGAGCAGGATGCCCAGGGATTTTACTTTTTCATCAATGAACCGCATTGCCGGGGATTTGAAGAGGACATTGAATGGACGGTTGCGGAGTGGCGGAAGGATCAGGGCGTGGATGTCTATGACCGGATCAATACCGAATGGACGGATCTGATTGTGCGCAAACGTTCCATCCCTTCCAATATCCGCTTGACGGAGAAGACCAAGAACATGTTTTTTACGGCCTCCTATGATATTGACCGGTTCCGGCGCTTTGTGTTTGAAAGCACCTTTCTGGATCTCTACAGCATTGACAAGGAAACCGTTGAAAAAATCCGGGAAGATGAAATCGAACTGCTTCAGTTCGGGTTTCGGTGGCTGAAGTGGCTCCTGTTTAAAGAGGGCGATTTTCAGATGGATGAGGCTGCGGCAGAAAATCGGCGGCAGAAGATGAATGCCCAGCCCCAGGCTTAGGGCGGTCTGCTTTGCTGAAAATAAGAAACCGGCGCGTCAGTTTAACTGGGGCGCCGGTTTGGTTGCAGAGTAAGATTAAGATTAAGACGTAAAAAAGCCATCAGTATTCTGTGTAGTACAGCCCCTCCCGGTATTTTTCATTATTCAGCCGTTCATCGATGTCGATATTAAAAAACTCCGCAGCCGGCTGGAGGATCTCGGGGGATTCAGCCTGAACGGTGCGTGCAGCCTCAAGCACCTGCTCAATACCGGTTCGGGTTAGTCTGCCCAGCGGTCTGCGGCAGGGGCCGGCCGGCATACCCAGAATCTGCATCAGGGTTTTTACGGGCAGGGGGTTTCGCGCCTTGCAGACCACGTCGCCGTAAGGCGTTTTTTCGGTGGTTTTTATGGACACCAGGTTGAAAAACGGACCCAGGGCTTTTTTCAGCTTTTCCGCCTCCGCTGTTTTTCCCTGGTTCAAAAGCGCGACCATTTCGGTTACCGCCTTGGGGGCAATGTTTGAGATCACCGATATCACCCCGGCCCCTTTGATGTCCGGATCGGTCATCAAATCAAAGGTGATCCCGTCATCACCGGAGAGGATGATAAAGTCCGGACCGCAGCATTTGCGGGTCAGCCGCATGTTGTCCAGGCTGCCGGTGGCCTCCTTGACGGATTTAACATTGGGATAGTTTTGGGCGGCAATGGCCAGATCCTGGGGCATCAGCTGGGCGCCGGTGCGGCCGGGAATCACGTACGGTATCACCTGGGTATCCGGAAACCGGGCGGCCACCGGTTCAACATATTCCCGCCGGATTTCAACCGAACTCGGCCCATTATAGTATGGGTCCACCAGCAGCACCGCATCAACCCCGGCTTTGACCGCGTGATCCGTGGCTGAAAGCGTCTCGTCGGTATTGTTGCTGCCGGTGCCCGCGATGCAGGCGCATTTGTTTCTGGTCTTTTCGGCAATGATATCGATGACCGTAATATGTTCATCCCAGGACAGGGTCGGGCTTTCCCCGGTGGTACCGACAGCCAGAATGCCGTTGATGCCGCTGGCGATCTGGAAGCGAACGAGCTGGTCGAGCCCTTCATAGTCGACCGCAGCGTCGGTAAACGGGGTGATTAAGGCAGTAAAACATCCTGCTTGCATAATTCCTCCTGCGTAAGATAACCGGATTTCATGTAATTTTATGAATTTTTAAAAATTTATGGATATCCTGTCAATCAAAAATATCAGATGCCGTTTTCCTTAAGGATTGATTCCATCGGATTTTGCTTGACAATATCCCGGCCTGTTTTTATCCTGCAAATTTATATGTCTGCTAAAAACAACGCTAAGTTGTTCAAATTAATACAATTTTTGAGGATGTGACCTATGCCGGAAGAAAAAACAATTGATCAATACATTCAGGAGCAGCGTTTCGCCCTGATGTCAAATCCGGAATGCGGCAATACCCGATATAATCTGGCGTGCGCATTGCTGAGCCTTCGCAATTTTGATGAGGCGGAACAGGAGTTTAAGCGTGCTGTCGAATGCAGCCCCACGCTGGCGGAAGCCTATGTGCAGCTGGGCGGTATCTGCCTTCAGCGGGGGGACCTGGAAGGCTGTCTGGCATACAATCAGCGGGCGATTAGTGCGCGGCCGCGGTTTGCCGAAGGCTACGGGAATATCGGATTCGCGTACATGCAGATGGGGGATTTTGACAAGGCCATCGAGTTTTTGAACAAGGCCGTTAAATTTAATCCGTATTTTATCCAGGGCTTTGCCACCCTGGCCAATGCCTACCTGATGAAAGGCATGATCGATGACTGTATCGAGGCCAATTCAAAGGCCCTGGAAATCGACCCCAATTTTGCGCTGGCCCACAATAATCTGGCAATCGCCTATCTGGAAAAGGGCGAGCCCGAAAATGCAATCGCCTACTGCGACAAGGCCCGGGATCTGGGCTATGAGGTGGCGCCGGAGATTCTTCAGGAGATTGAATCACATCGAAAATAGTTAGTATATTTAATTTAAATCGGGTGGTTATATAATTTCGCGGAGCAAGTGGCGATGCCCGAATGCTTGGCGTATTTTTCCGCCGCTTAGATGCTTTTTTATTGACATGCAGGGCGTGAAATTTTATAAAATAACCTTTTATTAAATTGTTATACCTAAAACGGGTTTAAAATATATTTAGGCATTGGCAGGGGTTGTTGGATAATTCGACCAAGGAACAAGATAAATAGGGTGATGTAATTCTCAAAAAAGGGAGGTAAACAATGGCAAAACACGAAACCCCCTTGCTGGATCAGCTGGAAAGCGGACCGTGGCCGAGCTTTGTGTCAGACATGAAGCAGGAAGCCGAAGCAAGGGCAAAAAATGAGGGAAACGTTGAGTATCAGGTAGCCCAGGATAACATTGAAGACCTGCTGGGCGTTCTGGAGCTGTCCTATAAGGACGGGACAACCCATTGGAAGCACGGCGGCATCGTGGGTGTTTTCGGCTACGGCGGCGGGGTTATCGGCCGTTACTGCGATCAGCCGGAAAACTTTCCGGGCGTGGCCCATTTCCATACCCTGCGGGTCAACCAGCCCTCCGGGCACTTCTATACAACCGAGTATCTCAAACAGCTCTGCGATCTCTGGGAATTCCGGGGCAGCGGGCTCACCAACATGCACGGCTCCACCGGGGACATTATTTTTCTCGGCACCACCACCCCACAGCTAGAAGAGATCTTCTACGAACTGACCCACAACCTGAATCAGGACCTCGGCGGCTCCGGCTCCAACCTCCGGACCCCGTCAGATTGCATTGGTGCGGCGCGATGCGAATGGGCCTGCTACGACACGCAGGATCTCTGCACCCATCTGACCCAGGAATACCAGGATGAGCTGCATCGACCGGCGTTTCCGTACAAGTTCAAATTTAAATTTGACGGCTGCCCCAACTGCTGCGTAGCCTCCATCGCCCGGGCGGACCTCTCCTTTATCGGGACCTGGAAAGATGAAATCCGCATTGACCAGGAAGCGGTTCAGGCCTATGTCAACGGTGAATTGAAACCCAACGGCGGGGCCCATGCCGGCCGCGACTGGGGCCCGTTTGATATTCAGAAAGAGGTCATTGACCTTTGCCCCACAGAATGCATGAAGTATGAAAACGGCAAGCTCGAGATCAATAATAAGGAATGCACCCGCTGCATGCACTGCATCAATGTCATGCCACGCGCCCTGCGGCCCGGCAAGGACACGGGCTGCTCCATTCTGGCCGGCGCAAAAGCCCCCATTCTGGATGGCGCCCAGATGAGCACCCTGCTGGTTCCGTTCATGGAAGTCAACAAAGACGATGATTACGCAAAAATTAAAGAGCTGATCGAGAATATTTGGGACTGGTGGATGGAAGAAGGCAAGAACCGTGAGCGCCTTGGCGAGCTGATGAAGCGGCAGAGCTTCCAGAAGCTGCTGGAAGTCACGGGCCTTGATCCGGATCCGCGCATGGTGCAGGAGCCCCGCCATAATCCGTATATCTTCTGGAAGGAAGAAGAAGTACCGGGTGGCTGGGAGCGTGATATTAACGAATTCAGAAAACATCATAAACGATAAGAGGGGGTGCACGAATGGCTTTTGTATCGTCAGGATATGATCCCGAAAATCCGATGAAAGATCGGATTACGGATATCGGACCGCGGCATTATGAGGAGTTCTACCCGCCGGTCATTAAAAATAATAAAGGCAAATGGCTGTATCACGAGATTCTGCAGCCGGGCGTGATGGTTCATGTCTCCGAAACCGGTGATGAGGTTTACACCGTAAAAGCCGGCGGTGTGCGGCTCATGAGTGTTACGCACATTCGTGAACTTTGCGAAATCGCGGATAAACACTGCGACGGCTATGTTCGGTTCACCACCCGTAACAACATTGAGTTTATGGTGGACAGCAAGGATAAGGTCCAGCCGCTGATCGATGATCTGGAAAGCCGGAAATTCGACGGCGGGAGCTACAAGTTCCCGGTGGGCGGCACCGGCGCAGGCATCACCAATATCGTCCATACCCAGGGCTGGATTCACTGCCATACGCCGGCAACCGATGCGTCCGGAACCGTTAAGGCCACCATGGACGCAGTTTTTGATGATTTCAAGAACATGCGGCTCCCGGCCCACCTCCGGATCTCCATGGCCTGCTGCCTGAATATGTGCGGAGCGGTGCATTGTTCGGATATCGCGATTCTTGGCTATCACCGGAAACCGCCGATGGTTGACCATGCTTACATGGACAAGATGTGCGAAATTCCGCTGGCCATTGCCGCCTGCCCGACCGCGGCTATTAAGCCGAAAAAGGTGGAACTGGAAGACGGCACGACCGTTAACAGCGTGGAAGTTAACCAGAAGCGCTGCATGTTCTGCGGCAACTGCTACACCATGTGTCCGGCCCTTCCGCTGGCAGACCAGGAAGGCGACGGCATTGTTTTGATGGTTGGCGGCAAGGTGTCCAACCGGATCAGCGCGCCCAAGTTCTCCAAAGTGGCGGTGGCATTTATTCCCAATGAAATGCCGCGCTGGCCGACCATGACCGATACGATCAAAAAGATCATCGAAGCGTATGCCAACGATGCACGCAAATACGAGCGGCTCGGTGACTGGGCAGAGCGGATCGGCTGGGAACGGTTCTTTGAGAAATGCGACCTTGAGTTTACGCATCATCTGATTGACGATTTCCGTGATCCGGCCTATTATACATGGCGCCAGACCACGAATTTCAAGTTCTAGTATATTTAATACTTGCGGAGGCGGAGAATTCTGCCTCCGCGTCCAATTAAAAGAGGAATATCTTTATGGCACTCGATTATGAAGAGTCAAAACAGAAGATTATTGAGGCGCTGGAGAAAAAACAGAAAACCAAGTCAAAATTTTATTTCAACGACTTGAGCAAAATCCTGGATGCCAAGCCCCGGGAAGCCAAAAAGATCGTGACCCAAATGATTCAGGAAGGCGTTCTCGAATACTGGTCAAGCGGCAGCACGACCATGTACGGCCTGAAAGGTACCGGCAAGCAGTCGGGTGCCGAGCACGAAGGTTAGGTCTTCCGCTTAATACTTATTGCAGCGGGTTAGAAGCACATTTTAATGAACAACAGCCCTATTGATATCCCTCGCCTGATGATCGCAGCTTTGCGGGGGGGATCAGGGAAAACCGTTGTATCAATAGGGATTATTGCCGCACTGACCCGGCAACAAAAAGCTGTTGCGCCCTTTAAGAAAGGTCCTGATTATATTGATGCCGGTTGGCTGGCAACGGCAGCCAACCGGCATTGCTATAATCTGGACCACTTCCTTGCAGACCCGGCATGCGTATGCCGGTCCTTCCTCGCCCATGCCCCGGCCGCAGATTTTGATATAGCGGTGATTGAAGGAAACCGCGGGCTTTTTGACGGACTCGATGTTGACGGGACCACCAGTACCGCCTCTCTTGCCAAACTTTTGCAAACCCCTGTGATTCTTTGCCTGGACTGCACAAAATCCACCCGCACCATGGCGGCTGTGGTGCTAGGTTGCCGCCATTTTGATCCGGCAGTTAATATTCAGGGGGTTATTCTAAACCGGGTGGCCGGGAGCCGGCATGAACGGATACTGCGGACCAGTATCGAACAGCATTGCGGCGTGAAGGTGCTGGGCGCAATCCCCAAGCTAGGTCAGCAGGATTTTCCGGAGCGGCATATGGGGCTGATTCCCACCCCGGAGCATACTCTGGTACACCATTCAATTCAGGTTGCCGCGGAAACCGTTCTCCGGTATGTGGATCTGGATGAACTGATGCGGGTGGCTGAAGACGCGGCCGCGGTTCCTTTGACCTGCACCGGGGCGGCGGATTGCAAGCCGATTGCGAGCGGTCCGAAGCGCCCCCGAATCGGCGTGATCAAGGATTCTGCATTTCAGTTTTATTATCCGGATAACCTGGAGGCATTGGTATCGGCCGGCGCGGATATCATTTATATCAGTCCGCTGGCGGACACCGGGCTGCCCGATATTGATGCGCTATATATCGGCGGCGGCTTTCCCGAAACACATGCCCCGCAGCTGACGGATAATCTGTCGTTTAGAAAATCGCTTAAATCCGCGGCAGATGAGGGACTTCCCATTTATGCGGAATGCGGCGGGCTTATGTATCTGGGGGAGCGCCTTGTACTGGACAGGTCATATCCCATGGCCGGTGTGCTGCCGATTGTCTTTGGCTTTTCCAAAAAGCCGCAGGGGCACGGCTATACAATGGTTACCGTGGATAGCGAGAACCCTTTTTATCCTGTGGACATGAAACTGCGGGGCCATGAATTCCATTATTCGCAGGTCCTGGAGTGGAGAGGTTCGGATCAGGATATGGTTTTCAGTATGCAAAAAGGGCGGGGAATCATAAATAAGCGCGACGGGGTATGCTATCGCAATGTGCTGGCCACATATACCCATGTGCATGCGCTGGGGGTGCCGCAATGGGCGGGGGCCATGGTGCGTGCCGCATTGAAGACAATGTAGCGGAAGCCCTTTAGGCTTCCATAGAAGATTAATATAAAAAAACCGGGCCGATTCAGACCCGGTTTTTTTATACCTTAATATTTGATTTGCGTATGTGGCGCTGGAGGTTTACCGCTCCGGCCGGGGATGGCACTCTGTACAGGTTTTCGGACCGCCCATTTCCTTGTGGCATCCCATGCAGTTTTCATGAATCGCCCCATAGTAATATTTGAGCTGCTCTTTTTCCCATTCTTCGGACGACATTGAGGGGTCCCGGCGGGGTCTGCCGTCTTTGTCATGGCATTCATAGCAGCTTTGTACCGCATCACCGGCCTTTAAATCGGTCAGGGGTTCGCCGTTTTCATCATGGTGGCAGTCGCCGCATCCGATCCCGTAGTCCTCCGCATGGGTTTTGTGATCAAAGTCGACGATGCCCATCCGGTGCTGTTCAAACGCCTTCTCATTTTTCATCGTAATCACATCAGGAACAGCACCTTCTTCTGCGGCATTGATCCCGGCAACCAGAAACAGCATCCCAATGCCGGAAAGGGTCAGAATTGTTAAAATTTGTTTAAGCCGTTTGTTCATATCATCCTCCTTCTTGTTTCACCCTGTAATATAAAATACGCTGATTAAGAAATTCAAAATAACCGAATTTTTAATATCAACTTTTCGCCGGCATGTCAATAAAAAGTTATGTGTTGCCGGCTGAAGTTCATCAGCCTTTAATGATTTCCGGTTTGGTACTCTGGAGCTGATCCTTGATATCAATGATAAACGGGTTGACAAAACGCTGCCGCCATGACGGGGCGATGTCGTAAATATAATTAAATTCAGCCAGCGCCTTATGCCATTGTTTTTTTCTGTAATAGGCCTGGCCCAGATACCAATGGGCGAACAGTTCCCCGGGAAACCGCCGGAGGCGCTCGGAGGCGATTTTAATCACCCCGTCCAGGTCATTCATATTGAGTAAAATTTTAGCTTTCTGCCGAAAATCATTGGCGATCTGCTCGGCTTTAATGAGTTTTCGGAGATTGGAAAAGAGATAAATCAGGTAGCCGGTACTTACCAGAAAGATCGCCAGCATGGCGAGCATGAGCCATTTGATCTGTTCAACGTCTTCGGCAAGATGCTGTAATGTGGTCTCTAACGGGTCCATGGGTAGTAACTGCCCGGGATATGGAAAATTCTATGAGCCATCAATAAAGTAAACATATTGATAATTATTTAAATAACATGTTCGCCGGCCGGACGCAAGCGGATTGTTAAATTGTCGATTTCTTTAATTCGGGTTGTTGAGGTATTGCTGTTATTGCGGTCGATTTTGTGTTAACTCCATTGGGGTTAACTGCTGAAAACGAAACAAACGGGTTTTTGGCACATTGAAACCGATACGTGTTAAGGACATTTTATGATTACTTTGCTCGATTACGGGGCCGGCAATGTGCGAAGCGTGGTCAACGCCATTGAAAAACTGGGCGAAACCGTCCATATCGCGTCCGGACCGGAAGATATTGACAGGGCGGAAAAACTGGTGTTTCCGGGGGTGGGTAATTTCGGCAGCATGATGCAAGTGCTGCGGGAAAAGGGTTACGTGGATGCCTTAACGACCTACATCAGGCAGGACCGCCCGTTTCTGGGTATCTGTTTGGGGCTTCAGGCGCTTTTTGAAAAAAGCGAGGAGGCGCCGGATGCCCCTGGTCTGGGTGTGCTTGCCGGTACTGTCAAACGCTTTGATACGGATTTATCCGTTCCCCATATGGGGTGGAACGGGGTCGTGATCCGGCAGGACACGGCCATATTTAACCATTTAAATGGCGCGGAGAAATTCTATTTTGTCCATTCCTATCACGTGATGCCGGATGATCCGGCAGTGGCACTGACCTATACCACCTATGAGAAAGCCTTTGTCAGCAGTATCAAAACCGGCAATTTGGTGGCCACCCAGTTTCACCCGGAAAAAAGCGGAGATGCCGGTTTGGCGGTATTTCAGAATTTTATCCGCCCGGGCGCCGGCCGGCCGGCCGCTATCCGTCCGCAGACAGAAACGCGTCTGGCCAAGCGGATTGTCGCCTGTCTGGATGTGCGCACCAATGACGCCGGCGATCTAGTGGTGACCAAGGGGGATCGCTATGATGTGAGGGAAAAGGGCGAAG
The DNA here is from genome assembly GCA_046543065.1 of Desulfobacterales bacterium. Lineage (GTDB taxonomy): Bacteria > Desulfobacterota > Desulfobacteria > Desulfobacterales > Desulfosalsimonadaceae > M55B175. The sequence continues at coordinate 4,713 of JBKHAE010000010.1, read as the reverse complement.
TCCGCAATCTCGGCAAACCGGTGGATCTGGCCCGCCGTTATTATGAGGCGGGCGCGGATGAAATCACCTTTTTAAACATTACCGGGTTTCGGGATTTTCCCCTGAAGGATCTGCCCATGCTGGAAGTTTTGAAGCAGACCTCCCGGCATGTATTCGTGCCTTTGACCATCGGCGGCGGAATTCGGGATTACACGGATCAGTCCGGGCAGACCTATACCGCCCTTGAGGTGGCGGCCGCGTATTTCCGCTCAGGCGCGGATAAGATTTCCATTGGAAGCGATGCGGTTTCAATTGTCGAGGATTATCTGGCTTGCGGCGAAAAGAGCGGAAAAAGCGCCATTGAACAGATTTCTGCCATCTACGGCAACCAGGCGGTGGTTATTTCCATTGATCCGCGGCGGGTTTACGTGGATCGGCCGGGAGATGAGTCCTGTCATGTGATTGAAACCGGGCTGCCCGGCCCGAATGGCGAGCGGTACTGCTGGTTTCAGTGCACGGTCAGAGGCGGGCGGGAAGGCCGGCCCGTGGATGCGGTGACCCTGGCCAAAGCCTGCGAGGAGTTAGGCGCCGGTGAGATCCTTGTAAATTCCATTGACCGGGACGGCACAGGTGCGGGCTTTGATATCGAACTGATCAATGCGGTGGCAGATGCCGTCTCCATACCGGTGATCGCCTCCAGCGGGGCCGGCAGCGAGGCCCATTTCCTGGAGGTATTTACCCGGACAGCCGCTGAAGCTGCGCTTGCCGCCGGGATTTTCCACCGCCGGGAGGTGCCCATATCCGCAGTGAAAAAATATCTGGCAGGGAAGGTCGAAATCCGCTTATAAATTCACCCGTTCGAGTTCGCACCAGTCCGAAGCTGTTTTTGTGCGTCGGATGACAAACGGGAAGCGATCAAAGGCCAGGCATAGGTCAAAGTCCGTGGCCGGCGAAGATGTGTCTTCCGGATCAAAAAACCGGCGGGCGGTGTTGGCGGTTTTTAATTCTTTTCGGATATCTTCAAACGATCTTTTTGTCTCCCCGCAAAGGGCATCCCGGATAAATTCAGCGCACAGCGTATCCTCCAGGGCGGGCTCTCTGCCTTCAAAGCCTGAGCAGACCAGGGAGACCTCGCTGGGTGCGGTCTGCTGAATATACTGGATAATTGCGCCGCAGTTAACAAAACTGCCGGTGATCACCGGGTCGGCGTGGGCGGCGGCTGTGAGCGCCCGGGTGCCCGAGTGGGTGGTATGGACAATGATTCGGTCGGAAAGGTCCTCGTCCTGAATTTCGGAGGGGGAGTTGCCGAAATCAAAGCCGGGGAGTTTTTCGGCATGGCGCTCACCCACAAGAATGCAGTCGGGAATCGACTGCTTCCACTGACGGGCGGTTTCCACTTCCCGCACGGCGATAATTTTAGCCGCCCCGCGCGAGAATGCGTAGCAGGCCATGGAAAATGCCCGAAAAACATCGATGATTACGGCAAAATCGGCGGCTTCCGCCGCACCGGCGGCATAGTGGCGGATTTGAATCTGCATAAAGAAGGCGGTCCATAAAAAAGGCAGGATGCATACATCCTGCCTCAGCTGGCCAATTATTTTTTATTTTTATAAATAAACCGGGTTTATAACCGTTTGACGTTTACGGCCTGGGGCCCTTTGGCGGTATCTTCCACTTCAAAGGATACGCGCTCCAGTTCCTTAAGGCTCCGGAAGCCGTCTTCCTGGATGTTGGAGTAGTGAACAAATACATCGCCTTGTTCGTCTGTCTCAATAAACCCGAAGCCTTTTTTGTCGTTGAACCATTTTACTCGACCTTCCACGGTTAGCACCTCCTTTCATAATTTTTTGTACAACTCGTCAGGTCATACTTCGGCGGTTGTCCAAAAGTTTCGCCAACGCGAAAGATCGATAGAAAACACACCCCGAATTGCCCTTCCCGAAATTGCCTGTAAAAAATAAATAACCTTTATTAGAATAAATGCCGTCTATTATGGATGTCAACAAAAAAACTAATCTGATTGAAAAATTCAAGTGCCGGAAATCATGAGCTTGTTTTGGCATTGGCATGAAAAATACTATCTAAATTCAGGTACTACAAAGTGGCATATCGGGGTGGATGGTGCGGCCGGAAACAACCCAAAAACGTTTGAAATATTGAGACTAATCCGTGGCACCAGTTTCAAAAGGCTGGTCACCGACCAATTCAGCAGATACCCCGTACTCACCCTTTGGAATCAGGCGATAGATTCGATCCGCGTATTGTTCAAATGATTTCGGATCATGGTGCGAGACCATCAGCACCTGAAACCCCAGGGCCTTCCCCGCCTCATGGACGATTTTAACCAGCCGGGGCACCAGATCCGGATGCAGCCAGCAGTCCTGTTCGTCCAATACCAGAAAACGCCGGTGTGCGGTCGCATCCAAGGTTGTCAGGGCAAACATGCGAAGCCCCACTGACAGGATGTTGGCCACCGATCCGCCCTGGCCTTTGAGGATGTCCTCCGGATGGCCGTCCCGCTCGATCCAGAATTCCACACTGGCGGCATTGCGCTTCCAGTCCACGTCAGCCTTCAGCTCTATGGGCTGCTCCAGGACTTCCTGCAGCGCGATGGTGAGTTTGGTTTCAATGAGATCCAGGAGTTCCCGGAAAAGCTGCTGATTTAAGGTTTCCAGGGCCGCGGCGACCTTATCGCTAAGCGCCAGATATTGGCGGATGCCGGCCAGGCGCTTTTCCGTTCGGTCGGCGGCTTTCCGGGTCTGCTCCTGCCAGGCGGCGAGCCGGGTAAATCTCTGGCGCAGCCCGGCAGGAGAGGGAATCTGTTCGGTTTCAGCCATCTTTTGGGGCCTCCGAATCCGAATCCTCAAGCCCCTTGTATTTTTCCGCCACTGCCGCCAGATCCTTTTCAATCCGGTCCAGGCTTTCCTGGTAGGCGGCGCGTTTCTGTTCATTTTCAGCCTGCATGTCCGCCAGCATCTTTTTGAGCGCCTCAATATCGTCTGTGCCGAACTCCGAGCGGGCCTGGGCCTTTAATTCCTCGAGCTGATTCTGCGCGTTTTCCAGGTTGGCCTCAGCCTGAATTTTTCGTTTGTTCAGGCTCTCATAGCGCGTTTTTAACTCCTCAATTGTCTGTTTGTCCGCTTTCGGATCCGTCATTTTGGGTCACCTCGTATGCGAGTTGCTTGATCTCGTTGACCACGTCGGTTTCGAACTGGTCCAAATTTTTTTCCAAAAACAGCATCAGGCCTTCGCCGGTCTGGGTCCGGCGGGCCTGAAGCTCAGCCAGGCCGGAGACAAAGGCGGAGCCGGTGTCATCATCCGCGGCGATATCTGCCACGGCCTCGTAAAAGACCTGGTCAAAAGGCTGATGCGGAATCTCAACATAGTGATATGTCCATCCCGTTTGGCTGATATCCATATGCAGAACCGCCGGGCGATGATTTCTGGCGGCATCGCTTCGGGCCCGGCGGCTGATATTGCCCGGGGTGAGCCAGCAGGTTTGCCCCTTTTGGATTTCTCCCAGGCACCGGTGGATGTGTCCGTTAATGACCAGATCAATGCCGGGGATTTCTTTGGGCCGGATGCGGCCCTGGTCTTCATAGCCCGGGACCATGACATCATGGTGGGCCAGCCAGATAACCAAAGCTGCGGGATCGGCTTGCGTATCCGGATCGTATTTATCAGGCAGGCGGCGGCCCCAGGGCGTGCCCCCGATAGAAACCGGCCGGCCGTTTATTTGGACCGGATAGGCGGCGGCTTCGTTTAAGAGCCGAATTTTGCCCGCCTTCTCAATTACCCGGATGCTGTCATCATCTGTCAGGGTGTTTTCATGCACATCATGGTTTCCATAGATGCCCAGGATTTCCATGTCAAATTGCTGCATCACTTCGACCAGCAGCCAGTTCGGGTTGCTGCGGGGCAGGTGAAAGAGATCGCCCAGAATCATCGGCAGCAGGGATTCGGAGCGGGCATAGGCCAGGCTCCAGCGCAGTTTCTCCAGGATGACATGCGGGTAGTTATCCTTTCGGAATCCGGGGATGCGGGCTTCCAAATGGGGGTCTCCGATCATCAGAAGGCCCTTATAGGATGGTTTGTCGTATTCCCGGTTCATGCGCCGCTTCCACTTATACCCAGGGCGGTTTCTATAAAATGATCCGGATCAATGGGTTGTCCGCAGGTGGGACAGATGCCGGCCGTCTGGATGCAGCGGCGAAGCTCCGCATCGGTTTTGGATAACTCTTTATCAAGCCCCTGCATTTCCCGGTCCAGCCGGTCCATGTGATTTCGGCTTTTTTTAATCTGCTCAATCAGGTTTTCGAGTTTTTGGGTCTCTGCCGGCTGCGGCGGGGCGGAAAGCTTGGAAAGCCGATCTGCCTGCTGCTTTTTTCGCAACACTTCGGTTTCAAGCACCTGCAGGCGATCAATCATGCGTTTTAAGCCATCCGGAGGCTGCATATCCGGCGGTGCCGGGCATTGGCCGAGCAGATTCAGACCGGTCCGTGCGGTTCGGATACGGTGGTTAAGTGTCTGCATGCGGGTTATAAGATCTTTGAGCGGCTCCGTGGGTTTCATTTCCGGCGGCGCGTTTACGGGGGTTAGGGCCTCGGCCTGTTTTTGGCAGTACCGCCGCCGGTTTGTCGCTTCTTGGATGCGCTCAATCATTTCCGCCAGCTGCTTTGTATCGGAAAGCGCCGGCGGGGCCGGCAGCCCGGCAAGGGTGTTTGTCTGCGCGAC
>JBKHAE010000111.1:0-11736 GCA_046543065.1 Desulfobacterales bacterium | reverse complement strand
ATGGATACAACTCAAAAATCACAGGGCTTACTTATCGCACAGACGAAAAAAGTTGCTGGTCAACGATATCAAAACATAAATTGCGTTGTAGGGCTATATATTGTTCGCCAATAATTTTTTTGTTTTAACGGTCTAACATTATACGCAAAAAACCTCCAGCTGTTATACCGTTTCCAGGCCTCTCTGCATATCATTGAAATCTATGCGCATTGACGCTTTCTGCACTGGGATTTGAAAATTATTTTTGAACAAAAAACATTTAGTTTGATTAACATAACTTTATTAATATTTTTTAATAAATCTGGGCCAAATTTCTGTCAAGCTTTTTTTGAATGCTTTGTTTTTTGCTTGACAGAGTTGTTCCGGTTTGATTAGACTTCAAACCATAATTTTTTTATGCTCAGGTGCTCTTAACAGAGCCTAACAGGGAACCCCGTGTGAATCGGGGACGGGCCCGCCGCTGTGATCGGGGACGAAAGCTGCAAAACACCACTGGCCAATCATGCCGGGAAGGTGCAGCCGGTAGGATGATCCGGGAGTCAGAAGACCTGCCTGAGCAGTAAGGAACACGACCGCGAGGACGGCTTCGTGTCCCGCGTCATCTGCGGATAAAAAAGGGAAATCCCGGATCGGTTTGTTTCGATCCGGGATTTTTTTGTTTGGAGGATTGCCAATGAAACCAGATGTCCTTTTTTTCAGTGCAGCAGGGTGTTATTTTTTGAGTTTTGCCGCTGCATGGGCTCCCGGAAGGTGGGGCAACACAATGTGGTTGTTTTTACTCCCGGGTCTTTCTGCCAATGCCGCACTGGTATTTTGGCGATACTCGACCGCCTGGCCCCTGATGCCCATGTATCTGGGGCCGGCAACCCTGCCGCTTTGCCTGGGTTTGCTTACCACGCTCAACCGGCGCAGGACAGATAATATCCGGGCACGCCGTTTTGTCCTGGGTCTGGCCCTGTTTTTGGCTGTGGCCGCGTTTTTGTTTCCCAAGGATTTTTATCTGCCGTTTTTAAAATCCCACACCCCGGCCTCACACCTGTTTTTTCTATTCAAAACCCTCGGCCAGGGCTGCTTTCTTTTCAGTGCCGCATGGGCATGGGCGGGTCTTTTATCAGACAAACCGCAGCAGCCCTGGCTCGGCTGGGCGGTTTGGGGATTTGTCTTCTGGACCCTGTGCATGTTCTCGGGCATGCTTTGGTCTTATCTGGGCTGGGGGTCTCCGGTCGTCTGGGATGACGCGGCCATCACTCTTATTATGGCGACCTGGTTTTTCTATATCAGCCTGCTGCATCTGCATCTCACCGGCACCTGGACGGCTCAGAGCCGAGCGGCTTATGCCGCATCAGGTGCTTTCGTGGTCGTGGCGCTGAACTTTGTTCCGGAACTGGGGCCGTTGCGATGGCCGTTATAGATACCATGCCAATACTTTCTTACATATGGAGAAAACTGGCCGGCATTCATCTGACCATCGTGTTGTGCCTTTTGCTGGCAGCGGATCTGTCTTTCGGATATATCTGCCTGAACCGCAATGAAATCCTTTTTGCGCCCTTAAACGACGTGGGTCTCATTGGCTGGATCAGCACCTATGGCCGCTGCAACCTGAAATCCACGGCCTGGCTGTTGGCACTGCTGGTTCTGCTGACCCTTTTTTGCATCAACACCTTTGTGTGCACGACAGATCGGGTGGTGCGGCTGATCCGGCATCGCAAAAAGTATCCGCGGCTGCGCCTTCTTTTCAGGCTTGCCCCCCATCTCATGCATTACGCCCTGATCCTTATCCTGACCGGTTATCTCTGCAGTTATACGTTTGTCCGGGTTCTGGACTCACGGACACTCGTGCCCGGATCCTCCCTGACGCTGCCCGGCACTGAAGCCAGAATCCAATTCCAGTCATTTTCTCCGGATTATTACAAAGGCGGCCGAATGCCTGCCTTTGACCAACATGTGATCCGGCCGCGGGCTTGCCTGCTCCTTATCGACGGAAACCACCGCAGAAAAGCCGAACTTTCCTATAACAAGCCTGTTATTTTTAAAAATTACGGCATCTTTCTCAAGGATTTCGCGCCAAAGAAAAAAAACGGGGAAATAAACAGCAACAAACGGATCGATCTGATCATCCGCAAAGATCCCGGGGTTTTTTTATACATGCTGGGCATGCTTTTGTTTACTGCCGGAATCGCTTTGTACCTGACCGATTGGACGATGCCTAAAAATGAAAAAAGGAGGTCTGATGAATAAAATGCTTGGGGTTTTTCTATATGTGCCGATCCTTTTGCTGCCCATACTTATTTGTGCATGCGGCCAGTCCGGAGATAAAGGCAAGGCGGAGGATAACAACAGGTCCTTTATTCAATTGGGGGAATTCACACTGCAAAAAAATTCCCCCCGGCAAACCGAGGTACGCGACGGCGCCGGCCGGAGGCTGGTGCTGGTGCCGAAAAACGCCTCTGTGCCAGAAAATGTGGACCCCACCCGTCTCATCCGAACACCGGTCAAGCGCGTTGCAACATATGGATCATTTAATGTTTCCGTATTAAAAGCGCTGGGGGTTTTGGAAAAAACGCTGGTGGGAACCACTTATCCAACAGAGAAATGGCATATCCCGGAAGTCAGAAGAGGTATGAAATCCGGAAAAATTACTTTTCTGGGAACCGACAACAGCATTGATTTCGAGCGACTGGAGCAGGTGCAGCCCGATCTGGTGCTGACCTGGGATCGCTCCATTATTCCCATGCTCAATGATCTGGACATTCCCTGCGTTATCACTTCTTCAGCCACGGCCATGTGTTTGAATACCCGGATGCGTTTTGTCAAATTCCTGGCCCCTTTCTTTCACCAGGAGGATCAGGCCCGGAGTTTTTTCAACCGGGTCAACACCGCTTTGACAGAAATCCGCGAACAAACCCATAATGCAGGCCCACCGCTTAAGGTCATGTGGGGGGATATTTACGAAAAAAGGGTGCTGGTGGAACCGGGCAACGCCTGGGTGGCGGAGCTGATCAATACCCTTCAAAGTGATTACTTGTTTGATGACGTTTTTGGCACGTCCTGAATTGAAATCAATGTGGAGAGGTTTCTCTACAGCGGCAAAGAAGCTGATATCCTGTTTACTTATCGCACGCCTGAACAGGGCATCACGTCCAAAAAGGCCCTGGCTCGCCTGAACCCGATGTTATCCGGCATACGGCCCTTAAACGAGGGGAAAGTTTATGCGCCTCTGCCGCATTATGCTCAATCCTATTACCGGCTGGATGAAATCTTCCAAGAAATCGCCGCCATCTTGTATCCGGAATTGTATAAGGACTATACGCTTCGCTATTTCATGGAACTGCCGGAAACCAACCCCGAAACCAGACGGAGAAGATAAATGAGCGTTGAAGCAAGATCCATAGCCGGCCGGCGCCCCCTTTGGGAACACAGGCGGATCTTTGGTTTTGTCCTTTTGGGAGTGCTGACTGTCTTTTTGATGGTTTTCAATATCGCGGTGGGCTCAGTTCTGATCTCTCCGGGAGAAATCTGGAATAGCCTTATCCAGCCGCAAAGCACGGCCCTTTATAACGATATCATATGGAAAATCCGCATTCCCCGGACCATTTCGGCAATTTTGGGGGGAGCCTACCTGGCGGTTTCAGGACTTTTGCTCCAGGTGTACTTCCGCAATCCCATCGTGGGTCCGTTCATTCTGGGAATCTCCTCGGGCGCCACAGTGATGGTTTCCTTTGTCATGCTCACTACTCTCACTGTAGGCATGACGGTAATTTCTCCATTCGTGACCACGCTGGCCGCTTTTATCGGGGCCTATGCGGTCATGATGGTGGTTGTGGCCATCGCATACAGGGTAAAAAGCGGAATCACCCTGCTGATTGTCGGATTGATGATGGGTTATTTATGTCACGCAATCACCAGTATTCTCACGGCTCTTGCGGAAAAGGAGAAAATCAAGGGCTTTGTGCTCTGGCAGCTTGGCAGTTTTTCAGGTTTCGGCTGGGATGAGATCTGGATGTTACTCATCTTCGGGGGCCTGGTGCTGGCCCTGATTTATTTTTTAAGCAAGCCGTTAAACGCTTTCCTGCTGGGCGAGACCTATGCCGCCTCCATGGGGGTAAACATCCGGCGTTTCCGTATGCTGATTCTGCTGTGCGCCTGTGCGCTTGCCGGCATGATCACATCAGTGGCCGGGCCGGTAGCCTTTATCGGCTTGGCTGTTCCTCATATGGCGCGCCTGGTGTTTCAAACCTCGGACAACCGGATTCTGATCCCAGGCGCCTGCCTTGTAGGCGCGCTGGTCACCAGCCTGTGCGATTTTATCGCCCGGATGCTGCTTTCTCCGGTTGAACTGCCGCTTTCGGCAATCACGGCTTTTTTCGGCGCACCAGTTGTCATGGGGCTTTTGGTTAAAAGGAGGGTGGAATTATGAATAACAACAAACCAAACTATATCCTGTCCTGCACTGATCTGGCAGTGGGCTACAAGGACAAAACTGTGCTGTCGGATTTGACCCTGGGGTTTGCGCCGGGCCAGTTCGTTTCTCTGCTGGGACCCAACGGCGTTGGGAAAACCACTCTTTTGCGGGCTTTTTCCCGGCATTTAAAGCCGATAGCAGGGACCATAAAGGTTATGGGCCAGCCCATAGGGGAAATCACCGCCATGGATCTGGCCCGATGCATGGCGGTGGTACTGACGGAAAAAATCTCGCCCCCGCTTTTTTCAGTATTTGAGTTTGTGGCTTTGGGCCGCTATCCGCACACGGATTTTCTGGGGCGAATGGGTCAGGCAGACCGCAGGGCGGTTGAAAAAGCCCTTGCGGCTGTAAACGCCGGGAATCTGGCCCATCGTTCCTTTTCCGATCTTAGCGACGGTGAGCGCCAAAAAGCACTGGTGGCCCGGGCTCTGGCCCAGGAACCGCAGCTATTGCTTTTGGATGAACCCACTCTTCACCTGGATTTAAAGCACCGCATGGAAGTCATGAGTATTCTTCGCAACCTGTGTCACAGCCGGGGAATCACAGTGGTGGCTTCGCTGCATGATGTGGATGTGGCCGCCAAGGTATCCGACCGGGTAGCTCTGATCAAGGACGGCGGGGTGTCTGCCTGGGGAATGCCTGAAACCGTGCTCTCCGGTCCGGTTGTGGCGGATCTCTATGACTTCAATGATGCCCGGTTCAGCAGCCGGCTGGGGGGAATTGAATTCCGGGGAACGGGCAGCAAGGGCCGAATTTTTGTCCTGGCAGGCGCCGGCACCGGGGCTCTGGTATACAGAATGCTGATTAAGCAAGGATTTGCCGTCTCCACAGGCATCCTTTGCTCCAATGATGTGGATTATTACGTGGCGCGTTGCCTGGGAGCGGATTGCATGACACAGACGTCCATGACATGGGTAAGCAACGAAACCCTGGCTGAAGCCTGGAAAAAACTCGATGCCTGCGAACTGGTCATTGACTGTGGGTTTGACAACGGCCACGGGCCAATAAGCCAGGGCAACCAAAAGCTGCTGGAAATGGCCCTGAAAAAAGGCAAGCGAGTAATGAGCCTGCGCAGCAACGGAATCGGAAAAACAGACCCGGACCTTTCAGCAACAGATGGACCCATCATCTGCCGGGATGCGGCCGAACTGCTCGAAGCCATAAATCACCGGGCATGGGCACATCATGAACAAAAACAAACATCCAATCCGTCCCCCACAGCGGCATAAAGGAGGTATTATGCGGCATTACACCTTATGTTATTTTTCAGCCACCGCCATGGAAATTTCCTCTTTAAGCCAGGGGGTTGACCATTTCCGGAGCAAGGACGGCAAAGTCAACATTTACGCCCGCACTCAGACCCAGCTTTTTGACAACTCCAGGCAACATGAATTTGTGAGGCAGGCCCTTTGTGCAGATATCGTGATTGTAACACTTCATGGCGGAAAAAACTCCTTTCCAGCTTTTGATGCTTTGCTTGAGGCGTTAAAGGCAATACCAGAGCTAAAGCGGCCGTATCTTCATATCCAGCCCACAGCGGGAGATGAGGATTCGGTGGCCATAGCCGCCGAGTTCTCACCCGACTACCAGTCCGGGACCTGGGACCGGATTTACCAGTATCTGAGCTACGGCGGCTATCTCAACTTTCATCAGTTGCTGATCTATCTCCACAACCGGCTTTTTGAAACAGATGAGCCCTGCCAGCCGCCCTTGGAACTGCCCCATGAAGGCATCTATCACCCGGACATGCCGGGCATTCCCTCCCTTGAAGACTACCTGGCCGAACGGGTGTATCCGGACAAAATAACCGTTGGCCTCTGGTTTTATCAGGCTTACTGGCTCAATAACAACCTGGGCTATATCGATGCCATCATTCGCGCGGTGGAGGCTGCAGGCGCCAACATCATCCCGGTCTTTCACATCCGCTTCAAGGACGCCCACCGGGGCAACCACGGCGCGGATTATATAGTCGAGAACTATTTCATGGACGGAGACCGTCCGCGCATAGATGTACTGATCAACCCGAACATGTTTTCCCTCACCTTAGTGGCCCCGGAATACAAGCCCCTGTATCACCGCATGGACGTGCCCGTAATCCAGGCCATGACCTGTCTTTCGCCCTATGCCGAGTGGAAGGAGAGCTGGCAGGGCATGACCGCCATGGACGTGGCACTTTCCGCGGCGCAGCCCGAGTTTGACGGGGTCCTGATCTCCGTTCCAGTGGCAACACGCGAGCAGGAGGCCATTGATTCCGTTACAGGAGCCCTTCTCGCCAAGTATCAGCCCATATCGGAACGGGTGGACAAGATGGTCCTCCTGGCGATTAACTGGGGCCGGCTCAAAGGCAAACCCAACGCCGAGCGCCGGGTGGCGGTCGTCTTTCACCATTACCCGCCGAGAAACGACCGGATCGGCTGTGCCGCAGGGCTGGACAGCTTTGCCAGCGTCAAGCTGCTGCTGGACCGGATGAAACAGGCCGGGTATGCGACGGATTTCGATTATGCAAACAGCGATGAACTGGCCAATGATCTTTTAAGCCGAATGACCGCCGACCAGCGATGGCTGCCTATGGATCAGATAGCAAAAAAGGCCTGTGCCCATGCGGATGAGAAATGGTTTACTCCCTGGCACCAAGAAATCCCCCGGCCCGTGCGGGAGAAAATGAGCGAAGACTGGGGAGAGATTCCGGGCGACCTTTTCGTCCATGACGGGCAGATGCATTTTGCGGGCATTCAAAAGGGCAACGTGTTTTTAACCATTCAGCCACCCCGGGGCTACTTTGAAAATATCGACAAAATCTACCACGACATGTATCTTTCCCCCCCCCACCACTATCTCGCCCACTACCGGTGGATCCGCGATGTGTTCAAGGCGGATGCGGTGATGCACGTGGGCAAACACGGAAGCCTGGAGTGGCTGCCCGGAAAGGCCCTGGGACTTTCAAACGAGTGCTATCCGGATCTTTCCATCATGGAGCTTCCCAATGTTTACCCTTACATCATCAACGACCCGGGTGAGGGGACCCAGGCCAAACGCCGCTCCTATGCCTGCATTATCGATCACCTGACGCCGGCTTTTACCAACGCTGATCTCTATGACGATCTGGCCCGGGTCCAGGCCCTGGTGCACGATTATGCGGCAGCCGAGGCAGAGGACCCGAGCAAGCTGGAAGTGCTGCGGCCCATGATCTGGGAGGCGGTGGAAGCCGGAAATCTGGACAAGGATCTGGAACTCAGCCGGGAAGAGGCGCTTTCGGATTTTGACGCCTTTCTGGAGCGTCTCCACGATTACATCGAAGAGCTCTCGGATACCATGATCAACGACGGCCTGCATATCCTGGGAACGCATCCTGAAAATGAGCGCCTGAATGAGTTCGTGGTCCAACTCACCCGTATTGCCAACGGGGACACGCCATCGCTTCGTGAATCCGTCGTTACCGCCATGGGTTTTGACTATGATGACCTCCTGGAGAACCAGGGCCGTCGGCCGGATCGCTTTGGCGGCAAAAGCAGCGGGGATATTATCCGGCATGCCCATGAAACCGCCTTGGAAATGGTGGGCGAGCTTTCAGAATCAGGCTTTCAGCAGGATGCCGCAGCCGGAATCGCTTCAAAGCATCTGGGCCGGCCCTCGCCTGAAACAGCTGCGGTTCTCTCCTATATCGCCGACACCCTGGTGCCCAATATCCGGCGATCCACCGAAGAAATGGATAACAGTCTGGCCGGCTTTGACGGCCGGTTTGTCCCGCCGGGGCCGTCCGGGGCGCCAAGCCGCGGGCAAGCGGACATCCTGCCCACGGGCCGCAATTTCTACTCGGTGGATCCGAACAAAATTCCGAGCCCTGCCGCCTGGGAAGTGGGAGTGCAGATGGGCGATGCCCTGCTTGCACGCTACCTCGAGGAGTCGGGCCACTACCCTGACTCGATCGGCATCCTGGTATACGGGACTGCCACCATGCGCACCCGGGGCGACGATATCGCGGAAATCTATTACCTGATGGGCTTAAAGCCTGTCTGGGCCAGGGGCAGTGGCAATGTCACCGGCCTTGAGGTAATCCCGGCCAAAGAACTGGGACGCCCCCGCCTGGACGTGGTTCCGCGTATTTCGGGATTTTTCAGGGATGCCTTTCCCAACCTGGTGGAGCGCATCGACGAGGCCGTCCGTATGGTGGCATTGCTCAAGGAATCGCCGGAGACCAATTTCCTCAGAAAAAACGTCTTCAAGGACCTGGAGGAATACCAAAAAGAAGGGCTGAGCGAAGAAGACGCCTTTCGGGAAGCTACCTTCCGGGTATTCGGCTGCCCACCAGGCACCTACGGCGCAGGGGTTGCCGAGCTGGTGGAGTCCAAAAACTGGGAGACCCAGGAAGATCTCGGCAACAACTACATCCGCTACTCCGCCCATGCCTATGGCAAGGGCTCCTACGGCCAGCATAAAGCCGCTGCCTTTCGCAAACAGCTTTCGCGCATGGATGTGACGGTGAAAAACGAGGACTCAAGAGAATACGACATGATGTCGTGCACGGACTACTACAACTATTACGGCGGGCTGATTGCGGCCGCCAAGACCGTGCGGGGGAGCCTGCCCTATTCCGTTATGGGCGATTCCTCAGACCCCCGGAGCGTCAAGATGCGCACCACCTTTGAGGAGGCCAGGCACGTGCTTCGCTCCCGCCTGGTCAACCCCAAATGGCTGGCCGGCATGAAACGACACGGTTACAAAGGCGCGGGCGATATCTCTCACATGATGGATGTGGTGCTGGGCTGGGACGCCACGGCCGAGGTGGTGGAGGACTGGATGTATGAAAAGATCGCTCGTGCCTATGCTCTGGACCCGGAGATGCAGGACTGGATGAAATCGGTCAACCCCTTTGCCCTGCAAAACATCCTGGACAAGCTCCTGGAGGCCATCAGCCGGGGCATGTGGAAGGCGGATGAGCAGATGACGGAACAACTTAGAAACGCCTACCTGGAGATGGAAGGTGAGATCGAGGAATGGACCGAATAGAGGGCTTTTGAACACAATCATGAATTTATTTCCAAAAGATAAAGCCTTAAGGCTTTCATTCATGGTCGCCTGCCTCTGCTTTGGATGCGTCTGCATACCTGCCCGAGCCGGGACGGCTGAAAACGGAGATACCGTAGTGCTTGAAGCCGAAGATATCCGCGCTATGCAGGCACGTAAAATGTCTGATATTTTAAACAACGTCCCTGGCGTCCAGGCCGGGAATTCCTCGGTGGGCATCCACGGCTCCTACAAGGTCAAGGTGTTTGTAGACGGCCGGCCCATTAATGATCCCACCTCAAGCTACGGGGGTGTTAACTGGGATATGATATCGCCGGAGGATGTGGTGCGCATTGAGATCCTGAAAGGAAAAGGCGGGCTGACTTACGGCCAGGATGCAGGCGGCGGGGTTATCCTGATCACCACAGAAAGGGACCATCGGCTTTCCGGATACGTCAAGGCCTATGGCGGCAGTGATGATACGCAGGACTACAGTGCGGCGCTGAGCAGCACAAGCGGCAGATTGAACCTGGGGGTAAGCGGGGGCTATGAAACCACCGACGGATATAAAATCAACAACGACCAGAAGCGCTACCAGGCGGGCCTGAAGCTTTCCTATGCCCTGGAGGAGAAGAAAAAAATCACCTTTTCAGCGGATTATCTTGAAGACAAACGAGGCCTGAGCGGCTATCCGGATTATCCCACGCCGTTTTCCCGAAAACAGACGCGCAACTCCGCCTACTCGCTGACAGCCGATTTTCACCCGGTGAACAGCCGGACCTATTATAACGCGGGCCGGCGGGATAACACGGATGAAAGCCGGGGGGTGGACAACACCCTGGAGGTCGCAAATTTCGGAGAGGATATAGCCACAACATTTCACACCACAGACCTGGGGGATTTAAGCTGCGGGGCGGCATTTACCTGGGATAAAGCCAGCGGCACCACCTTCGAAGACCAGGATGAACACGTCATCTCGCTATTGGCCTCCCAATCCATAACATTTCCCGACCGTCATGTTACTTTTACGGCGGGACTTCGCGGAAATTACCATTCCGCCTTTGACAATACGGTAAACCCGGAGATCAAACTGAGTTACAAAAAAACGGCCTGGAGGGTAAGCGCTGCCTACAGCCGGGCCGACAACACGCCGTCGTTTTACCAGCGATACAATGAAACCAGCTCCACCCGGCCCAACCCGGACCTGGTGATGGAGACCGCAGACAACCTGAGCGTGGAGTTTTCCTCTAGCCCGCTGGATAGTTTTTCCTTTACCATCTCGGGCTTCTACAATCGCTTAAGTGACCGGATCACATATGTAACTGGAAACGACGGGATCGGCCAGTATCAGAACTTCGGCGAGGTGTTTTACCAGGGCGGGGACCTGGCCTTTACCTGCCAGATGATGGAGTGCCTTAAGCTAAAGGCGTCTTACACCTATCTGGAGGCAACAGACGGGGAAACCGGGCTCTGGCTGCCGTGCAAGGCCCGCCATACAGGCCGTTTAAACGTTTACTGGAAGCCTATCCGGGCGCTTTCAGTGGTCTTTGACGGAAAATCCACCTCCAGTGTCTATCGCAACAAGCAAAATACCAAGGAAATCCCGGGCTATTCCATCGCGGATCTGCGGGCCGAGTATGCATTCAGCCGGTTCCAACTGTTCGGGAAAATAGAGAATATGTTCGACAAAACCTATTATTATGCCGACGGTCTGCTGGCCCCGCCGCGGACCTGGATTGTGGGCATCAACTGGAGGATATGAATGTACCGCAATCTCTACCCCTTCTCGGCCATTGTGGGCCTGGAGGAACTCAAACAGGCGCTGCTGTTAAACGCTGTCAACCCGGCAATCGGCGGCGTCCTGATCCGCGGTGAAAAAGGAACCGCCAAATCAACTGCCGTACGATCCCTGGCCGCACTTCTGCCATGGATCAATGTGGTGGAGGGCTGTCCCTTTTCATGCGATCCCGACCATCCCGATGAGGCCTGCGACAACTGCCGACGCGCCGCACTGCCGCTTTCCCGCAACCGCCGGCGGGTAGGGGTCGTGACCCTTCCGTTAAATGCCACAGAAGACCGGGTATCCGGCGGTGTGGACTTTACCCTTGCCATTCAGCAGGGCCGGCGCGCGCTCCAGCCCGGCCTCCTGGCTGCGGCCAACCGCGGCATCCTATACGTGGACGAGGTCAACCTCCTGGACGACCATATCGTGGACATCATCCTGGATGCCGCTGCATCCGGGGAAAACATCATTGAGCGCGAGGGCATAT
>JBKHAE010000110.1:0-11752 GCA_046543065.1 Desulfobacterales bacterium | reverse complement strand
CCGCGTCGCAGGCCACCGGCGTGTCGTCGCCTTCCGCCATCAGGTCCTCGAATGAGAGGTATTTGCCGGATTTTTCCGGGCCCACTTCTATGATGGTTTCCAGATGCGGGCAGTTGTCTTTAATCTCATTGAAGATTTCCAGGTACTGGTCCTCCACAATGAGGCCGCTGCCCTGGGAGTCGTTTAACAGGTATTCAACCTCGGCGCCCTTCCACCAGCCATTGATCGGGCCGGCCACGGCGCCGATTTTAACAATGGCGTAATAGGCGATGAGGGTTTCCGGGCTGTTCTGGACCCAGACATGGATGAAATCGCCTTTTTTAAATCCCTGCTTTTTTAAGGCATTGGCCAGGATATGGACCTTCTGCAGGAACTCCCCGTAAGTATAGGTGTCATCGTAATACTGGAGGTAGGGGTAGTCCTTGAACCGCTTGACGGCGTTATCGATATATTGACCGACATTCATTATTGCCTCCTGTGATATGGATATGATTTTTTTCTCTAGCAGGGAATTTCCCGGGTCATTAAAAACAGGACTGTCCACATGGTACCGCCGAATCCGGAGGCCAGGGCCTGATTAACGGTTTTGGGCACCTGATGATCGCCGGCGTCACCCATGATTTGCAGCGCGGCTTCGGCCACGCGGATCATGGCGGTGGCGCCGATGGGGTTGGATGCGATCACCCCGCCGGACGGGTTGATGGGAAATTCCCCGTCAATACAGATTTCATCGTTTTCCACCATCTTCAAATGCTCGTCGCCCTCAAACAGCAGAAATTCCCGAAGCCAGTCCAGGCCCCACCAGGAGGAGGGGTCATACATCTCAAATACATCGATCTCTTTTTTGGGGTTTTTGATCCCGTTTCTTTCAAAGAGCTTCTCCGCCGCATAGCGATGGCTCATCAGCACCGGGGCATCGCCGAATATATGGAAGCATTCCTCGCGGTGCACCGTGATGTGATCCTTCATCCAGGCGGGCTGCGGGCAGAATTGTTTGGCTTTTTCCTCAGAGGCGAAAATCATGGCGCACGCCCCGTCGCTTTGCGAGCACATGTGAATCATCCGGAGTTCGCCCACAAGGGCCGGGGAGTTCTGCATCAGGTCTTCAGCCTGATCCCACTGAAGATCAAACCGGCGGTGGGCTTTATGGTTTTTCATGGCATGCTGATCCATGATGATCCGGTATTTCATGGATGCCTTTTTGGCCCGTTCCTCGCCGAACTCATTGATGACCTGCTCTGCGGTCATGCCGGTCAGGGCCCCGGTCTGGAGCTGGCGGGCCCACAGGGGATCGGCCATATTGGTGATGCCGCCGGTGGTGTGGCCTTCCTGGAGTTTCTCAAATCCGACGGCCAGTACTACATCATGCATACCGGAGGCCACCAGTTGATCCGCCGCACAGCACAGGGTGGCACCGGTGGTGCCGCCCGTTGTCACCCGCAGGCTTTCTTTGCCGTAGGCGCCGGAGCCCAGTGTATGCCAGAGATCCGGTTGATGGACCATTTCAAAAAGCTCCATATTGCCGTGCACAATGCAGTCCACATCATCTATGGTCATGCCGGCATGGTCCAATGCCTCCCGAATCGCCTCATGGATCATTTCCGGCTGGTTCACATCCTCCCGGTGGCTTGAATATTCGGACTGTCCGACGCCGATAATGCCAACATTTCGATTTTTATTCATCATTTGCCTCCTAACCCCGTTCCAGAGTGACAACAGAATGAAACTGGCCGGCCGGCCCCATGACGCCGTGGGCCAGGGCTGTTTTGGCGGCCTCGATTTGATGTTCGCCGGCATCCTGCCGCAGTTGAAGGGCCGCTTCCGCCGCCCGGAAAAGCCCGCCCAAAATTAATGGGCTTCCGGCCAGCATGCCGCCGGAAGGATTGACGCGGGCCTTGTTCGGCCCATCGGCGTCGATCCAGGCGCCGCCTTTGCCTTCATCGCAGAGGCCCAGGCCTTCCATCCACATGGGATGCTGATAGGCGTACTGATCCGATATTTCGATGACATCAAAGGCCTTGCAAGGATCCGTGATGCCGGCCCGTTTATAGGCGCGTTCCGCCGCCTTTTTTAGCGCAAAGTTTGAGGCCAGGTCCCGGTCGCCGAAGAAAAAGCTGTCCATGCAGTTGCCTGCGCCGGTGATCCAGACCGGGCTGTCCGTCATTTTTTTGGCCACATCCTCCGCGGCCAGCACCATGCCTACCGCCCCGTCGGATACCGGATAGGCATGCAGGGCGCGGATGGGATCGGCCAGCATTTCAGATTTCATAACATCTTCAATGGTTACGGGCTGATTTTCGGGCAGATAGGGGTTCTTCGCTGCATTTTCCCTTGCGCGGGTCACCACCTTGGCGAGCTGTTCATCCGTGATGCCGGTTTTCTCCCCGTAAGCCTGGGCCTGAAGCCCCGCGGCCGCACAGAAGTCAAGCCCCACCGGCCGGGTGAAAAACGGGTCAAAGGCCACATGGGTCACCATATTCCGGCTTTTGGGCTGGGACTCTTTGCAGTGCCCCATGATTAACACCTGGTCGCAGTGGCCCGACTGGATGGCGGCCAGCCCGTAATAGATGGCCTGGATGCCCTCCTGGGCAACCTTTTCCTCGCACCCGAAATGGGCGCCCAGCACATCGGTCATGGCGTTGTCGGAGATGGTCCGGGCGTCAAACACATCGTCGGATACACTGATCGACATATCGATACCCGGCTTTCCGGTGTGGCGGGAGAATTCCACCGGCACCTGTTCCCGCAGCTTCTCCAGAACCTCCAGGGCCATGCCCTGAAAGCGCTCGTACCATTTGTTCTGTTCAATCGTCGTTTGCGCGACAGCGCAAATCCCAACGCGTCTTGCCATTTTTCAAGCCCCCTGAACTCTAAAGTTAAAATGATTGACATGATGATTTTCGGCAAAACAGTTCCAGAAATCCCCGTGCCGCACGGCGCGGATGATTTTGTCCTTATCCCGCAGGCAGTCCATTTCTATCCAGGCCCGGCCGCAGCCGATGCGGGTGTGGGAATCATCGGTAGCCACCTTGACATAGGGGATCTCAGGTATTTCAAATTCCGGTGTGCGGAATCCTTTTGACGTGATTTCCACCGCATCCAGCGGCAGGCGCCCGCCTACGGCCTGGATGCGGGCCATGGCTTTATCCATGGGCAGATCCATCTCCGAAGGGTGGTTAAAAATATGCAGCACATCCTCATCTCCCCGGATTTTATTGACATGCACATAGCCTTTTTCAAAAACGGTCATTTCGATGCCCGTGAATATGATCAGATCGGTCCGTAAGGATTTAACGCGGTCATAGCAGTTGGGCCGCATGAGAAAGTCGTGATCGGTCATCGCGATGAAATCAAAGCCCAGATCCGTATACACCTTGACCACTTCCTCGATTTTGAGTTCCCCGTCCGAGCAGGTGGTGTGACAGTGTAACGCGCCTTTTAAGTGCATGATGCTCCTTCAAACAGATTATTCACACCGCCCAGAATGAACGCCACCGCATCGCGGCCGATATCCTTTAAGTCTTCGGTATTGTTCTGCCAGAGGAGATAATGGTAGGCGACCCGTTCATAGATGCCCATGACGCTCACCGCTATGACTTCCGCCGCAAACCGGCCTTTGAAGGTGCCGCCCTGGTTTTCACTGACGGCGGTGAGCGCGCTTAACACATCCCCGGTGCATTTATCGAACAGCTCCTTGCGGTGCTGCTCCACCTGGGCGCTTTTGCCCACGGATTCGCGGAAAATGATGGCAGCCCGCTCGGGGTAGTTGACGCAGAAATCCTCAAAAAATGCGTATCCCGCGTATTTAAAGCCTTCCATGGTGGCCCCGTGTTTTTTAAATTCCCTGCCCAGGATGGAGCGCATGAGGTAGCCGATCTCCGCCATCATCTGGATCAAAAGATCCTCTTTATTTTTGAAGTAAAAATAGACCGCGCCCACGGAGACCTCAGCGGCATCCGCGATCTGCTCCATGCTGGCTTTATGAAAGCCTTCGTTGGCAAACAGGGTTTCAGCGGCCTGGAGGATGGTCTGGTAGCGCTGTTCCCGCTCCCGCTGCCGTCGAATCGCGGATTTGGAGAGGTTCTCTTTATTATTATTGGGTTTTGTGCCTGGCATGGACGTCCTTTCTAGTTCCGATAACCGAGCGCTGCATCGCCGATTTTAACCCGGGCGATTTCCGTGGAGGTGCCCGCGATCTGGCCGTATTTGGCGCAGCGGTAGGCACGTTCCACTTGGTTTCCGGCAATATAGCCGGCCCCGCCCAGAATTTTAAGCGCCTCGCTTGAAACCTGCTCCGCGGATTCCGTGCAGAATACTTTGGCGCAAAGCATGAGTTCAGCCGCCTCTTTCGGGGTGGTTTCCGCAGTCCAGGCCGTCCGGTAGGCCAGCAACTGGGAGGTCTGAAACAGGGTCAGCATCTCCGCCAGCTTGAAGCCGACTTCCTGATAGGCGATCACGGGTTTTCCGCCGCTTTTATGGGTTTTGGCATGATCCCGGGCGTATTCAAACGCGGTTTTGCAGAGCCCCAGGCTGGCGCCCAGCAGGATCTGGTTTTCCCACATCCTAAGGCCTTGCGGCATATCCGTTTTGGCCGGGGGAAAAATTACCTGGTCCATCGGGATGCGGCAGTTTTCCAGCCGGATACCCGAAATTGGGGTCCCCTCATAGCCTATGGTTTCAAGGGCCGGATCAATGGTTAAGCCGAATGTTTCCTTTTCAATCAGAAATAGGGCATGCGCATCTTCCAGCACGCCGGCCACCGCAATGCAATCAGCCATCGGGGCGTTGATCACGTATTGCTTGGCGCCGTTTATGACCACTGAGTCATCGTCTTTTTCACCGTGCGTGGTTAACGGGTCATTTTCGATATTTAAGCATGTCTCAGACAAGGCCAGGGCGCCGATCCGTTTGCCGTCAAGCAAAGGGGACAGCCATTCGGCCTTTTGGGCATCGGTTCCCCACTCAGCCACCGCGCGGCCGAAGAGCCGCATACTGGCTTCCACGGAAAGGTAGGCGGAAGGGGAGAGCGAAGCCACCACCTCCATGGCCCCCATCAGGGTAAGCTGGCCCTGGTAGCCGTCCACCGGCTGAATCCCCAGCTTGAGATAGG
This sequence comes from Desulfobacterales bacterium, assembly GCA_046543065.1. Taxonomy (GTDB): domain Bacteria; phylum Desulfobacterota; class Desulfobacteria; order Desulfobacterales; family Desulfosalsimonadaceae; genus M55B175. The sequence continues at coordinate 6,642 of JBKHAE010000110.1, read as the reverse complement.
GGGATTCGGCCAGGAGGGAAAGCACTTTGTCAAGATTTTCCCGGGTTTTGGCGGATTCTCGCCGGTCAAGCGGCAGGGTTTCCGCCAGAGTGGCTAATTTTTCCTGGATATCGACAAACAGGGTGAATTCTTGTTCTGAAAAATCGTAATTCATTTGGGTCTCCTCGATCTATAAGAAATCCGGATTGTCTAGATGAGTTTGGAAATAATCATTTTCTGGATATCCGAGGTGCCGCCGCCGATGGGTGCCAGGCGGGAATCCCGGAAAATCCGTTCCATGTTGTATTCATGGCAGAACCCGTAACCCCCGAATACGATCATGGCGTCATTGGCCGGCCCCATGGACCAGTCACCCACAAAGAGTTTGGCCACAGCCGCCTCAAGATGGTTTAACGGCCGCCCCTGGTCCTTGCACCAGGCGATTTTATAAGCCAAGCTCCGGGAGGCTTCGGCAAAAATGCGGATATTGGCCAGCTTGTGTTTGATGGCCTGGAATTTGCCGATGGGCCGGCCGAACTGCTCCCGCTTTTTGGCGTAATCCGCGCACTCATTGAGCATGTATTTGGCCGCCCCCACAAACGGGGCCAAAAGCGCGCTCCGGTCCCATTCCACGGTCTGAAGCGACATATTAAACCCCTCGCCCTCCTGGCCGAGCAGATTCTCTTCGGGGATTTCACAGTTGCTGAAAAAGAGTTCAGAAGTCTGCGAGGTGCGTACCCCCATTTTGATGAGTGGGGCACCGGCGGAAAACCCCTTGGTGCCTTTTTCCACAATAAAGGCCGAAATGCCGGCATGTTTCTGGGTGGGATCGGTTTTGGCGTAGACCACCGCCACATCGGCGATCGGGCCGTTGGTGATAAAGATTTTGCTGCCGTTTAAAACGTATTTATCGCCTTTTTTCTCGGCCGTGGTTTTCATGGAGGCCACATCCGAGCCCGCGTCCGGCTCGGTCAGCCCCATGCATCCGATCCACTCGCCGCTGATCAGTTTGGGCAGGTATTTTTTCCGTTGCTCCTCAGTGGCATGGCGGTAAATGGTATCTGCGCACAGGAATGAATGGGCCCCGTAGGCCAGGGTGAGGCCCCCGTCAAGGCCCGCCTCGCCAAGCGCTTCACCGGCCAAAACGGTGGTGACCACATCCGCGCCGGAGCCGCCGTATGCTTCGGGAAAATGAAGCCCCAGGATGCCGAAATCGCCTAGTTTACGAAAGGATTCGAAGTCGAATTCCTCTTTTAAATCAAATTCCTGGACCCGCGGGACGATCTCTTTTTTGGCGAACCGGATGATTTCCTTTTTAAACATCTGCTGTTCTTTGGTGAAGGCAAAATCCATCAGTATCTCCTGTTAATCCGATGAAAAGGTCAAACGAAAATATAATTTTAAAAATTAATTCATAAACAAAATCTGATTCAATTTTTAAAATCTGATTCAGTAAAATGTCAAGCTTTTTTTAAAAATGATTGCCTTATTATCTGTAATCCACCAAGCGGGTCCGGCTTTGGAGCCCCAAATTTTCTGCTAAAAAGAGAGGGAAAAAGCGAAATTTTTTTGGCAAAAGCTTGACAGCCGGGAAAAAAGATTTTAAATGTGGGTTAAATCAGCGTTTAATATAAGAATCGCTGTTAACGATAAACCTCACTTCTTGCTTAATAAGGGGTCAGCTATCAAACATAGAGCTTTGGCAAGAAGACGCATTTCGAATTTCCAATCAATTAGTTGTGTATTTGTTTTTTTGACAACTTTACGAGTATCCTGTCTTTATCCTTCACAGAATTTTTGCCGTTGTCATTCCGAGGTGCGCGAGCAACAAGGAATCTTCAATATAAGATTTCTCGCTGCCGCTCGAAATGACAGTATGGACGGATATTGGGCGCCTTTTTGCGTTAACTTCGGCAAAAATGGCGTCGTTGCGGCATAAATCGTTTTTTTTTGATGTTAATCGGGGTAAGGAAAAAACGATTTTCACATAAGGAGGTGATGCCTGGAAAGCACGAATCCATGAAACTGAAACCGTTTACGGATGATTAGGGGAAATTTTATTAAAAAATGGAGGGGCGCATGAAAACTTTGCTTTTAAGAATTTCTATTGGTTTATTATCGGTCATTTTTTTAACCAGCGGGGCGCTGGCTGCTGAAGACCCGGCGAAAGATATTACGGAGAGTGTCATAGCCGGTCCTGGCAGTATCAGCATTTCAACCAATAAAGATATTATGATGAGTTTCGGGGCCACCGCCCGGATTATTCCGGTCATGGAAACCGATTTTGACTTTGGCATGGATGATACGGTGCCCTATTTTGAGTCTGTCCCTATAAATGGGTTTTTGGGCGGCAATTTGCCGGATGATTTTTTCAAAATCCACGTGAATGAGTCAGGTGCCGTCAATTATAACTATATCCGAAGCGAGGTCAAACTCCACTTCAATGCCCTGCCCAAGGATCGAAAATGGAGCTTTTACGCCGCATTGGAGTTTGACCGGCCGCTGGACACTGCGTCTGTGGATGAGCGCGGGGGGAAGACGTTTGCCTCAAGCAACTTCGGGCTGGAGCGGCTGCACGGCACCTATCAGCTGCCCTGGAATATGCGGTTTCATGCGGGTTTTGATATCTGGGGGGTGGATGTCGTTGACGGCGGCGGCCTGGTCTACGGTGATGATAACCCCGGTTTCTGGCTGACCGGCGATTACGACAATTTAAGTTTTAATGTGGGCTATTTCAAGCTGTCGGAAAACAACTTTTTTGACAAAAGCGTCCTTGCATCCGGCGCTGGTTTTGATTTCAATGATTTTGGCGGCAAAAATGACGACCGCGATCTCTACGGCGGTTATCTCACCTTTACGCCGGCAGAAGGGCAAAAAATTCAGCCGTTCTATATGTTTGACCGCATCCGGGACGTGCCGAATGGGAGTCTCTTGGATGCATTTCTGGTATCTGGGGCTGAAGCAGAAGCTGAGCGTAAAGGGGAGTCCTTCACAGACCCCAGGGCAACGCCGGATATCAACTCCCACCATATCGGCGCTTATTACACCGGAAAATTCGGTCCCCTGGAACTGTTCCTTGAAGGGGTTTATCAGTTCGGCGAGGCAGAAGACACACGCATGAATGCTATCGATGAAAATTATTACAATGATTACGACATTTCCGCCTATGCTTTGGCCGGTGATGTGGCTGTGGATTTGAAAGAGCAGGTTGGATTCGGTTTTAAACCGCATTTGGGCGTCATGTATACCTCCGGTGATGATGACCCGACCGATGACGAGCTGAGCGGCTATACCGGCGTTGAAAGCGCCCAGCGGTTTTCCCAGTACTGGGGCGGTGAAAACACCATTATCGGCGATACCAACTTTGCCTTGGGAAGCGTCCTCTACGGCTACATTCCGGAACTCTACGGCAACGGCACCCCGGTATTTACCGGCGGCCTGGAAAACTTTGCCGGCGCCGGCAACGGCCGCGGCGACAATCCCGGTATGACCATGACCAGTGCTGGTATCACCGTGACCCCGAAGCGGTTTCTTATTTTTAAATCTAATGTGAACTCCTTCTGGTGGAACGAGGATATTAATGTGGTCAGTTTTGTTGATGGCGAAACCCCTACAACAGTGGAATCCGGTTATACCGGCACGGAATGGGATAATGAGATTACTTTGGCGACCAGCCGGCAGTCATTTATTAAGACTCATTTTTCTTTCTTCTTCCCCGGCGAAGTGATTGAAGATGTGACCAGTGCATTGACCACGACCCCCTTGGGCCCTGGCAAGCAAAGCGACGATACCGCGATTCGGCTGGGCATGGAGTTTATCTGGAATTTCTAAAAAAAGCGGAAATGGCGGCCTCTTGAGTCCGGGGCCGCCATTTTTTTCTTGGCAGGAGTGTGCATTGTATCAATATCCTCGAGTTTTGAAATGGATGGGATGGTGGCTTTTTTTGATTTTTATTGCCGGCTGCTCATTCATTGGGCCCAAGCCGGATATCGTATCTGATGATAAGTCGTCGGACGGAGCCTATTCAAATTCGGAAGTGCGGCGGATGACGGTGGATCAGCCGCATTTGATGTCAGGGGATTACTTCAGAACCCGGGGGATTGAGGACAGCAAGAGCGCGGCAACAGATGACGTTTTACTTGAAAGCGAAGAAGAAAAGTCGGATCAACCCCAAAAAATGGCCGCCGTCCCGGCTGTTTCGCCGGATGTGCGCGCATACCCGCTGAAAATCGGCGTATTGCTTGAAAAGGACGGATTCTCTGCTACAGCGGCCGGCCGCCTGATGCAGGCGGCCAATCAGGCGGCAGATGAAAATATGCTGCTGGTTAACGATACCGGCATGCGGGAAGCAGTTGCATCCACGGACTGCGAAGCGGTAACCGATATCGCCTGTATAGCGGAGAATGCCGCGCTGTATCCGGGGGTGCGGATGCTTTTGACGGTTAACCAAGCCCGGCTGCCCGAGGCATTCCCCGGCCAGACGGCGGTGCGGTTAACCCTGTGGGATGCCGCCCTTATGTATCAGTATCCGGAAATTGAAATCACCGACCGGATTGAAAGCAGCGCAGAGGTTAACGCCTTTCTTGAGTATGCCATGGCGCAGGTGTTTGATTATGCCCGGCGTAAGGCTGAGGTGATGCCTTCTCACTGCCGGGTGTTTTCCGTCAAAGAAAACCGGGTCTACATCAATGCGGGTGAAATGACCGGAATCCCCACCGGCGAGACATATCCCGTGGTATCCGGGGGCGACACCGTGACATCGCCAACAGGGGTGCCAGTGGCCTGGGTGCCGGAAAGCGAAGAAGCCCGCATCCGGGTGGAGCGCCTGGTGGGGTCGGATGCCGCTGAATGCACGGTGGTAAATGGCGAGCTGACCTGGCCTGGCGGATACGTGCTGTTAAATGCTTTAAAATAGGAGGCGTGCCTTATGAAAACGAATATCGGCGGTTTTTTAACCAAGCGGGCGGCCCTGAGCCCTAAAAAAGAGGCGCTGGTATTGGGTGATGTGCGCCTGAATTACCAGCAGCTCAATCAGCGCTGCAACCGGTTCGTGAACTCCATCGGGCAGCTGGGCGTTGGCCCCGGGGATCGGGTGGCGATGCTGGCGTTAAACGAGCCCGAGTTTTTTGACCTCTACTTCGGGCTGGGAAAAATCGGCGCCATTATGGTGCCCCTCAATCATCGGCTGGCCGGGCCGGAAATCCAGTATATCCTAAACGACTGCGGGGCCAAAGTGCTGATATTCGGTCAGGAGTTTGCGTCTGTGGTTGAGGCTATAAAAGATGAGATCCCCTGTGAGCATCTGGTGGCCCTCATGGAAATCCCGCCCGAATACGCCATCTCCTATCAGCAGCTGACCGCCGGGGCTGCGGACACGGAGCCGGAAATCACCTGCGGCGATGAGGATACCCTAACCATTCTTTATACATCCGGCACCACCGGCCGGCCCAAAGGAGCGGAGCTTACGCATAACGGCTATTTCGGCACCTCCGTCACTCTGCGTGCCACCTTCGGGGACATCGGGGAGGTGGTTTTGATGCCCCTGCCGCTTTTTCACATCGGCGGACTTGCCCCTGTGCCCATGTGTGTTCATTTTGGCATGAAAATGGTTTTTCAGCGCGCGTTTGAGCCCAAGAATTTTCTTGAGCTGCTCGGCCGGGAAAAGATCACCTGGTTCGGGTCGGTGCCGGCGATCCTCATGTTTCTGCGCCAGATTCCGGATTTTGACAAGTATGACTGGCATACGGTGAAAATGGCCCTTGTTTATGCCGCCCCTGTTCCAGTCTCTCTGATCAAGGAGTATGCCGCCTCGGGCATCGAGATCCGCCAGCTTTACGGGATGACCGAATGTACGGGGCCTGCCACGGTTATTGACAGTGAAAACGCCATTGAAAAAGCCGGCTCCTGCGGCCCGCCGTTTTTCCATAATGAAATCCGGGTGGTGGATCTGAACGGCAACGAAGTGGGCCCCAATGAAATGGGCGAGGTGCTGATCGCCGGGACCAACCTGATGAAGGGCTACTGGAACAAGCCGGAGGCCACCGCGGAAACCCTGAAGGACGGGTGGCTGTTCTCCGGGGATATGGGGAAAATGGACGAAGACGGATTCCTCTATATTATGGACCGCAAAAAAGATATGATCATTTCCGGCGGGGAAAATATTTATCCGGCTGAAATCGAGGATGTGCTGCTCAGCCACCCCAAAATCGGGGATGTGGCGGTGATCGGGTTTGAAGATGAGAAATGGGGGGAATCGATTAAGGCAGTGGTCACGATCAAGGAAGGTGAAGCCCTGACCGAGGAGGAACTCATCGAGTGGTGCCAGGGCAAAATCGGCAAATTCAAAATCCCCAAGAAAGTGGTGTTCACCGATCAAATCCCGCGTACGCCCACCGGCAAAATTCTAAAGCGGATTCTGCGGGATCAGTTTAATTAGTATCTGAATGTCCTATTCCATCCGGCTGTCAGGCGTTCGGTCTCCGCCGTAAACGGATTTCGATGCCTGACAACCGGATGCCATTCCATGTAACTTCCGGTTCACAGTTCAGAGTTCAGAGTAACTTACACACAGGTTTTAGGTTTTGGGTATTAGGTATTAGGTGTAAAATTAAACTGAAGTTGGACAGTTCCATCACTTGATGGAGACGTAACTGCTTGAAAATA
>JBKHAE010000109.1:0-11804 GCA_046543065.1 Desulfobacterales bacterium | reverse complement strand
CGGACAGGGTATCCTCGGCCACCACCGTGACCTGCTGGCTATCCGGGCCCTCTTCGACCTCGGCGACCTTCCCCTTGATAAAGATGACGTTTTCATCTTCCTTGATCTGTTTATAGAACCGTTCATACCGGTACCCCGGTGAGCGGATGTCTATGTAGAAGATATAGATCTTGGCATCCGGATACTGCTCCCGGATATAAGTGGCATGCTTTAAAGACGCCATGCAGCAGATATAGGAGCAATAGGGGAGGTGGTTTTCATCCCGGGAGCCGGCACATTGGACGAAAGCAATCGTCTCAGGCGCCTTGTCATCCGACGGCCGCAGGATCTGGCCTTTGGTCGGACCGTTGGGGGCTGCCAGCCGCTCCATCATCATATTGGTAATCACATTCGAGAACCGCCCGTAGCCCAAATGATCCAATTTGGCCGCATCATAGGGCTCCCACCCGGTGGACCAGACAATGGCGCCCACCGGCAGATCAAATGTCTCCGGCTGCATGTCCAGATCGATGGCATCATAGGGGCAGGCCTCTTTGGCCCGGTTGGCGTCCTCGGTGCCGATGATCTGCGGGGAGAGCACGTAACGGGCCGGAAACGCCATTTCATGCGGCAAATAGGCCCCTTTCATCTTATCCATCCCGAAATTGAACTCATTGGGGATATCAATCTGGCAGGCCTCTGCGCAGGTGTTGCAGCATGTGCAGTTTTCATTCACATACCGGGGATTTTTCTTAATGCTCACATTGTAATTGCCGGGTCCGCCGTCCACCTTCTCGACCTCGGCCATGGTGTAGACATGGATATTCGGATTGTTCTTGATCCGCTGAAAATTGATCTCCAGGCCGCAGGTGGGAGGACAGAGTTTCGGAAAATACTGTTTCAGCTGAGCCACTCGTCCGCCCAAATAGGGATTTTTTTCAATAATGAAGACTTCGTACCCCACCTCGGCGGCTTCGAGGGCTGTTGTCAACCCGCTGATACCACCCCCGACGACCATTATGCTTCCGCTAAACGGGGCTCCTGTTCCTTCAGTCATCCTAACCCTCCGTACATTAAATTGTTGGACTTGCTGGTTTGTGCCTCAGGTAGACGCCTCGTGCCATCCTAATGGTGTCTGAATCCGCACAATCCTCCAAGGCTTGACGCAAAACTTAAAAACTCGATACCGGCCCGACCCACCGGGTTTATCCGGTGCCCAGTTTTTAAGTTTTTCTCGCACAGGCGCAAGCGGCGTCTATGACCAACCAGCGGGCCGCAAGGATTAATAAAAACCTCCAGGCGCCGAAAGAGGCACCTGGAGGTGTATCGCTTACATCACAACAGATCCTGGTTTAGCTCGGAATGATCTGGACATAATCCCGTTTAAAGGTGTCCCATTCACCGCTCTTGGGATCGTACTTGGAGTTGGTGAAGCAGAACCAGTTCTCGTCATCCTGCTTCGGATAGTCGGCCTGATAGTAGAAACCCGGATACCGGGTTTCTTTCCGGAACTGAATGTGGCGCAGGTGGGATTCCACCGTCCAGATACGATGGTAGATTTCCCAGGCACGCATCAGCTCATGGAGATCTCCGGCAGCCAGTTTTTCACAGTCTTCGCGCATGACCTGAAGCGCATCCATGACCACTTCGAGCATCTTGGAGGTCGTCTCATAGTAGGTCTGATGGCCGGCGCCGTATTCGTTGGTGGCTTTCATCAGGCGCAGCGCCATTCCGGAGGGTTTGATGTAGGCCGGGTTAATATCGATATCCGTGGTATATTCATGGTTGTCCAGGAAGGTGCGGACCGGTTTGTACACCATGTCCACGATTTCTTCCTTGCTCATGGGCAGTTCCGGCTTGAAGTCCGCATGGTCCTTGGCGTAGCGGACCATCTGTTTTGCCGCCATCCGGCCTTCCGCATGGGAGCCGGAGGAGAACTTATGCCCGGAGCAGCCGACACCATCACCGGAGGTGAACAGACCGTAGACCGTGGTCATCCGGTTGTAGACCTTACCGTTGTCCGCCTTGATCTTGTAGGAATCCGGGACCCAGTCATAGTCCGGGCCGGAGGTCCACAGACCGCAACAGCCGGAGTGAGATCCGAGCAGATAGGGTTCGGTCGGCATAATCTCGGAATTCTTCTTTTCCGGCTCGGTGTTGGTGGCGCACCACAGGTTGGCCTGGCCACAGGTCATATCCAGAAAGTCTTCCCAAGCTTCGGATTCAAGATGCTTGAGTTCTTTCTTGTCCAGACTCTTCCCGAGTTCGGCCAGTGCGGTGACCGTATCCATCTGGATCGGGCCGCGGCCTTCTTTCATCTCAAAGAGCATGAGATGGTTCCGCAGACAGGTCGGGGTGATGGCTGCGGTGCCATACGGTGCATAGTTTTCCAGCTCTTTCTTGGCCGCATCGCCGGTCACGTAGACTTCGCCCAGACCGTTCAATGCCTTGGCCTTGAACAGCAGGAACCAGGCGCCGACCGGGCCGTAGCCGTCTTTGAACCGGGCCGGGGTGAATCGGTTTTCCATCATGGAAAGCTCAGCACCGACCTTCATGCACATGGTGTAGGTGGAGCCGGCGTTCCATACCGGATACCATGCCCGGCCTTTACCTTCACCAACAGAGCGCGGCTGATAAATATTAACAGCGCCGCCGCAGGCCACCATCATGGTCTTGGCTTTGATGATGTAGACCTTGTTCTCGCGTACGGAAAAACCGACCGCGCCAGCGATCTGATTTTCTTTGTTTTTGTCCAGCAGCAGTTCAACGATGAAAACCCGCTCCAGAATGTTGTCTTCGCCCAATGCCAGCTTGGCGGCTTCAGCAACGATTCTCTTATAGGATTCACCGTTGATCATGATCTGCCATTTACCCGTGCGGACGGGGGAAGCGCCGGACTTCAGGGTTCCCAGCTTGAGACCCTTTTTTCCGTCCATGTTTTTGCCCTCATCGGTCTTTTTCCATACCGGCAGGCCCCATTCCTCGAACAGGTGAACAGAATCATCGACATGGGTACCCAGGTCGAAAATCAGGTCTTCGCGGACGATGCCCATGAGGTCGTTTCGGACCATGCGGACATAGTCGTCCGGGGTGTTGTCGCCAAGATAGGTATTAATGGCGGAAAGGCCCTGAGCCACCGCACCGCTTCGTTCCAGGGCGGCTTTATCAACCAGCAGCACGCTCTGGTCATCGCCCAGCCATTTTTTAACCTCAAATGCCGAACCGCAAGCCGCCATACCGCCGCCTACGATCAGAACATCAACTTCTCTTTCTTCAACTTCGGGATCCCTTACTGCTTTCAGCTCTCCCCGCGGTTTATTCGGTAATGCCATGTGTTATCCTCCTAACTTATATAAAAATTGACACATTGTGATCGAACAAAACTAACCTTCGTTCGCCCGCGCAAGCTAAACAGTCGCCTGCGGTTTCGGAATCTGATACCCTTCTGATTCCTCGGTTGAAAGCAGTTCGCTCTCGAGATCCTTGCCTTTCAGGTCCGCATAAGCATTAGCGGAACCTTCGGGGGTGGTCCGGATGGGGAACTTGAAGCGCTTGATGGTGCCGTTTCGGAATTTGCAGGTCCACATGATGTCCTCGGTACCCATCATGGGATAGATGCTGCTTCCCAGGGGCACGAAATCCGAATAGCCCCTTACTTCAATGGCCTGAGTCGGGCAAATCTTGACGCAGGAAAAACATTCCCAGCATTGATCCGGTTCTTGGTTGTAAGCCTTCATGGTGTTGGGTTCAAGCACCATCAAGTCATTCGGACAGATGTACTGGCACGCGGTCTTATCGCCGCCCTTGCAACCATCGCACTTTTCTGTGACTACGAAACTCGGCATTATCTACCTCCTACTTGTTTACGGTTTAATGACAGTGGATTCTGAAATCCACTTAAATCTACTATTTTTTGTCAGGTTTAGGTTGCCGACACCTCCTTTCTCCAGATTCCCTTCAAACATTTTCAATCTATTTTTCGGGCAATTAACGGTGATCCTGCCCTGATCTAAAAATCGCTGAAACAAAAATTTCCAAATAAATCAAAAGGATATGTTTGTCCATATATAAAGTAAATTATTTAACACCCCCCAAAACACTTGTCAAGAAATTTTGACCTGCCTGTTTTTCATGCAGATACAGGGGGTTATAAAAACATTAATTTTCAACATAGGCGATTTATCCGAAACACGCATACAATATATTGTGCATTTACGGGTGGTACCGGCGCACCACCCGGTCGGAGACCCCGGATACCACTTCATAGGTGATGGTCCCGAGCTGATCCGCTACCTCTGCCACGGGCAGTCCGCCTTTATCATCCGGACCAAACGCCACTACCTCATCCCCCATTTCAACATTGGCAATGTGTCCCACATCCAGCATGGTCTGGTCCATGCAGACCCGGCCGATCACAGGGGCGGATTGGCCCCGGACCAGCATCCGTCCTTTGGAGGAAAGAAGCCGGTTATAGCCGTCCGCATAACCGACGGAGACGGTGGCAATCGTCGTGGGCGCCTTTGTCTCGGCCGTGGCACCGTAGCTCACGGGGAATCCGGCGCCAACGGTTTTCAGGTGAATAATCCGGGATTTAAGGGTCATGGCCGGCTTGAGCGCAATCCGGGTGCGGCTTACCTGATCGGACGGATAGAGCCCGTAAACCGATATGCCGGCCCGGACCATATCCATATGGGTCTCCGGCATATCGATAACCGCCGCGCTGTTTGCCGCATGGCAGAGATCAAATGTAATCCCGGCATCCGCAAGGGCGGATTTTAACTGCTGGAAGCAAGCAAACTGGCGGCGGGCAAAACGCTTGTCCTGATGGTCGGCGGTGGCAAAATGCGTGTATAGGCCCTCGACCCGCAAGCCGGGAAGGTTTTTGATCGCCGCAATCTCATCCAGTGCCGCCTGATTCACGCCATCTTCCCCGCTATCGTTTGCGGTGCCCTGCGCCGCCGCCATAACCCCCAGCCGCCCCATGCCGGTATCCACTTTTACATGAACGGCCAGAGGATTGTTCGAATGCCCGGCCATCTGCCTGGCCGTCTGATAGGAATAGACAGTCTGGATGAGATTGTGCGCCAGCAGATCGCGGGTAAACTCAGGCGGGGTATAGCCGAAAATCAAAATCGGGGCCCTGATGCCCGCCTGGCGGAGACACACCGCTTCCGCGTAACGGGCAACTCCCAGATAATCCGCCCCGGCCGCCAAAGCCTGCATGGCCACCGGCACAATGCCGTGGCCGTAAGCGTTGGCTTTGACCACGATCATGAGCCGGGTGCCCGGCGTTAAAATCGAGCGCAGCTGTTTGACGTTATGACGGATCGCCGACAAATCGATTTCCGCCCACACATCACCGGCAACGTCACCCGCATCGGTCTTGCCTACGATCTCTTCAGCCATGAAAAACTCCCGCAGATGCGCGCATTATTGCCAAAATCCTTTCCTTTGGGACGGACCGATCATAGGCCTCGATCCAAACTCCGGTATTGGATCGCCTCGGCCAGGTGATCGGTGCCGATGGATTCAGAACCAGCCAGATCCCCAATGGTTCGGGCGATCTTTAAAACGCGGTTATACGCGCGGGCAGACAGGCCGAGCCGCTCGACCGCGGATTCCAGAAGCGCGGCTGATTCCCGGCTTACCTGACAGAAACGCTTGATATGCCGGTCCTTCATCCGGGCATTCACATCTCCGCCGGCTGCATTAAACCGCTGCGCCTGCCGGCCTCTGGCCGCAGCCACCCGTTCACGGATTGCCCGGCTGCTCTCTTCGGCCCGCTCCCCGGCCAATTCCTGATAAGAAAGGCGGGGCACCTCGATATGGATATCAATCCGGTCAAGCAGGGGACCGGAAATTTTTTGCCGGTATTTCTGTATCTGAGCGGCGGAGCAGGTGCAGGCATGATGGGGATCCGTATAATAACCGCACGGGCAGGGATTTAGCGCGCCGATCAGAATAAAACAGGCAGGATAGGTAATGGCGCTGGCCGCCCTTGAAATCGTGACTTCATGCCCCTCCAGCGGCTGCCTGAGAACCTCCAGGACCGGCTTTTTAAACTCCGGCAGCTCATCCAGAAACAGAACCCCGTTATGCGCGAGGCTCACCTCTCCCGGTTTGGGGTTTGCCCCGCCCCCGATCATTCCGGCATCGGATATGGTATGGTGGGGTCCCCGGAAAGGCCGCTTAGTCACAAGGCCCGAATGCCCATTTATCAAACCCGCCACACTGAAGATTTTGGTGGTCTCAATCGCCTCCTCAAAGGTGATCGCCGGCATGATTCCGGCAAATCTTTTCGCCAGCATGGTTTTCCCGGACCCGGGCGGGCCGATCATGAGGAGATTGTGCCCGCCGGCTGCGGCGACCTCCATGGCCCGCTTGACATGGGCCTGGCCGGCGACTTCGGCGAAATCATCAGTGATTTCGCCCGCATCATTAAATAAATGATCGAGGTCGCAGGGCTCCGGGCTGATCTCGCGGGCACCGGTAAAAAAATCGACGGCCTCCGCCAAATTTTTCACCGGATATACCGGGATATCTTTTACCACAGCCGCCTCCCGGCGGTTGGCAAAAGGGACCATAATGCCCCCATACCCTCCATCCCTTGCGGCAATGGCCATGGGCAGGCAGCCGTTTACGGGCTTAACACGGCCATCCAGCGCAAGCTCGCCGATAATCGGCATATGGCTGATGCCATTGTTTGCAATCATGCCGTTGGCTGCCAAAATGCCCAATGCAATGGGCAGGTCAAAACCGGTACCGCCCTTTTTAATATGGGCCGGGGCAAGATTGACCGTGATGCGGTCATCCGGAAACCGATATCCGCAGTTGGTAATGGCCGCCTTGACCCGCTCCCGGCTTTCCCGGACGCTTATTTCAGGCAGCCCGACAGTGGTAAACGCCGGCAGTCCCCGGGCAATATCGACCTCCACCTCCATCAGGTATCCATCAATCCCGACGACTGACCCGCTTACAATTTTTGACAGCAAACCGCCTCCTCATTCATGTTTTCAAGCGTATGTCCCCCGGTTATGGACAAGGGTTATAACAAAGCATACAAAAGAGGACAATCGCTTTTGCCACGCATGTGTTTGCATTTTTTTTTCACATCAGTTATATCCGTTACTACATGGACAGCAATCACCCGAAAAATACTAAAAATGAGAATACCGTCGCGAGTTGCGAATCCTGCCCCCTTCATCAGCGGACCCTGGCAGAGCCGGTCCATTTTAAAGGGGTCGGGGTGCATTCGGGCCAGTCGGTAAATCTCACCATCAAACCCGCGCCCACAAATTTCGGCATTAATTTCAGGCGGATCGATCTACCCACGGCCCCGCTCATTAAGGCCACTTTCAGCCGGGTGGTGGATACGAGCCTGGCCACGGTCATAGGCGAAGGCGGCTGCATTGTCTCAACGATTGAGCACTTGATGGCCTGTTTTGCGGGCCTGATGATTGACAATGCCATCTGTGAGCTGGACAACTACGAACCCCCGATCACGGACGGCAGCGCGGGCGAATTCACCCGGGCCATCCGCGAGGCAGGCATTGTCAAACAGGATGCGCCGCGCATGTACTTTGTGGTCAAATCGCCCATAAAATTGGTCGGCCAAGACAAATCCGTGCACCTGTATCCGTCCCGTGAACGCCGGCTGACCAGCACCATCAAATTCGACCACCCGGCCATCGGCGAGCAGACTTTTTCGGTGCTCCTCTCGGAGGAAAATTTCGTCCGGGAAATCAGTGATGCCAGGACATTCGGCTTTCTTAAGGAAGTCGAATACATGCAGTTTTTCGGGCTGGCCAAAGGCGGATCGCTTGACAACTCGGTGGTCATTGACGAAAACGGGGTCATGAATGAAAATGGGTTGCGGCACCCGGATGAATTTGTGCGGCATAAAATACTTGACGCGATCGGGGATTTTTCTTTACTTGGTATGCCGATTCTGGGCCATCTTGTTTTATACAAATCGGGCCACAATTTTAACCATGAATTCCTGAAAACTTTTTTTGATCAAAAATCAGCATGGGAGACGGCATCGCTGAATGCCCTGGATATATTCGAACGACCTGCGGCGGATCAGAGCTCGGTGATCATCTGAGGCCGGCGATATTTTGGAGGCTGAAGCGCTTATGAATAAACCGGATGGCGTAATATTTAAAATTCTGCTGGGGGCGGCCTGCCTAATGCTCGCCCTCTCATCCATGGCCATGGCCAAAGAGGTACGGATCACCGATTTTGCGGTCACCAACAACCGGGATGACCTGCTTGTTTTTTTTTCGGTCAAGGGGGCTTTTACCCGGGAAATGGTCGAGGCGATCCAAAACGGCATCCCCACGACCTTCTCCTATTTCGTGCGCCTGGAGGAAGATAAGGTTTTGTGGTTTAAGAAAAAAATCGCGGCCAAAAGCTTCACCCACACGATTAAATACAATAATATGAAGGATGAGTATGTGATCAAGCGCTCCTGGGATGCTGACAAGACCATCACCACCAAATCCTTTGAGCAGGCCAAATCCCTCATGGCTGACATCAAAAGCTTTCGTCTGACCGATCTTGACCCGCTGGAAAAAGAGCACCGCTATAAAATCCGGGCCAAAGCCGAACTGGACAAAGTCACATTGCCGTTTAAACTGCACTACATCCTTTTTTTCACCGCCCTGTGGGATTTTGAAACAGGCTGGCATTCGTTTAAGTTTAAATACTAACCCCGCCCCAGAACCATGAAATCGAACCGATACAAAGCGCCGAGCACTGCAATGGATCGCAAACGCCGCAAGCGCGAGGTCATTATTATCATCGGGGTCGTTTTGCTGATCTCGGTTTTAAGCTATATCACGGTCCGCGCCTTTGGCTCCGGCTCCCAGATCCCGCCGGCCAATATGGCGTTGATGTTCATTTTGATGAATATCAACATGCTGCTTTTGCTCACGCTTTTTTTCCTTATTTTCCGAAATGTGATCAAGCTCTATCATGAACGCAGAAACCGCGTGGCCGGCAGTAAGCTCAGGACCAAGCTGGTGGCTGCATTTATCGGGCTTACCCTTTTGCCCACCATTGTGCTGTTCTTTTTCTCCATCCAGTTCATCTCCACCAGCATAGAGTTCTGGTTTAAAATCCCCATTGAGCAGGCATTGCAAAACTCTCTGGCCGTGGGAAAGAACCTTTACAAACTGGTAGAGGAGAACAACACCTTTTTTCTGGACAAGGCCGCTTACCAGGTGGATTCCCGGGACCTGCTCGCAGCAAAGAACCGCTCCGAACTGGCCAATTATACCCAGGTGGTTCAGCGCGCATTTAACCTGAATGCCGTGGAAATCTATAATTCGAATTTCAAGCGGCTCACCCGTTCGGTTTCTGAAAATCTCAAAAACCACACCTTCGAACCGGTGGATGCGGATGCCCTGCAAAAAGGAATGGCCAATGCCGAAAATACCTGGTCTGTCTCCGAGCACATGGCGGGTGGCGAAATCATCCGAAATATCGCCGCCATCCCCTATGGGGCTCAGGGCCCGGATATTGACGGCTTTGTCGTGATCAGTATTATTCTGCCGCCGGATTTGGAAAAAAATCTGGGCTCCATCTCCAAGGGGTTTGAAGAATACCAGCAGATGAAAATGTTAAAGCGCCCCATTCGGATATCCTATTATATTACCCTTTCGATTGTCTCCCTGCTGGTGGTTTTCTGCGCCATCTGGTTCGGGATGTATCTGTCCCGAAACATTACGGTGCCGATCATGGAGCTGGCCGAGGGCACGCGCCGGGTCGCGGAGGGGGACCTCTCTTACCGGATCGATGTCATTGCCGACGATGAAATCAAAACCCTGGTGGACTCCTTTAATAAAATGACCCGGGATCTGCGCTTTAACCGAAAAGAACTCGAATTCTCGGCCAAAAAACTCTATGAGCAGAACATCGAAATTGAGGATCGCCGGCGGTACATGGAAATCGTGTTAAACAATGTGTCCACCGGCGTGGTCTCCCTTGACTCCCATGGTCTCATCACCACCATCAACGATTCGGCCGAGCGGATGTTAAATATCAGTGCCATTGATGTGATAAACAAGAGCTATAAACACCTGCTTAAGGAGGAAGACAATGCCCTGACCCAGGAGATCCGGGACCGGTTCTGGGAAAAACGGGAGGAGAGCCTCATCAAGTCGGTCAATATGACCATTCAGGGCAAATCGCGAAGCTTCAAGGTGACCTTCAACGCCTTAAAAGATGACAACGGCCGCCAGATCGGACTGGTGATGGTCTTTGACGACATGACCGAAATCGAGAAAGCCCAGCGGATGGCTGCCTGGCGGGAAGTCGCCCGGCGGATCGCCCATGAGGTCAAAAATCCGCTCACCCCGATATCGCTTTCCGCGCAGCGGCTGAAGCGCAAATACAAATCCGCGATCGATGATCCGGTCTTTGACGAATGCATCCAGACCATTGCCGAGCATACGGAGTTGATCCGCAACCTGGTCAACGAATTCTCCACATTCGCCAAATTCCCGACCGCCAACCCGACCCCGTGTGAACTGCCCCCGATTGTGAAGGAATCGGTGGCTTTGTACGAGGATGGGTACCCTAATATTGAGTTTCATACCCAGATCGAGGATAATATCCCGATGCTGCGGCTTGACCGGCAGCAGATTAAACAAAGCCTGATCAACCTTATCGACAATGCGATCTCCTCCATTAAAACCAAGGGGCAGATCACCTTGGAGGTTTCCTGCAATGCCCGGCGGGACAAAGTTTACCTGACCGTCACGGACACGGGCGAAGGCATTTCCGATAAAGACAAACCGTTCCTGTTTGAACCGGATTTTACCACCAAAAAAACGGGCATGGGCCTGGGGCTGGCCATTGTCAGCACTATCGTATCCGATCACAACGGCCGCATCTGGGCGGCGGACAACCCGCCGCAGGGGGCCCGGTTTGTGGTCGAACTGCCGGTTAACGGCACCTGAAGGAGCATTTATGTTTCCATCGATTCTGATTGTTGATGATGAGGCCTCCATACTCAAATCATTAAGCGGAATTTTGGGCGATGAAGGGTTTGAGATCCTGACCGCCACCAATGGGTATGAGGCGCTTAAAATCCTTGAAAAGGAACTGCCGGATCTGGTGCTGCTTGATATCTGGATGCCGGGCATTGACGGGATTGACACCTTAAAAGAGATCAAGAAACAGCATCCCAGCACCCAGGTCGTGATGATCACCGGCCACGGCACCATTGAAACCGCGGTGAATGCCACCAAAATGGGCGCCTATGATTTTATCGAAAAGCCCATCTCAATCGACAAGGTCATCGTGGCCATTAACAATGCCCTAAACTTCCGCCGGCTGGAGGAAGAGAATCAGTATCTGCGGAAAAAAACCATTGAACGAAACGCCATCACCGGCAGCAGCCCCCCGATCCAGGAACTAAAGAATCAGATCAGCATTGCCGCGCCCACGGATGCCTGGGTTCTGATCTCCGGCGAACACGGCACCGGCAAAGAACTGGTCGCCCGGATGATCCATCAGTTCAGCCACCGGGCGGATAAGCCCTTGATTGATGTCAACTGCGCGGCCATCTCGCATGAACTTTTCGAGAGCGAACTCTTAGGCCATGAAAAAGGCGCGTTTACCGAGGCCACGGCAAAAAAGAAAGGGAAATTTGAACTGGCGGATCGGGGCACCCTGTTTTTTGACGAAATCGGGGATATGGACTTAAAGACTCAGGCCACGCTGCTCCGGGTCCTGCAGGAAAAAAAATACCAGCGCATCGGCGGGGACCGGACACTCTCGGTAGACGTGCGGATCATTGCCTCGAGCAACAAGGATCT
>JBKHAE010000009.1:0-44602 GCA_046543065.1 Desulfobacterales bacterium | reverse complement strand
GGGATTGGGGGGATTTGTATTGGGCCATGATGAAAATCCCCCTAAATCCCCCTTTAAAAGGGGGACTTAGCGGAAATCGCCTTTTTTTATAAGCCTTTTACAAAGCCAAAGGAACTGAGTTTTTTAAACATTGGACTGTGAACGCAAAGTTCCGTAGAAGAAGTAATAACACAACCTGAAAGGCAAACCCCATGATAAGGGCAGGTGTGATAGGCGCCACCGGCTATGCCGGGGCGGAACTGGTCCGGATACTGGCCGGCCATCCGCGCGTGACGCTGACCGTTCTGACTTCAAGGCAGTATGCGGGCGCCGCGTTTGATCAGATCTATCCGGCCATGAGCGGCTGGGTCGACCTGATCTGCGAGGAATTTGATTATGACAGGATATGCGACCGCACGGATGTGATTTTCATCGCCCTGCCGCACAAACTGCCCATGGAGATCGTGCCGGAACTGATCCGCCGGGGGAAAAAGGTGATTGATCTCTCCGCTGACTTTCGGTTTTCCGATCCGGAGCGATATGAATCCGTTTATCAGCCCCATACGGCCAAGGATTTGCTTGAACAGGCGGTTTACGGCCTCTCGGAAGTCAATACCCGGGAGATCAAGCAGGCAAGGCTTGTCGGCAATCCGGGGTGTTATCCCACTAGTGTGCTGCTCCCCCTCATCCCCCTGATTCAGCATAAGCTTCTGGAAATTGATTCAATTATTGCGGATTCAAAGTCCGGGGTGAGCGGGGCGGGCCGCTCGCCCTCCCTTACCACGCATTTCTGTGAAGCCAATGAGTCCTTCAAACCCTATAAAGTGGACGGCCACCGGCATAAACCGGAAATGGACGAGGTGCTCTCTGACGCCGCCGGCGAGCCGATGGAAATCACCTTTGTGCCGCATCTTTTGCCCATGATCCGCGGCATGGAGACCACCATCTATGCGCGGCTGACAAAACCGCGCGGCCATACCGATATCCATAATATGGTGGTGGACTATTATTCAGACTGCCCTTTCATCCGTATTCTGGATAAGGGAAATTATCCGGACACCCGAAGCGTTCGGGGAACCAATTATTGTGATATCGGGTTGGCGGTTGATAAGGCACAGGGCCGGATCATTATCATGTCGGTGATTGACAACCTGGTCAAGGGCGCGGCCGGACAGGCGGTGCAGAACATGAACCTGATGCTCGGGCTCGAGGAAGTCACCGGCCTGAATACCCCGCCGTATCCTTTGTAATATAACCCATCAAAGGGGGTGACATGCGAATCAGACAGCTTTCCATATTTATGGAAAACCGCTCCGGCCGGCTGGCCAAAATCACGACCACCATCGGCAATGCGGGCGTCAATATCCGCGCCATGTCCCTGGCGGACACCTCGGACTTCGGAATTCTGCGCCTGGTGGTCACGGATACGGACAAAGCCCATCAGATTTTAAAAGATCAGGGGTTTACCGTCAAGATCTCGGATGTGATTGCCGTGGCGATTCCGGATATCCCGGGGGCGCTGGGCAATCTCCTGTCCATTATCGAGCTTGAGGGCCTGAATGTGGAATATATGTATGTGGTGGCTGAAAAGCACATGGATGAGGCGATTGTCATTTTCCGGTTCGATGATTTGGACCGGGCGGCCGATGTGCTGCTTGATAATGATATCCATGTGGTGGATGAGCGCAAGGTGTTGAGTGTTTAATTTTAAAAAAGAGGGAGGGGTTGTTGTGAAAAAGTCCATTATTGTGATGTGTGTTATTGCTTGCTTCTTGCTTTCGGCATCTGCGGTGTTTGCCGAGCCCGAGCCGTATCATCTCGGCGGGGTGTTTTCGGTGACCGGCTCCGCGTCCTGGCTTGGGGAACCCGGGCGCAACAGCGCCCAAATGGCGGTTGATGAGATTAATGACAACGGCGGCATCAACGGTCACAAAATTGTCCTCCACATTGAGGACACCCAGGGGGAAAACACCCGGGCGGTCAATGCGGTCAAGAAGCTGATAAAAAAAGAGAATGTATGCGCCATTATCGGGCCGTCCAGAAGCGGCACCTCGCTTGCCGTGATTCCGGTTGTGGAAAAGGAAGAAGTGCCTTTGCTCTCCTGCGCTGCGGCGGCCAAGATCACCAATCCGCCGGAAGAGCGCCGCTGGACATTTAAAATGGGCCAGAATGACAGTGACGCGGTCCGAAAAATCTATGGGCACATAAGCGGCAGGGATCTTTCCAAGGTGGGCATTATGAGCGGCACCACCGGTTTCGGAGCGGCCGGCCGGGAGCAGTTAAAAGAGCTGGCTGAAAGCTATGGCATCGAAATTGTGGCGGATGAAACCTATGATCCGGGCGCAACCGATATGACCCCGCAGCTGATGCGCATCCGTAAATCAGAGGCCCAGGCAATTATCAACTGGTCCATTGTTCCGGCTCAGTCCATTGTTCCAAGAAATATCAAGCAGTTAGGCATCAGCCTGCCGCTTTATCAGAGTCATGGATTTGCCAACATCAAGTATGCCGAGGCCGCTGGGGATGCGGCGGAGGGCTCGATTTTCCCGGCCGGCCGGATTATGGCAGCGGAAGACGTTCCGGCGGACCATCCGCAGAAAGAAATTCTCATGCAATATAAAAACGCCTATGAATCCAGATTCAATGAGCATGTCAGCACATTTGGCGGTCATGCCTATGATGCGGTGCTCCTGCTGGCCAGAGCCATGGAAAAAGTCGGCGATGATCGCAGAGCCATCCGGGACGAACTGGAGACAATGGAGTTTGTGGGGATTGACGGTATCTTCAAGTTTTCCCCCACGGATCACTGCGGCCTGGATGAAAGTGCTTTTGAACTGCTGACGGTTAAAAACGGCGAGTTTGTGGTGCTGAACAAATAAGCCGCGTTCTTTACCGCTCCATATCCGCTGTTAATGCATCAGGAAGTCATTGACAGCAGATATGTTTTATTTAAATATAGCTGTTTTATTCACACCTAAATTTAGGTTACGCTATCGCCTTTGACGGAGATTCAATGAGCCAGGTCAGCGGTTTAACGGATATCATCCAGTTTATGGTATTGGGCGTTCAGCGCGGCGCCATCTACGCCATGGTGGCCATGGGGTTTAATATCATTTACAATGCCACCGGTATTATCAATTTCGCCCAGGGCGAATTCGTAGTGCTCGGCGGTTTGATGATGGTCACGCTGACCATGGCACTGAACCTGGCCCTGCCGCTTGCCTTTATCCTGACTGTGATTGTGGTTACCGCGGTGGGTATCCTGATGGAGCGCCTGACTATTAATCCGGTCAAGACCCCTTCCGTGCTGCGGCTGATTATCATTACCATCGCGGTTTCCATTCTTTTAAAAGGCGCGGCCATGATCATCTGGGGAAAGGGCTCCCACTATATGAACCACTTTACCGAAGCCCCGCCCATTGAATTTATGGGGGCCTATATCCTGCCGCAGACCCTATGGATCCTTGGCATTCTTCTTTGTGTGGTCGTTGGCCTGATGGTGTTTTTTAACTATACCATGATCGGCAAATGCATCCGGGCGTGCGCCATAAACCGGGATGCAGCGCGGCTGGCGGGGATTAACGACCGGAAGATGGTCATGCTCTCCTTTGCCTTGTCCGCCGGCATCGGCGCCATTGCGGGCATTATTATCACACCGATCATACAGATGGATTACGGCCGCGGCGCGCTTTTGGGCTTAAAGGGATTCGGCGCGGCGGTTCTGGGCGGTCTGGGCAACAGCATGGGGGCCGTGGTAGCCGGTGTGCTGCTGGGCATCCTCGAAGCCATTGGGGCCGGCTACATTTCTTCGCACTACATGGATGCCATGGCCCTTTTGATTCTGCTGATTGTCCTTTTTATCAAGCCAAGCGGAATATTCGGCAGTTCCGAGGCCATGCGGTTGAAAGAGTTCTGATATGCAGGGAAGGGATATCACCGGACTGATGGTACTGATTGGGGCGGTTATTATCACGCCGCTGATCATCGGCAATGATTACTATTTGGGCGTGCTGATTTTTGCGGCCTTTAATTGCCTGACCTGCATCGGGCTCTGTCTGCTGATGGGCTATGCCGGACAGATATCTCTGGGCCACGGCGCATTCGTCGCCATCGGGGCTTATACAGCAGGCATTTTTACCACTTCCCTTGGCTGGTCGCCCTGGATAGCCATTTTTGCCGGTGTTTTTATCGTTGCCGCGGTGGCGGCGTTGGTGGGGATACCGACCCTGCGGTTAAAGGGCCATTACCTGGCCATGGCAACCCTGGGGTTTGCCTCGATTGTGCATATACTCGCGGTGGCCACCGTGGAGGTTACGGGCGGGCCGTCCGGCCTGTTAAACATCCCCCGGATGTCTGTTTTCGGCTATGAGCTGGACTCAGATCTTAAATTCTTCTATTTCAGCTGGGCGGTGGTGGTGATCGGGCTTTACGTGGCGTTTAACCTGATCAATTCCCGGATCGGCCGCGGTCTGCGAGCGCTGCACGGCAGCGAGGATGCGGCCGCCTCGCTGGGGGTAAATATTACTGCCTGCAAAATTCAGGTCTTTGTTCTAAGTGCTGTTTACGCCTCAATCAGCGGCAGCCTGTACGCCTATTATGTTAACTATCTCGATCCCGGCCCGTTTGGCGTCATGCATTCGGTGCTGCTGGTGACCATGGTGGCCGTGGGCGGCATGCATAAAATCTGGGGGGCATTTACCGGCGCCATACTGCTTTCCCTTCTGCCGGAAGTGCTTTCCTTTTCCACCAATTACCTTAAAGTTATCGGTATTACCTATCAGCCGGATTACGATATTCTGGTCTACGGCGGCATACTGCTGCTGATTATGCTGTTTTTGCCGGAAGGCGTTTTTGAAGGTCTTGGCCGGGCCGCCCGGGCCGGCCGGCAATTGGTCCGGCGGTGAGAGAATGCGGGATAGTCAATCCAAACATATCCTCTGGCTGGACAACATCCGAAAGGTGTTTGGTGGAGTGGTGGCGGTGGATGATTTGACCCTGGGGGTTGAAAAGGGAAGCGTCACTTCCGTGATCGGTCCCAACGGGGCCGGCAAAACCACCGTCTTTAACCTGATCACCGGTTTTCTGCCCCCGTCCGCCGGGCAGATCAGTTACTCGGGCCGGGTGATTAACAAGTTAAAACCCCACCGCATCGCTGCTTTGGGGGTAGCCCGCACGTTTCAAAATGTCCGGCTGTTTCCGCAGATGACGGTTCTGGAAAATGTCATGGTGGGCCGCCATTTAAGGTCCAAAGCGGGCACGCTCGTTTCCGCCGCTCTTCCGCCGGCGTGGCGGCCGGAGGAAAAGCGGGTCCGGCAGGAAGCCATGGACCACCTTGAGTTCGTTGGGCTGGCCGAGCATGCGGATGCCATGGCCGGCAATCTGCCCCTGGGCAGTCAGCGGATGCTTGAGATCGCCCGTGCCCTGGCGGTTGAGCCCCGCCTGATTCTATTGGATGAGCCGGCCGCCGGGCTAAATAGCCGGGAAACCATTGCCATGGGCGAGCTGATTGAAAAAATCCGCCAGCAGCGAATCACGGTGGTGCTGGTCGAGCATGATATGGAACTGGTGATGGAAGTCTCGGACCGGGTGATTGTAATTAATTTCGGCCGGCTGATCGGCGACGGCACGCCCGAATCGGTGCAGGAAAATCCGGATGTGATTGCCGCCTATCTGGGAGAATGATGGTAAAACGCGATGCTTCGACTGGTTAACGTCAACAGCTATTACGGTCTGGTCCACATCCTGAAGAATGTCTCCGTTCATGTTAATGAAGGCGAAATTGTGTCTATGCTGGGTGCCAACGGGGCGGGGAAAACCACCACGTTAAGGGCCATCAGCGGCCTTCAGCCGGTGCGCGCCGGAAAGATTTATTTCGACGGCCGGGAGATTACGAACATGAGTCCGGAGAAACTCGTGGAAATGGGGCTTGCCCATGTGCCGGAGGGCCGGCAGATTTTTCAGCCCATGTCGGTTTATGATAACCTTGAATTGGGCGGTCATCTCGTATATAAACGCCATGGGAAAAAAACCCTGAAATCCGATATCGAGCAAATCTTCGGGTTGTTCCCCATACTAAGAGACCGCCGGGATCAATACGCGGGCACGCTTTCCGGCGGGGAGCAGCAGATGCTGGCCATTGCCATGGCCCTGATGGCCAGGCCCCGGCTGCTGCTTCTGGATGAACCCTCCATGGGGCTTGCGCCCATGATCATTAAGGAGATCTTTCAGCGGGTGGCTGATCTCCAGGCGGAGCGTAAGCTTACGGTGCTTCTGATCGAGCAGAACGCGCGGGCGGCATTAAGAATCGCCGACCGGGGATATGTGATTGAGACCGGAAAGATCGTGCTGGAAGAGGAGGCCGGGGAACTTCTGGCCAACCAGGAGGTTAAACGGGCCTATCTGGGCAAAGACCAACGTGAGATTTGGGAGTAGTAGCCATGTACTGGGACGAACGCATCGAATGCATGGACCGGGAGGAGGTTGCGCAGGTGCAGCTGGAGAATCTCCAGGCCACCTTAAACCGGGTCTATAAAAACGTGCGGCATTACCGGAAGGTTTTCCGGGAAGTCGATTTCATGCCCGAAGACCTCCGGTCCATCGCGGACATTCAGAAGCTTCCCTTTATCACCCGCCGCGATTTAAGCCGCAATTACCCCTATGAGATGTTTGCGGTGCCGCTGCGCGAAATCGTTCGTCTCCATACCGCCTCCTTTAATTTTGATGACCCCGTTGTCATCGGATTTACGAAAAATGATATCCGCAGCTGGGCGGAACTGATGGCCCGGAATCTAACCGCTCTCGGGGTGGGAAAGGATGATGTGGTTCAGATCGCCCTGACTTTCGGCATTATTACCGGCCCCTTCGGGGTGCAGGTGGGGGCCGAAAGAATCGGGGCCTCGGTGATACCCATATCCGCCGGCCGGCTCTATCAGCAGGTTAAAATCATGCGGGATTTCCGGACCACCACCCTGGTATCCACGCCCACGGTAGCGCTGGGTCTTTCCCGGGTGATGGCGGAGATGAATGTGGATCCCAACAGCCTTGCGCTGAAACACGGTATTTTGGGCTCTGAGCCCTGGTCCGAGGAGACCCGGGATGATTTGGAAACCCGGCTCTACATTACAGCCACCGACACCTATGGGCTAACCGAGATCTTCGGCCCGGGCGTGGCCTGGGAATGCCCCGAGAAAAACGGGCTGCATATCGCAGAGGATCATTTTATACCCGAAGTTATTGATCCGGAAACTTTAGAGCCGCTTCCGCCGGGCCAGGAAGGCGAGCTGGTGCTCACCACCATAGCCAAGGAGGCGTTTCCGCTGATCCGGTTCCGCACCGGCGACTTGACCCGCCTGGATTATTCGCCATGTGCCTGCGGCCGGACCCATTGCCGGATTGCCCGGATATTTAAGCGCTCGGACGAGGTGATTGTGGTCAAAGGCACCAGTATTGCGCCTGAGCAGGTGGGCCAGGCAATCGCCCGGGTCAGCGGCGGCCAGCCCAATTTTCAGCTGGTGGTCACCCGGGAGGCGGATGCGGATCAGCTCTTGGTAATGGTGGAGATCTCTGATATGAATTTTTTTGATGAAATGAAAAAGCAGCGGCGGTTTGTGGAACGGCTTCATCGGGAAATATCTGAGACCCTTGGCTGGGAGGTCGGGGTAAGGCTTGTGGAGCCCGGCACATTTGACCCCCAGCGGCGGGTTCGGGATGAGAGGGAATTCAGGTAGAGCGATCAGCCAATACCCAAAACCTGACGCCTAGTACCTTAAATTTTTAATTGACGTGAAAGGAGTTTTCAAATGACGGCACAACTGATTAAAGGAACCGACATCCGGGAAGAAATTTTGGAAGAGCTCAGCAAGGAAGTGGCTGAAATTAAAGAAAAACACGGCCAGGTGCCCGGCCTGGTGACCATTCTGGTGGGAGAGAACCCGGCCTCTGTTTCCTATGTGACGCTTAAAGTGAAAACCGCTGACCGGCTGGGTTTTAAAGAGATTCAGGACAATCAGCCGGAGGATATTTCCGAAGCCGACTTGCTGGCGCTGATTGACAAGTACAACAAGGATGACTCCATCCACGGTATTCTGGTGCAGCTGCCCCTGCCGGATCATATTGACGATAAAAAGATCTTAAACGCCATTGATCCCGATAAAGACGTTGACGGGTTTCACCCGGTGAATGTCGGCCGCCTGATGATTGGCGGCTCGGAAGTCAAGTTTCCGCCCTGTACGCCGGCGGGTATCCAGGAGATGATCGTCCGTGCGGGTGTGGAGACCAGCGGCGCCGAGGTCGTGGTGGTCGGCCGGTCCAATATCGTGGGCAAACCGATCGCCAACATGATGGTGCAGAAGGGCCCGGGCGCCAACTCCACCGTAACCATCGTCCACACCCGGACCAAGGATTTGGAGGGCCATTGCAAGCGTGCCGACATTCTGATCGTTGCTGCCGGCGTCCCCGGATTGGTCAAGCCCGAATGGATTAAACCCGGCGCCTGTGTCATTGATGTCGGTGTTAACCGGGTGGGTGAGAAGATCAGCGAGAAGACAGGCAAGAAAGTGGCCATCCTGCGCGGTGATGTCGATTTTGATGCGGCCAAGGAAATTGCCGGATCCATTACCCCTGTACCGGGCGGGGTCGGTCCCATGACCATCACCATGCTGATGCGAAATACGGTCAACTCATTGAAATTCAAACTCGGACTTATGTAATATATTCCGATTGGATTTGGCTTAAAAAACCATGCCCCTGCGGCATGGTTTTTTTGTCGCCCGGCCGTTATATGGCGACACGGCGGCTTTTGTTCGTTGCTTGACATTTTGATATTTATGAAGATATTATAGCTTCTATTTTGCGATACCATCAGATTTTGCTTATGAAAAATCGATTAATTCTGTTTATCTACGATTACAGCGGATCCTATGTAAAGCTCAAGCGATTCACCAGCGGCCATCTTTGGCTTTTGGCGGGAATTGTCCTGACATTGGCGGCTGCCTGCAGCGTTGCTCTGGTTTATCATGCCCATTTGATTGCCGCGCATGAGGAAACCCGCGAATTAAAACATCAGGTCACTGAACTGAAGTCTTCCCTGGCGCAGCGCGATGAACAGATTAAAGAATTCACCGATAAAATTGATGGGCTTCAGTTAAAACTGGTAAAACTGAATCGCTATGAGCAGAAGATCCGTCAGCTCGTGGGCAAAAAGGCAGACGGCGAAAACCTGGATGCCTATGGCATCGGCGGCACGATTTCCGAGTCGGCGGCAGCCGATTTCCTCTCATCTGAAGACTATCATCAGATCATCCGCGGCATTGATGATTCCGTTGAAAGCGTGGATGATGCGGCGGAAGCCCAGCAGAACCAGTTTGAGGCTTTATGGAAGACACTCAGGGCATTGAAAAACCTGGAAGCCGCCACCCCGTCAATCAGACCGGTGGAGGGGGGGTGGATCTCTTCCAAGTTCGGCTACCGGCTCTCCCCGTTTACTGGTAAACGGGAATTGCATTCGGGTGTCGATATCGCCTGTCAAAAAGGTACGCCCATCAAAGCCACCGCCGATGGTAGGGTCGTATATGCAGGGGTTAAGGGGTTGATGGGCAAAACCGTGGTAATTGACCATGGATTCGGGATCAAGACGCGATACGGCCATTTGAATAAAATCCGGGTCAAAGACGGCCAGAATATTACAAGAAATGAAGTGATTGGCGAAATTGGCAGTACCGGCCGCAGCACCGGCCCGCATGTCCATTATGAGGTCCGGTTAAATGATGTGCCGGTGGATGCTGAAAAATACATGACCCGGCGTCTGGCCGAAAATTAAGCTTTCCCCTTTGCCTGCCTGCGCTTTATCTGGTAAAATAAATGTTTATCAATCCAATTCAGCAAGGACGTTGGATACATGCAGTTAAGTACGGCAACCAATAAATTTCTCCTTAAACTTTTTGGGAGCAAAAACGAGCGGATCCTCCGGCGGTATTATCCCATTGTGGATCAAATCAATGCGTGGGAGCCGCAAATCAGTGCCATGAGCGACGCGGACCTGGCCGCCCAAACCGAGCGTTTCAAGGAGCGCTATCAGGCCGGGGAAACCCTGGATGGTCTGCTGCCCGAGGCGTTTGCCACGGCTCGCGAGGCCTGCTGGCGAACCCTTGAGATGCGGCATTTTGACGTGCAGCTGATCGGCGGGGTGGTGCTCCATGAGGGTTGTATCGCGGAAATGAAAACCGGTGAAGGCAAAACCCTGGTGGCCCCGCTGGCCGCCTATTTAAATGCCATCACCGGCAAGGGCGTCCATATCGTCACGGTCAACGACTATCTGGCCCACCGGGACGCGGAATGGATGGGGAATATCTATAGGTTCTTGGGCCTAAGTGTTGGTTCCATCGTGCATGGCATGGACGACTATGAACGCAAAGCGGCCTATAATTGCGACATTATTTACGGCACTAACAATGAATTCGGGTTCGACTATCTCCGGGATAATATGAAGTTTGATCCGGAGGCCCTGGTCCAGCGGGAGCTCTATTTTGCCATTGTGGACGAGGTGGACTCCATCCTGATTGACGAGGCCCGGACTCCGCTCATTATCTCCGGTCCGGCGGAGAAATCCACCCACCTGTATTATCAGGTCAATTCCATCATCCCTTCATTGGAGGCGGAAACGGACTATACGGTGGATGAAAAAGCCAAATCCGCCATGCTCACAGAAGACGGGGTGGCCAGGGCGGAGAAGCTCCTAAATGTCGACAACCTCTATGATTCTAAGAATATTGACCTGCTCCACCACGTTAATCAAGCGCTTAAAGCGCATACCCTGTTCAAGCGCGATGTGGACTATATTGTCAAAGAGGGTGAAGTCATCATTGTCGATGAGTTCACCGGCCGCCTCATGCCGGGCCGCCGGTTCAGCGAGGGGCTGCATCAGGCGCTTGAGGCCAAAGAAAAGGTCAAGATCGAAAACGAGAACCAGACCCTGGCCACCATCACTTTTCAGAACTACTTCCGGATGTATGACAAGCTAAGCGGCATGACCGGCACCGCGGATACAGAGGCCGCGGAGTTTAAGAAAATCTATAACCTGGACGTGGTGGTGATCCCCACCAATGAACCCATGATCCGGGAGGATCATCCGGATGTGATCTATCAGACCAAGAAGGAAAAATATGAGGCTGTACTCGACGAAATTGCCGAGCTCTATAACAAAGGCCAGCCCGTGCTCGTGGGCACGGTTTCCATTGATGTATCCGAGGAGCTAAGCCGGCGGCTGAAAAAACGCGGCGTGCCGCACAACGTGTTAAACGCCAAGAACCATGAGGCGGAGGCTGAGATCATCGCCAATGCCGGACAGAAAGGCGCGGTGACCATCTCCACCAATATGGCCGGCCGCGGCACGGACATTAAACTTGGCGAGGGCGTGGTTGAACGCGGCGGCCTGCATATCCTGGGCACCGAGCGCCACGAGAGCCGCCGGATTGACAACCAGCTGAGAGGCCGGTCCGGGCGGCAGGGCGATCCCGGTTCTTCGCGGTTTTATCTTTCCCTGGAAGATGACCTGCTCCGGATTTTCGGGGGAGAGCGGATCTCCGGGTTTATGGACCGGCTGGGCATGGAGGAAGGCGAGCCGATTCAGCACAAGATGATATCGCGGGCCATTGAAAACGCCCAGAGCAAGGTGGAGGGGCATAATTTCCAGATCAGAAAACAGCTTTTGGACTTTGACGATGTCATGAATCAGCAGCGCGAGATGATTTATGAACATCGCCAGCAGGCCCTGGGCAAGGAAAGCCTGCGCCCCGTCATTGAAGAGATGATCGGGGAGAAGGCCGATGATATCGTAAATACCTACTCGGATGAGAAGATGCCGGTCACGGAGTGGGATCTCAAGGGCATGCGGGATGCGGTGTTTGAACAGTTTAATATAAGGTTAAACATCAATCCGGATTCAGTGGAAGGTCTGGCGCCGGAGAAGGTGGCGGACTGGATACAGGATGAGGCCGTCCGGGCATATGAGGAAAAACGGGCTACCATCGGGGCAAAGGATTTTCGGGAAATCGAGCGGATCGTGATGCTTCAGACCGTGGACAACCTCTGGAAGGATCACCTCCTGTCCATGGATCACTTAAAGGAGGGGATCGGGCTGAGGGGCTATGCCCAGCAGGATCCGCTGATGGCCTATAAAAAGGAAGCCTATGAAATGTTTCAGGATCTGATCTACCGGATCAAGGAGGAGACCTTAAAGATCTTGTTCCGGATCCAGATCTCCGAGCCCAGTGAGGTTTCTGAGCTGGCCCAGCCCGAGGAGCAGGAGATGAACTTCTCACACGGCGAGGCGGGGCAGCAGAAAAAGAAGCCGGTCAAGCGCGCCGGCGAGAAGGTGGGCAGAAATGATCCCTGTCCCTGCGGCAGTGGAAAAAAATACAAGAAATGCTGCGGCAGGTAATGATGCACGGTAAATTTGTTCCATCTATTTTTTAGGCGGGCACGGTGGCCCGCCCTACGCGGGCTGTGCCGATTTTCAGGCGGGCACGGTGGCCTACGCGGGCTGTGCCGATATTTTGTAGGGTCGGCCACCGTGCCGACCTTACATGCGGCAAACCCCATGGTTAATGGGTTGTTCGCCAGAACAAATTCACCTTGGATAATGATACTTGAATTCCTGCCCGTATTTTTTATAATAGCGTAGCAGGGGCAATGGCATCATTGGAAAATGTGTTTATATTTTTTAATAAATACGATTTATCAAAATCTTTGTCACCGGGAGGGATACTATGACCGGGTACGACCCGGAGACAGAAGAAGAGGTGGTCTCCGAGACCGAGCAAGAAGTGACGAAACCGCCCATGTATCGTGTGCTTTTGCACAACGACGATTACACGACAATGGAATTTGTTGTG
This sequence comes from Desulfobacterales bacterium, assembly GCA_046543065.1. Lineage (GTDB taxonomy): Bacteria > Desulfobacterota > Desulfobacteria > Desulfobacterales > Desulfosalsimonadaceae > M55B175. The sequence continues at coordinate 31,733 of JBKHAE010000009.1, read as the reverse complement.
GAATTGCTGATGTATATTTTTAACAAATCCCTTGAGGAGGCCACCCGGATCATGCTGAATGTGCACCGCAGCGGCAAAGGGGTTTGCGGCACCTATACCTATGAAGTGGCAGAGACCAAGGTCGAAATGGTACATCAGCTTGCCAGAGAACGGGGGTTCCCGTTGAAAAGTACTATGGAGAAGGTGTAGCGAAAATGATCAGTAAAGGTCTTAGTGCAATATTGAGTTATGCGGTGAAAGAGGCACGCAAGCGGCGCCACGAATATGTGTGCGTGGAGCATATCCTGTATGCCATCGTACATGACAGCGGGGGGATAGAAATCATTGAAAGCTGCGGCGGCAATATCGAAAACATTCAAAACGAGCTGGAGCGGTTTTTCAATGAGAAGATGGAGCGCGTGCCCGAAGATCAGGAGTATGTGCTGCAGCAGACCATGCGCTTTCAGCGGGTGATCCAGCGGGCGGTCAACCATGCCCGGTCCGCTGAAAAGGATTCGGTATATATCGGCGATATCCTGGCCTCCATCCTGGAAGAAAAAAATTCCCATGCCGCCTATTTCATGGCGGCCGAGGGCATTACAAGGCTGGATGTGTTAAATGTGATTTCCCACGGCATCCGGGGTGAGCACTTTAAGGAGGGGGATGCGCCGGAAGGCGGCGTGGTCACCGAGAAAAAAGGCAAAAAGAAGACCGATCCCCTGGAAGCCTTTACCATTGATCTGGTGGACCGGGCATTGAAAGGAAAGCTCGACCCTTTGATCGGCCGGGAGGCGGAAATGGACCGGACCGTCCAGGTGCTCTGCCGCCGCCGCAAAAACAACCCGGTGTTCGTTGGCGATCCGGGGGTCGGAAAAACCGCCATGGCCGAGGGCCTGGCCCAGCGCATCGCCAACGGCGACATGCCGGATATCCTGGCGGAAGCCCGGATTTATTCCCTGGATCTGGGGGCGCTTTTGGCAGGTACCAAGTATCGCGGGGATTTTGAGCAGCGGCTGAAGTCGGTGATCGCCTCGCTCCAGCGGAAAACCAATGCGATCCTGTTTATCGATGAGATCCACACCATTGTGGGCGCAGGTGCTACCAGCAGCGGCTCCATGGATGCATCCAATATCCTGAAGCCGTCCCTGGTGACGGGAGAACTGCGCTGCATCGGCTCAACCACCTACGAGGAGTTTAAGAACTTCTTTGAAAAGGACCGGGCCTTTTCCCGGCGGTTTGAAAAGATCGAAATCGCCGAGCCGTCAACCGCGGATGCCGTAAAGATCCTGAAGGGCCTGAAATCCTATTATGAGGATCATCACCAGATTGAATACACGGAAAAATCCCTGAAATCGGCGGCGGAATTGTCCGCCAAATATATCAATGAGCGGTTCCTGCCGGATAAAGCCATTGACGTGATTGATGAAGCCGGGGTGCTGCTGCGCCTGACCGGCGCCTCAAACCGCAAGCGGGTCCAGCCGACGGATATTGAAAAAGTCGTGTCCAAGATGGCCCGCATTCCCACGGAAAGCGTCACCTCCTCGGATCGGAACAACCTGGAAAATCTGGCGGAGCGCCTGCAATCAAAAATTTTCGGGCAGGATTCGGCCATTGCATCTTTGACAAAAGCCATCAAGCGTTCGCGTGCCGGACTTTCCGCACCTGAGCGGCCCATCGGCTCGTTTCTGTTTACCGGCCCGACCGGTGTGGGAAAAACCGAAGTGGCCCGGCAGATTGCCTATCAGCTCGGCATCCAGTTTCTGCGGTTTGACATGAGCGAGTATATGGAAAAACATGCCGTGGCCCGACTGATCGGCGCACCGCCCGGCTATATCGGCTTTGACCAGGGCGGCCTTTTGACCGATCAGATTCGCAAATACCCTTACAGCGTGCTGCTCTTGGATGAGATCGAGAAGGCGCACATGGATATGTACAATATCCTTCTCCAGGTCATGGATCATGCGGCATTAACCGATAATAACGGCAAAACCGCGGATTTTCGAAACGTCATCCTGATCATGACCTCCAATGCCGGGGCGCGGGAGATGGCCAGTACATCCATCGGTTTCGGCAGTGATACCCGGACCGATCCGGCCAGCAAGGGGAAACGGGCGGTGGAGCAGTTTTTCAGTCCGGAATTCAGAAACCGGCTGGATGATACGATTACATTTAATTCCTTGAATACCGATATCATGGTGCAGGTGGTGGATAAGTTCATCGAGGAGATGAGGCCGCAGCTTGAGGCCAAGAAAGTTCGCCTCCGGCTCTCAGATGCCGCCCGGCGCTGGCTGGCCCAAAAAGGCTATGACCCAACCTTTGGCGCCCGGCCCCTGGATAGGGTGATCCAGAAGGAGATCAAGGATGTGCTGACAGATCAAATCCTTTTCGGCAATCTCACAAAGGGCGGGGAAGTCTTTGTCAAGGTCAAGGATGACAGGCTGATATTCTCCTACACATAGCCTATGCCGATATTCCGCCTGTCAGATAAGGTGTCTTTTCCGCCCCCCCATTTCGCCGGCCGGGAAGGCCTGCTGGCGGTGGGGGGCGACCTCAGCACCGAACGGCTTCTGCTGGCCTACCGAATGGGGATTTTCCCCTGGTTTTCAGACAGTGATCCGATTCTGTGGTGGTCTCCGGATCCCCGCCTTGTGCTATATCCGCAAGATATTCATGTGCCCAAACGGCTCCGCCGGACAATCCGGCAGGGTGTGTTTAACGTTACCAGCGATACGGCGTTTGAGCACGTGATCCAGCGGTGCGCCCGGATCCGCATGGAAAGCGGCGAAGGCACCTGGATCACCGATGCCATGATCAGGGCCTACTGCCGCCTGTTTGCGGCCGGATATGCCCATTCCGTGGAAACCTGGCAGAACGGAAACCTGGTGGGCGGCCTCTACGGGGTCTCCCTTGGCGGGTGTTTTTTTGGCGAGTCCATGTTCTCGGAGGTAAGTGATGCCTCCAAAGTGGCGCTGGTTTCACTTTGCCTGTTTCTTCAGGAAAAAGGTTTTGATATGGTGGACTGCCAGCTTACCACAGCGCATCTTTTATGGATGGGCGCGCAGGAAATCAGCCGGACCGCTTTTCTAAAGCACTTGCAGCTATCCATGCGGAAAAAAACATTAAGGGGACCGTGGGCGGTTCGGCTGCCGGATTTTACCGGATGCGCCGGGACGTCCGCCGCCAACCAGCAGCCGCTCCATCAATAAAATCGTGGGGCGGATAAGCACCGGCGCATCCGCCGAACACCTGCAACCGCCGCAGCAGCATTAAAGGGAGGAGAGAATGGCACAGGACTGCATATTCTGCAAAATTATTGATGGGGAGATCCCCACGGAATTCGTCCATCAGGATGACAACCTCGTGGTCTTTAAGGATATCAATCCCCTGGCGCCGGTCCATCTGTTAATTGTGCCGAAACGGCATATCCGCAGCATCAATGATTTAAAGGATGGAGACCGGGAAATTCTGGCGGAACTGATTCTGGCGGCCCGCGATATGGCCAAACGGTTCTCGATTGATAAGTCCGGCTATCGAATATTTTTCAATGTTGAAAAAGGCGGGGGCCAGGAAGTCTTCCACCTCCACATGCATATGATCGGCGGGTGGGAGTAGAGCGGTTGGCTGAGAAATCGCCGGTCTTTGAAAAGATTTACCGGGATTACCTGGATCAGGTCGCAGCCCTTGATTTGTCCGGAAAAGAGGAGCTGTTAGGCATCCGCCGGAGCGAAGAGGGCATATGGGTCCCCTTTTTTAACCGGCAGTTTTGTGTTGCTTCCACGGGCATAACCGATGCATCGGGCCGGCAGCCGATCCATGCGGTTAGCGTGGTGCTATGCCGGTATTTGATTCTATGCCCGGACAGGCTTCCGGAAAGCGGCACCGAATGGGTCTCCTACCGGAATTTTAAGGATGCCGCCCCGTTTGCCGCGGCATTTGCCAAAAATACGGAGGCAGCCATTGCCGAAAATTTCGCTGGTCGCCTGGCATCGCTTGAAACGGCTGGCCGAAAATTGGGCGGCGCCCCCATTGAAACGGATCTGTCCTATGATCTGACCCTGCGGTTCGATGGACTGCCCCGCGTGCCCGTATTTCTGCTGTCAAATGATGCGGATGAGGAGTTCGGCGCTGAATGCTCGGTGCTTTTTGAAAAACGGGCGGAGGCGTTTCTGGACATGGAGTGCCTGGCGATTGTTGGCTGGCTGCTTTCCGATTACTTGGCCCAGGCCGCCGGGATAGGAGATAAGACGCTGATATAAGAGAGGGGATTTTAATTGGGAAAAACAGTTGCTGAGAAAATATTTGACGCGCACGTCGTGGATAACCCGGCGGGCGATATTTACGTGCTCCGGCTGGACGCGGTGTTCTGCCACGAAATCACCACGCCCGTGGCCATAAATGACTTAGTCCGGCGCGGCAAGGACCGGGTGTTTGATCCGACCAGAATCAAGGCGGTCATCGACCATGTCACACCGGCCAAGGATTCCAAGACCGCGCTTCAGGGAAAAATTGTCCGGGACTGGGCCCGGCGGCACAATATTCCGGATTTTTTTGATATCGGCAGAAACGGGGTCTGCCATGCCATATTTCCGGAAAAGGGGTTTGTCCGCCCCGGATACACCATTATCATGGGTGATTCGCACACCTGCACGCACGGGGCTTTTGGCGCATTTGCCGCGGGTGTTGGCACCACGGATCTGGAGGTGGGGATTTTAAAAGGGGTGTGTGCATTCAAATACCCCGGCACCATCAAAATCGAAGTCACCGGCGACCTGCCGGCCGGCGTCTATGCCAAAGATGTCATCCTCTCTATTATCGGTAAAATCGGGGTGAGCGGGGCCACCAACAAGGTGATCGAGTTCACCGGACCGGTCATGCAAAATATGGGTATGGAGGCCCGGATGACGGTTTCCAACATGGCGGTGGAGGCCGGCGCCACCTGCGGTATCTGCTATCCGGACAAGACCACCGTGGATTACCTCTGGCCCTATATCCAGACCGAATTTGATTCCAGGGAAGCGGCGCTTGCCGCCTATCAGGCGTATCTTCCGGATGCGGACGCTCCCTATGAAGAAACCATTACCATTGAGGCGGCGCGGCTGGAACCTATGGTCACCTATGGCTTTAAACCGGAAAATGTCAAACCGGTTTCTGAAATGGCCGGCACGCCGGTGGACCAGGTCTATATCGGTTCCTGTACCAACGGCCGGCTGGAAGACCTGCGCGTGGCCGCGGAAGTGTTAAAAGGCAGGCGGATCAGCGATTCGGTGCGCGGCATTGTATCACCGGCCACACCCGGGGTCTATCAGCAGGCCCTGGAAGAAGGGATTATCAAAATTTTTATGGATGCGGGCTTTTGCGTGACCAACCCCACCTGCGGTGCGTGCCTGGGCATGAGCAACGGCGTGCTGGCCGAGGGTGAGGTCTGTGCCTCCACCACCAACCGAAATTTTTCCGGCCGGATGGGCAAGGGCGGCATGGTGCATCTGATGAGCCCGGCCACTGCCGCGGCAACAGCCATTGCCGGTGAAATTAGCAATGCGAACCCCTACAACGGCTAAGGAATTTATATATGACAGATTTCTCTGGAAAGGTCCTTTTTCTGGACCGCTCGGATATTAATACCGATGAGATCATTCCGGCCCGCTATTTAACCGAAATCACCAAGGAGGCATTAAAGCCGCATCTTCTTGAAGACCTTGATCTGGATGGGTTCGACCCGGCGCGCGACATCCCGGGAAAATCCGTAATTGTCACACGCGCCAATTTCGGCTGCGGGTCCTCCCGGGAGCATGCCCCGTGGGCCCTTGAGGTAAACGGCATTCACCTGGTGATTGCCGAGAGTTTCGCCCGGATATTCCGGCAGAACATGTTCAACTGCGGTATGATGGCAATGGAGCTTGAAAAATCGGCTATTGATCAATTGTTTGCGGATTTCGCCGGAAAAGACGCTTTTGTTGAGACGGATTTGGCGAACGGCCGGTTTATCATCTCCGCTGACGGGCAAAGCGCCGAATTCGGCTTTTCAATATCCGATTTTGACCGGTCCCTGATAGAGGCCGGCGGGTGGGTTGAGTATGCGGATGCCCATTATTAAAAGGAGATTTGATGGCTGACAATCATTTAATTCATATGACCCCGGTGCAGTATCAAGCTTACCTTGCCTCAAAAAATGAAAAGGATTTTCTGCTTGTTGATGTCCGGCAGCCGCAGGAATACGAACAAACCCATATTCCCGGGGCTTCGCTGATGCCGCTTTCCGATTTTGAATCCCGGCTTTTTGAACTGCCAAGCGATAAGGAATTGATATTTTACTGTAAATCCGGAAACCGTTCCCAAATGGCCGCCATGCTCGCCGATGAGGCCGAGATTACGGAAAAACCGATTTATCATTTAGCCGGCGGCATTCTGGCATGGACCGGCAAAACCGTTGGGCATTTCCCAAAAGTTAAGATCTTCACTTCAGCCGCCAGTTTCGAAGAATTGCTTTATACCGCCATGGATATGGAACGCGGAGCAGAGCGGTTTTATCAGCACATGCGCGATCAATATTCGAATTATCCCTTTGCCAAAACCTTTGATCAGCTCTCAAAGGTTGAAACCGCGCATGCCCGGATCATCTATGACGTTTACAGGAAAACCGCGGATACCGAACCGGAACCCTTTGATGTTTTTTATGAAAAACTCGAAGGGAAAATTCTGGAGGGCGGCGAGGGCCTGGAGGAAATGATACCCAGGCTTGAATCGATTGACAGCCATGTCTGCGCCTCGCTTATGGAGATCGCCTTAAATATCGAGTATGCGGCCTATGATTTATACCGCACCGCTGCTGCGGATCATGTAGAAAGCCGGGAAGCCGCCGATCTTTTCTTAAACATTGCCCAGGCGGAGAAAACCCACATGCGCATGATCGCCAGAGCCCTGGCGGATTGCGGGTAACGGCTTTAACCGTCTTAATCTTACTCTTAATCTTACTCTAAAAAGGGAGTAAACTTCGCAAATCCAATGAAACAATTTGAATCATTATTTGAAGAGCTCTCAGAAAAGGTTCGGCAGAATGATCCGGCCTCCGGGACGGTCCGGCTGGTCCAGGAGGGAAAACAAGCCATCGGCAAAAAGCTTCTGGAAGAAGCCGGTGAATCCTGGATGGCGGCGGAATATGAATCCCCTGAGAAAACCGCCGAAGAGCTTTCCCAGCTTCTATACCATGTCCAGGTCATGATGCTTGCCTGCGGACTGACGCTTGAAGATGTATACCGGTATTTATAAACCGGATCGCCCCTTATCCTATGAACATCATCGTACTCAGTCCCGCGCAAGCGGGACGGTTATCGTACTCGTAATCGTACTCGAAAAAATAAAAGCCGATTACGAGCACGAGCACGAGTACGAGTACGAATCAGCAGAGATTAAATTTTGATCGCGCTTTTGAATTATTTTCTGCAAAAATACCACCGCGGCGGCATAAATAGCTTTATCGCAACCTTTCGCCTGGGTTTTGCCGTCCTGCTGATTTTTTTAAGTATTATTGCCGGCTGTGAGCAGGTGGTCTCAGAAGACGCCCGGGAGCGGTTTGAAAACCGGGACGCTCCTTTTTCGGTCACGGTTTTTCCTATTCACATCATCGCCGGCAGCGAACTTGAACACGATGCGGCGCTGGCCCGCCGGCTCTCTGAATTCCTGCAATCGAAACAATTGGCTGAGCCGAAAGTTTCTGAGGCGCCCATTGACAGGCCCGCCTATTATGGGGTATCCGAAACCAAGCGGATTCGGCTTGCCGTCCGGCATTTTCAAAGAGCCATCGATCAGGTCGACCTCACCACGGATTATGCCTTAATGGCCGAAATTGTCAGCAATCCCGATAAAACCCGGGTCCTGGGTGTTTATCTTTTTCTCGCCGACCGGTTCGGCCGCATTGCCAGCGCCCGCATGGCCAGTTCACACCACAGCGAGTTCCAAAAAATTCAACCCAAAAACCCAGCCGACGGCTTCCGCGTGCTCACCGAGATGATCCGTGAAGGGTGGCTTTCTCCCCCGTCTTAATTTTACTCTTAATCTTAATCTTAATCTTACTCTTGGGTATCAATCACAACCCGCACAGGAAATTATCGCTTTCGCTGCTTACGAACCGTTTCAATTTCTTTGTCAATATCCCGGGAAGAAAGCTTGTTTAAACCTTTTTCCGAAGCCTTTTTTCGAACCCTGGAAGTTGCCATTTGGGCTCTGATGCGGGCTGCCAGTTCCAAAACTTCTTCCATATCTGACTGCTCATCTATAGGCAATAGAACCGCATAGGGTTTCCCCCGGCTTGTCATAATGATATCCTGCTCAGCTAACGATTTATTGTCCAAGCCTTTCTCCGCTTCCGGGATCAGCCGGTACGGGCCGCATTGGATCAATACCGATCAGCCTTAACCTGAAATTCGATACTGATACGATCCTGCCCGCTCGGATCTAAATACAGGTATTCATCATTACGATATTTATAGAAATCGTCATGGTATTCAATGGACCATTCAATAGTGGTGATCTTGCTTGAAACGTCATAACCATCGACATTATAATAAATGACCTGATTGTGCTCAAGGTCAAAGGGAATATCCTGGATTACAAGCTCGGCCTGTTCCGTCCGATCGCTATATTCTCGGGATATTTTGTAATGCAGGTTGGTGATCATGGCTCCATCTGCAGAAACAGTACCGGACAGTTCCGCTTTTCCTGCTCCCATACCCTCGTACGTATTAAGGGCAGCAAAGCTTGTTCCATTCCACTGCAGATTACCGATAAAACCTTCAACAAATTCGTCCTCACCTCTGGTGGAGCCACTTTTGCAAATGGCTACCACATCAACTCTTAACAACATTGTATCCTTTTTATGCAGAGCGGCTAACAACTCTGTATTTGGATCATCGTCATCCTGATCTCCCCTGCATTCACCGTTTATCAAATCCTCATCCGCCGCGCATTTATAATAGTAGAAGTCTGCGATGGCGGACTCATAATTCACGCCGTCAATGGTGGCCCGGGCAAAGGGGTAGATATGTGCGCCCTTGCTCAGGGTAATCGGGCCGGTGTATTTTTTAACGCTGCCGGAGTCGATTGAATAATAGATGTCATAGTTCTGTTCCTGGAACAGCCAGACATCCAGGTCATCGTCAAAATGGGTGCCGCTTTCCGGATCAGCGGTGACCATTTTGGGCTGCATGGAAAGGGCCTTTTCATTGCTCCGGCTCTTGTCCTTTAGCTCCACGTAAACCTTCATCTGCCCCGGCGAAAGCCCTTCCGGCACCATGACTTTTAAATAGCTTTCATCACCGGTGTCTACTTCCACCTCAACCACGTTACCCTTGGCGTCAATGAAATACACCCGGTTATCCATGGAAAATTCGGCAAATCCCTCGCCGTAGATAATCAGATCATCGTTTTCGGAAACCTTGTCCTCGGACAGGCTGGTGATGGCCAGATCCGTGACAATATCAATCTTGAAGTGCTCTTCAGCCGCCTTTTCCGGCAGCTCCACCCTTACCACCTCATCGATGCCGCTGTAATCGATAAAATGATGAATCACGTTCACGTAAATGGGTGCGGCCACTTTGCTGCCCACCTCAGCCCATTCAAACGGCACCTGAAACGCAAGTTCTGTGCCGTCGTCATTTATCGTAATATCATCCGGGTCAATATTCTTGACAATATCATCGCCGTCTGCGTCCTTGCTTTCCAGGTAGATCTTCAGTTCATAATCCTGGCCGCCAAACGTAAAGGAGTCAAACCCGATGCCGTCTATCTTGAAAACCGGATTGTCCTCTTCATCCGCCACCTTTGTCATGGTGGTAGGCGTCAGGTTGTTTAGCGCCACCGGGAAAATCACATGGAATTCGATGAGCATTTGGGTGGAAGCCACGTCACCGGCCAGCTTTCCCAAATCTACAGCCAAACCGGCTGCTTCAAAATGCTTTGCGCCGGCTGCGATTTTAACCATCATTTTGCTGGCATGCTTGATGATCACCTCGTGATCCGTGACAACATCTTCCAGGTAGGTCTCGACAATTTTAACCAGCACATCTTTTTCAGCAATTTTTTTAACAAAATCCCAGGCGCCGCCGCCCCAGTCGCGGTAAGCCCATTTGTCAAACGGAATCTCCAGAATGCCCCGGTCCCACATGTATTTAAAAAGTTTTTGAATCCGGGTGCCATCAGCAGGCAGCACCATGCTTATGGCCGGGATGAACATGTTGGAATAGATGGTCCGGCAGCCCAGAACCACCGAGGGGCCGTCACTATATTCCGCCCATGTGGCGTCCTTCAGCCCCGGAGTATAAATTTCAACGATCACGCTCTGGAATTTGGCCTTATACAGCCCGGTTGACGCCCAAAAGCCGGTGCTCCAGCCGCCCTGCGGCCCTAAAATATCCGGATTAAAGGCAGTTTCCAAAAACCCTTCCGGCACCTCCTTTAACACCTTGCCGCTGGTCGCATCCGTTACTCTGTAATGGCCGAATAGCATGGAGTCGTTTTCAATCTGGATCGATCCGGTCATTTTGCCGCCGATATTGACATGGTCAAGATTGCCCGTATCCGCATGGATGACAAAGTCGTCGATGTTTTTATCAGGCTTGACGATCAGCGCATCAGAGACCCCGAGAATCGAGGGAGCGGAACTGTTTCTTCCTGCATTTGCCAATGACCGCCATTGCGGAGAAACGGACAGCTGCTCGACAATGCCGTTGCCTTCTGCGGGCATCAGATTTTCTAAAGCGGATTTACAGGCCAGTACCGCATCAATATAGGTCTGGTCATAGACATTATCCAGGTTTTCCACCCGCAATACATAGGGGTCTGCCTCAATCATCTGCTTAAACCGTTTAATAAATGCCTGGCCGTTTTGGCGGAGCACCTGCTTAACCTCCTGCGGCGTGCCGGCCCGGCTCAGGTGGTCGTGGCTGATCCCGTTCATCAAAAGGCCTACGGCGGTTTCCTCTTTGCTTATTTCTATATCTGTTTCACCCGGCAACAGGGTGGTAAATAGATATACGGCAGGCATAGAGTCGCCCTCCCTTTGGGGCAGCATGACAGTGGCGTCAACGATCCGCTCTTCCGGGACATCAATTGTAAAGCCGCCTTCTGCGTCCGCTCCAAACGCATCATTGAAGACCTCGACATCGATTTCTTTGACATCCACAGGCGATGAATCCGGCATTGTCAACGTGCCGCTAACAGCAGTGGTTGGAATGCTGCTTTCGTCTGATCCGCCGCCACTGCCGCCACTGCTGCAGGCGGTTAAAAAAATAATAAAACACAAAACTGCCGTTAATTTCATGAATTGATTCTTCTTCATTTATCGCTCCGGTTCAAATTTTATAAGGTGAGGTCGTGCATAACTTCCTGCACATGCAGAAAATATTAATTATATCTATAAGCACAAAGGGATAATCTGCGTCAATATAAAAAGACCCGAAAGCGTGAATTTTTAAAGTTTGATTTAATCCTCTGGTCAAAGGCCTGGATGAGGATAAAAATGGCTTAAATAAATGGCATTGAACTTTGGATTGTTCTGTGTGTGTCACCGGCTAAGCCAAACACCCCACGGCTAATTTGTTCTAACCGCAAAACCCCTAACCACCGTCTTGTTAACGGACAGATAGTCGGCACGGTGGCCGACTCTACGACGCATGTCGTCGTAGGGCAGGCCACCGTGCCTGCCTAAGAAAAGACAGAACAAATTTGCCCTGCCAAACGCCAAAGCGATATGGAAGTCTCAATTTGCCCGCCATTGCAATTCTTCTATGCGCCTTTTACCTATTCGAATCAGTAAGTTCCCATCATTTATTATCATCATAGAAAACCATACCCTTTGGGTATGGTCAGAGTTCAACGGCTATGCCAGTTGAACAGCAAATATGTTACTCCAATGTTTGAGTTGTCCCCACAACTTGACAAAGGAGTAACATATGAGCCGTTTCAAAAAATTATCACATACTCTATGGCACTGCAAATACCACATAGTCTGGGTTCCCAAATATCGTTTGAGAATATTGCAAGGCGATGTGGCCAAGGAAGTTGAAGGATGTATAAGGGCGTTTTCAGAACACCAGAAAGCGGATGTTTTAGAACTCAACGTATGTTTTGACCATGTACACATGTTAGTAATGGTTCCGCCAAAAGTATCTGTTTCGAATTTCGTTGGCACAATAAAGGGCCGAACAGCTATTAGAGTGTTCAATAAGTTTCGAAAATTAAAGCATAAGCCCTATTGGGGCAATCATTTTTGGGCCAGAGGTTACTGCGTCGATACAGTTGGCTTAGATGAAGATAAAATTCGCAAATACATTAAATATCAAGAGAAAAAAGAAAAAGATTCAGAAAGATAATTAAAATTGGGGACAACTCACCCTTTGCCTCCTCAGGGGGCAAAGGCAATTTTACCCCCTTTTAGGGGTTATTCCAATACCACCCCCTATGGGGGTGGATTCTTTATTAGTAGAAAAAGTAATTGAGCTCTTGCATTTTTGAGCTAAATCCCATAAAATCGATTTTCATTTTTTCATTTTTTCAGCTTTTCACTGCTGAAGGATATGGGCATATCGGTAGGGTTAATTATTCATCGAAAACGCCGGGAGCTTGAATCCAAGTCCCGATAACGGAGAACTCAAAACCCATGCTCACTGCCCGCCAACTTTGGCGACCCCAAAAAACGCCCACGGCTGGAAACAACCTGGATTTAATTCTTTGCCTGAATGCCCGCCTGCCGCTTAAATACTGGCGTCCTTCGTTTTTCTTTGTCGGTGCCCCTGACAGTGCGCTTTTAGAGTTAACCGGCAATCGATTTCCAGCTAAGTTTATCCCCGGCAAAACCCACCCGGTATTTGTGCTGAAAAAGCTGCCTGACAACGCTGGAGCCCGGGTATGCCCATGTTCCACTAAAAAGCCATTTAAAAGCCCGCATTTCCGTTACATTGAAGAGCAATGCGAATTGGAACCGACTGGCTATCTAATAAAAAAATGTTATTTGATTGAGAAAATCCAATTCAATATCCCCGAATCAACCGCATACCAGCTTTCATTTAAAGGCAAGGTGCCGGCCGAGTGCATAAAGGAAGTAAACTTATCAAAGCAGCGATGAAACGACAGTAGATTTTCAAATGAGTGATTTCGATTTTTCTGATTGGCTGGCAGGAGATGAAGGCGACCGTTTGCTGACCCAAATCGCATCTAAATTGAGTCGACAAATGCACCTGATGCCGAAACTCTGCGCCGCTTTGGAAATCGATCAGAACACGGAATCAGAACCTGACATCCGCCTGATACTCAAATCAGAGCTATATGTATTTATCCGGGATAAAAGTTCGAATTTAAGCCGGCAATTGTTTGCGGCCGGCTCAAATCGCGCCGCATACCTGTTGAGCGCATTTGTCAATCACCTGATCGATAAACAGCGAAACAAGGCCGACAACCCTTACGGTTATTTGTACAAGCGGGCCGGCGACGTATTGCGTAATGATGAGCGCTTCCACCTGTATGCCGCAGCCCACGCGGGCATCAAATTCAGCCTGCAAAACACCGGCAATATAGAAATCCAGTCACTCACTGATGAGCATCTGGCCGAGATCCCTTTTCCAACGGATCAGGTAAAGGAGCTCACCTATGAAATGATCAATCGAAAATCCGCAATAATTCAGCTTGCTGAATTTTTCTGGCATAAAGTCTCCGAATTGTTTGGCCGACAGCCGATTTTTATCCAGCTGAATGATTTTATCCAGTGGATCGTCCGAAATATTGAAATGCCGGCTACTTCTGAAATAACTGCCGCTAACGCCGTTTTTGCCGGCAATCCAAACGGACAGGACAACCCAGGGCTTGACGTGACAGGGCTGACCCCGGATGATACCTATAGCCCCGAACGATGCCGGATCACACCTCAAACCATTGAAAAATGGGCCGGTAATTTTTGCCACCAGCTTGCGGCCAAAGAAAAAGCCATTTTTTTCCTGCACCACATAAAAGGGCACACATTGGCTAAGACTGCCGGCCTGCTTGGCTATAAAAGCCCATCCGGCCCGGCCTATCAGCTCAAACAGGCGGAATCGAAATTGCAGTTTTTTCTCCGTGATCTGCCGAAGCTTTCACCGGAAGCGGGAGAAGAGGTGGATGAGGAGGCATTTTCCATGTTTTTGGGGTTCGTCGGACGGATTTTGAAAGACCATCACGAAAAGTCGTCATTATATAATAAATAGCTTTTTCAGGACAAACCGATGAATAATCTTAAACTTGCACTGGGCCTGGCTAAACGATACCGACGCTGCCCACCGGCACGCATAAAAAACACCATTGATCATCAAACCCATTTTCAAAAGCATCTGGCAATCTGCCCTTTTTGCCAGCTTGATGAGCCGGAGGACCCGGCTGATATCGAACACCTGATTGAGGGGCTGAGCCATGCCGTCACTCCGGATGAACCTGCAAGCGGCCTATCCGATTCATCAGCCGGGGAACTTCGGCTGATTCATCCAGACTGCGCACAATGGCGAAACGGTTATTATTACAACCCCCCGTTGATTTTGATCCTTGAGAGCATCCAGGAAATTCCAGGGGCTGTGCTGGCGGCCCAGACCTATCATGATACGACAATGGCCGGCCCGGGTGATCTGATCCTGCCCGCCGGGCAAACCAACGGCCTGGAACTGTTCATCGAGCCCTGGAACATATATACCCTGTCTGCCGATTATCTAGGTCCGATTATCGGCCGCGTAAGCGGTGATACCGTCGAAGCTGTCAAGCGACTGGACCAAAACCCCGAGGCACTTCCCCCCTGGGCGATTCATCCGCTGCCGATGCTCGAAAACGACCCGAGAATTTATTTTCGCCAGTTGGAGGTTGAAGTGGGCTATACATTTGCCACCTCCGCAGCCAATGGACTCATGAGCATGCATGAAGCCGGGGCAGCTGCGCTTTTTAACCACCCACCGGACAAGCTGGTCTCCAACATCCAACACCTGGACCCGAGGATCGACTGGTACCGGACACCGGAATCCGCCGGCAGCGCGTTTTTAACCCTTGAGTTCAGCCCGGATAAGATTCGCATGGCGGCCGCAGACACGGAAGAAATCGTATGCGTGGCAAACCACATTAAACTTGAACAGGACAGAGTTGTTTCTGTCTCCCCGATCTATGCGCAGATCAAAACCGACACAAAAAAAAATCAATCCCGTACGATCAGCGGCATGATTCAAAGTGATGCGGCGCTGGCAGCCACCGAGCTCTTAGCCGGCTGGCAGGCCCCCTCCGGCAAAATTCATTTGCCCGACCGAATCGAATGGGAACCCGGACATCATTTTTTTTATCTTGAATTCAACCACCTGCCGGAGGACGCCGGCCGGCTTAGAATGGCAATTGTTCAGTCCTCGTAAAAATGCCTGTTGACGATTTAACCTATATCAAATGCCTCATTGACTGCCGTGCGGACCGAACCCATATCTGCCGGTATCTGGCAGACCCCTATAACGGCCGGCAGCTATGGCAGCATATGAATGAAGCAAGGTTTGATAAAACCATCAGCCAGATCCACAGCACACTTATCAATGACCCGCCTCTCCACCGCCTGTTTGATTTATATCTTGCCAGCACCCTGCTTCTTTTTACCGATCCATCAGATAAATCATACCGCGCCTTTATAAGGGGAAAAATACCCTTTGAAACGCTGATTCCGGAAGATGAGATCGACCGGTATCTTTCCGGAAAATGGACCGCAGTGCCTGTCATAATGGTTGACCCGTCAGGGAGCGCCGGACTGTTGTATTTTATGGCCGGCTGCACTTCCGCTAATACTGATAAGGACGATCTGTATCCGGAATGGGTCAGGCCCTTACTGACCGAGCCCGCCCAATCAGCGTTGCAAAATGCGGACCAGGCCGCAAAGGCAGCTGCCGGAGATCCGAATGTCCGTTTTATCTGTTATCCCTTGGTAGCCGGAAACACGCCGGGTGTCATCGACGGCATCTCCATGGGGCTGCCGCTGGCGCTTGGCTTTACCTGCCTTATCAGGAAACAGCCTTACCCTTTCACCCTGCTTGCCACGGGCGGCATTAATGCAGCCGGCCAGGTGGAACCTGTCGATCAAGTGCAGAAAAAACTGGCCGGCGCCACGGCTGCCGGTCGTTTTTCCGTCATGCTCTATCCGGATAAGAACCAAAGCTTAATGGATGAAGACTGCAATATCAAATCAATCCCTGTAGCCAACCTGCGGCAGTCATTGGTATACGCCGTATTATATGATTCCCGCAGCCATACGCAGCTAAGTATATTTGCCCGCATGCAGCATGACCCGGACATGCTGACAAACAATCTCGACCAAGTCCCCGCGCACTGGATTGACTATGCCCGGCAAGAGGGCATGCTCACGGAAGTGATGAACCATGTGATCGGCTCCAAAAAGCACCTGGCCGCCTTTGCCGAAAAATTAAGGCGGATTTTGAAGGGCCGTGATCAGCCGGTGCCGGATATGGCGGCCATTACCCGGTTAATCACGCCGGACATAATGCCGGCGATTATCTCCACCGCCCCTGAAGCCGCCCTCAAATTATGTACGGATCAGCTCATGCTGGCCAATCATCAAGGGGATACCCGGGCCGCGGACGTATGGATCGGCATTGGCGACCGCCTTGCTGAGACGCCGGCCAAAAGCGGCGCCCTTGAAAACTTCAGCGACTACTTCAATCATCGCTTTGTCCGGCATCAAAACAGCTATCTGTTCAAACCGGATCTTCCGCCATCAATTAAACAGATTGAGCAGATGCTCGAAGCCAGGTTCAACACAGACAGAGATGCCGGGTTTCCGGTCTGCCATGCCCTTGGTGAGCTATATGGAAGTATCGCCCAGAACCTGGCCTTTTGCGGCCCCGCCTTTTTTGACCGTTTCGATGAATACAACCAAAAAGCCCTCACTGCATTTGGCGCCTTTGAGCAGCCTGAGCAATACCCGGATGACTGGCTCCGTCAGTATAACTATCGCGTCTATGCCTTAATAGATGCCGGCCGATTCCAGTCAGCGGAAGAGGCATTGAAAACTTATCTTCAAATATCCGCCTGGCAGGAGTTGATTCAGCAACTGCCAAACCTATCTGCCTGGCAGCACGCGGCGCTTTGCCGATATATCGCAGATGCACGGGCCATCGACCTGGCTGCCCGCTATTTCGAATGGGTGACATCCCAATCGGAACCGCTGCCACAACCTCAGCATCCCTGGCAGCTATGGCGGTATAACTTCGCGCGAATGGCTGCCCTGCTTAAAAATAAGACGCCGGCTGTTCGCTTCTTTCGGGAAAGCCTCGCCCAATGCCTGGCCGAAGCATCCGGACCCACGATAAAGGTGATGGCCTTGCTCCCCATGGCCGGTCTTCAATATGAGGGGGCGACTGACGCCCTTGATCCGGAGACTTTTGAAACCGTCAGGCAGACGGCCCTGAAATTGAACCCGGTATATTTCGAAATGCTAAACCAGCACCCGGCCGAGAGCGTGCTGAACCACCTGTGGGAGCATCCGGAAACCCTGTTTCCGTTTACCTATCGGTGAAGTGGAAAAAATTTTTTTACTAATTTTTTGAAAATTTTTTGAATGATGCCGTTTTAAATAAGAAAAAAATAAGTCAGGGTGAAATATGAGTATGATGTTCGGGAAATATACATTCACATGCCGTTTTGAAAGCAATGCAATATTACCGGTTTTTAAAGGTTCGACATTGCGGGGGGTGTTTGGCTTGGCATTGAAAAGAGTTGTTTGCGCGTTAAAGCAGCAAACATGCGATGAGTGCCCATTGAGGACCCATTGCCTTTACACCCAGATATTTGAGACGGATCTTGCTTTCGGCAAACCCCAAAAAGGAAATGTCTCTGCCCAGCCCCACCCATTTGTAATTGTCCCGCCCTTAACCGAGAAAACCGATTATTCTCCGGGTGAAGAGTTTAGCTGTGATCTCATCCTTTTTGGTGAGTTTAATCAAAAGCTACCTTATTTTATTTACGCTTTTCAACAGATGGGAAGAATTGGCATTGGAAAAAAAATTAATGGCTGCCGGTCCCGCTTCAGCTTGCAATCTGTGGCCACAGAAAGCCAAAAAATTTACACGGCTGATGATGATAAGATCTACCCCCCAAAAGAGAAACAGTATTTATCAATACCTGAGAACTTGGTTGAAACGGATGATGAAATTTCCGTCCGCATTACTTTTGAGACGCCCTTTAGAAGCAAATATAAAATTTATCCAGCCAACGGGATGAGTTTTGACACTCTTGCCCGAACAATGATCAGGAGAATGACCGCATTATTAAACGCATATGGCGCCGGAGAGCCAGCGATAGATTATTCAGGACTAATTCAGGCAGCAGAAGGCATCCAATTAAAGGAGCATCGCCTTAACTGGTTCGACTGGCAGCGGTTTTCAAACCGGCAGCATCAACGGATGCCTATGGGCGGTATTACAGGATATGCAACGTATAACGGTAAAATGAACAGATTTTTGAAGCTTATTGAATTCTGCATTAATACCCATATCGGTAAGCAAACAGCTTTTGGGCTCGGTAAGATAAACGCAGAATTACTGGCCTGAACAAATGATGAGGAGGGGTTTATGGTAACAGACCTGGACATTTTGATCATTGGCGCAATGCTCCATGATATCGGTAAATTTTGTCAGCGCGCGGAAAGACCTTACTCAAAAGAAATGGAAGGAGAAGTTTTGCCCTCTTACAAAGGGCGATCTAGCCACTGGCATGCCTTGTATACAGACTATTTTATTGAGCAAGATCTTCCGTTGCCGGGAGATCTTGAACAGAAGCGCTCTCAAATTGCTCGGGTTGCTGCGGCGCATCATCGGCCGGATGCTGATAAGATTTTGGAGATGTTTAATCCGCAGTGCCTTTCCGGAAATTGAAAAATACCCGGGATAAATACAAACTATCCCATGATCGTGAATGCGCTGAGCGGATTTGCCGACAGTTTATAATGCTTCACAAGAAAAAGGTGCAGAGAGTCCCATGAAATTTATCACTTTTATCGGAACAGGCCCCGACGGAGATGGCTATACAGAGCTTTCCTATCGAATGGATGGATCTGATACAAAAACTGTGACAAAATTTGTTCAGCGGGCCGAGATCCAATTGCTTGGCAAAAAATGGTTTGACAAGATCTATATCCTGTGTACCCGCGAATCAAAAGAATTTTTCCATGAACTCCAGGATGAATTAGAAGATGAGCTGGGCATCCGAGAAGATATAATAGAATCCGTGGATATCGGAAAAATTGATCAGATCCAAAGCGCATGGGCCCTGTTTGAAAAAATCAGCAGCCTCATCAATGACGGTGATACTCTTGTTTTCGATTTGACCCACGGGTTCAGATCTCTACCCATAATCCTTTCCGCCGCATTAAATTATATTCTCAAGGCAAAAACCGAAATTGTCCTTCAACATGTATTCTATGGTGAAAGGGATGAAAATTCTCAACGACAGGGCACCATCATTGACATGAAGGATTTCTATTCTGTCAATCAATGGGCCGAAGGGGTGGCGCGGCTTACTGAGACCGCTGATGCATCCAAACTGGCTGATGTGGCCAGACAAGAAAGCAATCATGCGTTCTCAAACCTGCAAGACGAGACTCTTGTCAAAGCCCTGGAAAAGCTGACAGCCACACTGAAAAATATTGATGTCAACCGGATTGCCAGAAATACTGAGAATGCCCTGGAAATTGTCAGATCCAGAAAAAACAGAAGCTCAGGCGCAGAATATGAACTACTCTGCCTGGTAGAGAAAAAATTTGCGCCATTGGCCAGGAAGTTATCCGGCCAATATGATGCGGATTATTTTATGCTACAGCTGGGTATCATCAGCATGCTAGTTGAGCACAAACTTTACATGCAGGCATACACCGTCATTCGAGAAACCATCGGATCAGTCGGAATGCTTGGCGTGCCGCCGGATCAGATCAAACATATATGGGACAATGCAACAGCCGAACTGAGAACAACCCATGCTGACTTATTTGTCCGAATGATGAACTTCAAAGAGTTTAAAAGTCGATCAGAAAATGAAAAGCCACGAGCTGAAAAGCTTAGCGCCACTATCTGCACCTGGATCGATGAGCAGGGCATGCTTGAAGAGTTAAAAAGCATTACCCAAGAAACCAAAAAATTTCGCGACGGTTTTGATCACGCATGGACGGGCTGCGGAGACAAAAGCATGCAAAAAAAAATAAAAGATGAAGAAATTGAGACTCTGGCAAGCGAGGCGGTCAATTTTCTTGAAAAATTGATCACCACCCTGATTCAACAGAAAATCATCCATACCCGCAGCCCTGAGGAGATATGATGAAAATCAATGTTTCACGCTTTACCAAAAGAAAAAAGGCAAAATTTTCAATCGAGGTTTTAACACCGATGTTTCTGGGAGGTGCCAGCGGCGACGCAGAAGTCCGCACCCCTCCTTTGCGCAATGCCCTTCGCTACTGGTGGCGGATTACCCAGGGGGATATGCCCTGGAAACAGCTCCTGGAAAAGGAACAAAAACTTTTTGGGGGTGTCAATGAAAGGGCCTGCCGCAGTCTTGTGGAGGTTGCTGTTTCAGGGCAAGTAAAAACTGGCCAAGTTGATGAAAAAGACAATTTAGGCAAAAAATTAAATACTGAAGCCAACAACAGAAATGTGCCTTTAAGCGCCTATCTTGGAATGGGGCCAGTTCATTTCACAGGTGCATACACCAAAACACGTATTCTGCCTGGTGAAATTTTTCAACTGTCTGTAACATTTACTGAAAACCATTTTCGGGAAGTGACCGAGGCGCTGTCACTTTTTAAGGCATTTGGCGGACTGGGGGCCCGCTCCAGAAACGGTTGGGGGAGCTTTGCGCTGCACCCGGCTAATCCGGAAGAAATTACACTATTAAATACAGAAGAACTTTTTTCAAAATTCGGCAAAGAGATCAATCAGATTTTCTCCGCAGATAAAAAATATCCTTTCCGGCTGGGCGTGACTGAAGAAAAGCCGTTGTTGTGGGAAGCCGGTCGGGCATCCACATGGGAAGAGGCCATGGGAAAAGCAGGTGAAAAATACATGGATCTGCGGCAGCAGGATGAGCTGACCTTTCCAAAAAACAGCAGCAAAAATATTGAAAAGCGTCATATCCTCGGATACCCGGTCACCAATCACCCAATTCAGGACTGGGGCTGGTATAGCGGCAGAATGCCTTCCCAGCTCCGGATTCTGGTCCGGAAAAAAAATGAGCAATATGTGACCTTGTTCTTTCATCTGCCCCACAGAATCCCCAAAAAATGGGATGAAAAAAGGCTTGGCAACGAATTGGACCTTTGGAAGCATATCCATAACTACCTTGATCAAAAGTGCAAAAGAGTAATCGGAGACCTGGAAAGGACAATAAAATGAACCAGAGAAACGATGCATACTGGGAACAGAAAATCCGGTTCTTTCTCCATGATCCGGTGGACAAGGCCCTGAAGATATCGGGTCATGAGGAAAGGGCAAAAAAAATCGCCGCAGCATTCGGGGTTTCCACACCTAGCAAGACCGAGGTCTCGTTGGCCGATATTATCGCTTCTGGCCTGGACCGCGCCAACCTGCCGGGATACAGCTCTGATACCTCAAAAAATGGGGCCGTGGATTTTGCCAAAAGCCCTCAAATCACACACCCGATCTCGGGTGGCAAAAGCCTGCAGTTCAACGGAGAAACAGACAGTGCTTCCTCGACAACCGATCAGATCGTCGATCTGATCAACAGCGACACAAACCGACTGGACAGGATCTGGACCAAACAGGAGTATTTCAGCTATCTCTTTTTTGCTCTAAGGAAAAGATTGATTGCAAACAATTGCGGCCAACTCGGCTGGTTGTGGGACAGGCTGCCCGCAGACAGCCGGATTCCGGATCATTCCATCTGGAACCATTCTGCAATGGTAAGCGCCCTTGGATCCGCATTTGCAGACAGCCAGACAAAAACCGCAGCCCTGATGGTATTTTCCATCAGCCCGGTTCAATCGTTTATCAACAAAACACGAAAACTGCGGGACCACTGGGCCGCATCCGTCATCCTGTCCTGGCTCTGCTTTGAAGGCATCACGGTTGTGATCAAACAACTCGGACCTGATCACATTGTTTATCCCTCCCTGCAGGATCAACCCCTGGTGGAGCAATACCTGGAAGATGTTTTTCACGGTCTGTTTGAACCAAACGCACAATACGAAACATTGCAAAAAGATAACGCAGTTGCCTCCCTCCCCAACAAATTTGTGTTTATCGTCCCAGCGGGAAAGGAAAAGGAAATCGCCGCTGACATACAGGAACGAATCCAGGAAAAATGGCATGAACTTGCCGCCATTGTCCTTGATTTGATAGGTGTTCAAGGCAAAGCCGCAGAAAAAATCACCCATCGGCAAATTGATTCCTGGTGGCGGTTTAACTGGAGTTCCGCCAATTTTGTGGCCCTTGATGACCAGCAGGAAATCCAATTGCTTTTTGAGGATAAATTTTCAGATCTTTTTGCAACCATCAACCAGTTTTCAAAAAGCTATCCGACTGCCAATTATGCATATCCGGTGACCCACCATCTGATCCAGGCAGCACTGGCCGCCTCCAAAACACGGCCCACCGCGGCAAGAACACCGGAGCCGGGCATCAAGTGTCCGGTCTGCGGCGAACTTGAAGTCTTGCACGACCATGACGGCCCGTCTCATTCAGCGGGATACAAAAAAGCAACAGATTCTTTCTGGGAAAAAATCTACAATCGCTTTCAGGACAGTACAGTGCGGGAAAAAGAAAGACTCTGCACCGTGTGCTGCATCAAGCGGTTTGCACCCATGGCGGTCAAAAAATCTTCCCATCCGCTCAAAAAAATATTTAACAGCGATAAATTCCCGTCTACCACGGAAATGGCCACATGGGAATACCGCAGCCGGTTGAAGGAAGCCGGGTTTCTGGATGACCCGACGATCGAACAGGACCTTATCGACCAGCTTCACGAAGATCCGGCTCAAAGAAGCCAAACTATAAAAGCGCTTATCAAAAAGGGGGAAAAGTACAAAGTAATGTCCGGTGAGCCTGACAATTATTTTGCCATCTTGATGATGGACGGAGACAAAATGGGCGATCTGGTCAACGGAACAAATATCGCCGCATGCTGGAGCGATGTTTTGCATCCGGAGCTTGCCTTCCGGTACCAGGAAGGCGGCCTGTTTGAAAAAAAGGCCCTGTGGGATGAATATCTTGAGAAGCAGCGCATGCTTTCTCCAGGTCTGCACGCTGCGCTTTCAGAATCCCTGGGCGCATTCTCACTTCATGCTGTGCCAAGAATCATTGATTCCTGCAGCGGCAGGCTCATTTATGCCGGAGGAGATGACGTGGCAGCAGTAGTGCCGCTTTCAACGGGTCTTGATGCTGCTGAAAAAATCCGGATTACATACAACACCTGTTTCGGCACCATCGCGGAAAACGGCGTGGCGGAAGAAACCAATTCGATGGACGGTACGCAGCCGGTTTTTCTGCTGCCCGGAAACGGACAGGGAATTTCCATTTCCGCCGCCCTTTTGATCTGCCACCACAAACAGCCTTTGCGCGGTGCCATGGAAGAAGCCCACCGGCTCCTTGACAATCAGGCAAAGAAAAAAACAGGAAGAGATGCCTTTGCCATCCGTTTGAAAAAACGCTCGGGCCAGGCCAGAGATTTTACAGCCAAATGGCAAGAACCAAACCTTTTTGCCGACAAAAGTTCTGTTCTCGAGTCATTTAAAAAAGTGCAGGCTGCCTATCTTGAAGGCCTGCTCAGCGGTTCACTGATTTATCGGATACCTGAGCTCGAAACAATGGTCCGGACTGTTCTGCCCACAGACAACCAGATTTCCGAAAAACAGAAAAAGCAGATTCTTCAATTATTCGCCTATGAAATCGAACACTCGGGATCATTGCAAAATATCTATCCGGGCAAAAAAAATCAAAAAATCCGGCTTCAAATTGCAGAAAAACTGGCCGTATCCATTGCCGATATCACCGTCTGCTGGGACGAAAGTGCCGGCAAAAAAGGAGGGTGGATATTTAACGGTGAAGCTTCGGTTATTGCCCGTTACCTGGCCAAAGGAGGGAATCAACAATGAAATGGTACGAGTTTACTCCGGCAGACACTCTTTTTTTCAGGGGCGCCGAACCATTGGCGGCAGGAATGGATTATGAGGTCAGCCTGGCATTTCCGCCATCCGCGTCGGTGCTTTCCGGGGCCATCCGAAGTGCGGTCCTTGCACAAAAGGGCATTTCCATAGAGGATTATAAAAGCGGGCATGAGATAAGCGCACTGATCGGCGACTATGGCCAGGATTCGCCTTTTAAAATTCTGGGTCCCCTGCTCCGGTATGAAGGCGATGATTTGGTCCCGGCCCCTTATACCTGGTTTTTTGAAAAAGATACAAAAGGCAGTGATATCCCCATTATTAAACCATTAAAGATAGATGTCCAAACCCGGCAAAAACTCGGTCTGAAAACCGCAGGCAAACTCGCGTACTGGCCGGCCAGCAGAAATGATGTCAAATCAATCGGGGGGAGCTGGATCCTTCTTCAATTTCTTTCCGGAAAAAAGACTATATTCGGGGCCGGAACATCTATCTTTATGACGTCAAATGGCATGGATAAGCTCTACTCAGTGGAATCAAGAACCGGTATCGCAATGGATTCCAACAGAAACGTGATTGAAAGCCAGCTATACAATTCCCGGCACATTCGGCTCAACCGGCAGGTTTCTCTGATCTGGGCGATAGATCAGGACTGCGGACTAAGCAAGCAAGGCGTCTTATCACTGGGCGGCGAGCAGCGATTCGGTGCATACCATGAACTGGACTGCCCGCCGGACTTTCCGGAAAGCGGAGAGCAGTTTCTTTGTCTTTCCCCGGTTCCTGTAAATGATGAAAGCAGTGAAGCCCTGATCGGCACAGGTGAAATCATTTATCGCGGCGGCTGGGACATGGCAAAGCAAAGTCATAAGGATATGATCGGATATTATCCGGCAGGGTCGGTTTTCAATAAGAATATCAAACATTGTTGCGTGGCATTTTAAAAGAAAGGAAAACGACATGTATAAGCAGGAAAACTCAGAAATCATGGCATTGTATGGGATTTCACCCGTTCATGCGGGCTCGGGAACATCAATGGGGGTGGTGGATCTTCCGATTCAGCGGGAGCGTCATACCAATTGGCCGCATATACAGGCCAGCGGCGTAAAAGGGGCCATGAGGCATCACTTTGAAAAATTCAAGTCAATCCTTTCAGGGGCCAATGAAAAAGCAACGAACGAAAAAATCACCGAAAAAATTTTCGGAACAGATGATTATGACAACCAAGGGACCCTGCCAGGGGCAATCTCCGTATCTGATGCCAAACTACTGGCCTTTCCAATGCGATCTTCCAAAGCCCCGTTTGTGTGGATCACCTGCCCGGCCGTCTTAACTCGGCTCCAAAAGGATCTGAACCTGACGGGTTCATCTATGAGTTTTGATATCCCGTTGGTTGGCGAAGGAGAGGGTATCGCAATCCACGGTGATATGAAATCTGGTGAATTGATTCTGCTGGAAGATTACGAAGTAAAAATCACAGAAGGGGCAGTAGGCAACTTGTCAGGCACTGCAGCCAGGCTGTTTAATAAAGCAGAAAGATTGATTCTTGTAAATGATTTGACATTTCACTATGGCGTCTCGCACTGCACGGAAATTCGGGCCCAGATCAAAATCGACGAAAAAACCGGCACTACGGACGGTGGCTCACTGCGCTACGAAGAACTGCTTCCCGCAGATGTTTTGATGTATGTCATCATGTTCTATGGGCCAAGCAGGGATATGGAATCTTCCATCCAGGCCGAAACGCTTGTTTCCTATATGAAAGAAGAGGTAATTGCCAATTGTCTTCAGATCGGCGGCAATGAAACACTGGGATGCGGTCTTTTTCAGGTCGAGTGGATAAAAGGAGGACAAAATGAACAGTAAAGAGCAATTAAGATCCAAATTTGCGCTCGATAGCATCGAAAACCTCACAAAAAAAACCGGTAAAGTTTCAGAAGATTTTGCGAATTTTATCGTTGGAACACCTACTATGATTTTGCAAAACGGACTCGGCCAAACCATGGCCTTTCTTCTGTCAAAGTGCAAGGGCGCTAAAGATCCAAAAGACAAACATTATTTTGCATACCAGGCAATTGCAAAATGGTGCAAAAGACAGAACGAAAAAATATCAGATGATCCGCACAATTTTTTCTCCGGTATTTCCCAAATGCAGCAAAACGAATACCTGATGCTTCAGGAAGAGACATTAAAAATGCTGCAATGGCTGAAACGCTATGCCAGAGCCTTTCAGGAGGTGACAGACAATGAGCCAGCAGAGTAAAACCATGCATGATCCTGAAAACAGATTTTCCCCCCTGCCCGCCTACCTGGAAAACCAGCGGGATAAAATTTCCAATTTCGGGATGTTTTACCAGAAGTTTGCAAAATACCATATCAACGCAGAAAAAAAAGCGCTACAGATCCAACATGCTTGGAATAACGGGAAAAAAGGGAAGGAAAGAAAAAGTTTTGAATGGTCTCTTATAGAAAATCAGATTACTCATTACCATAACATACGAAACGACGCATCAAATGCATTGGCGGCCAGACACCGGTTTCAAAAGAAACTTCTTTCTTCATACAAAAAGATCTGTACAGAGGTGGTTGAGCTGCAGGCATTTAACATCTCGCGCGTTCTTACCGGAATCGGGGAGCCCACCCCCACCGAGGTGGGCATGGTGTTTGACCGCAACACAGGTCTCCCGTTTATTCCTGCATCCTCTTTTAAAGGAGTGGTGCGCCAAGCCTACTGCTTTAATTTTGTGCAAAACAATGCCGGCCAACAGGTCAGGGAAGAGATTGATGAAAATGAAATTCCGGGGCTTGTTGATATTTTCGGGTCTCTTGATCCCAAAAAAGCACGCCAGGGAGGTTTTGCTTTTATGGATATTTATCCGG
This sequence comes from Desulfobacterales bacterium, assembly GCA_046543065.1. Classification (GTDB taxonomy): domain Bacteria; phylum Desulfobacterota; class Desulfobacteria; order Desulfobacterales; family Desulfosalsimonadaceae; genus M55B175. The sequence goes on along the minus strand of JBKHAE010000009.1, from coordinate 4,726 downwards.
AACAGGTGCCGGACCTTTCCATTGACATCATGAATCCGCATTTCGGTAAATACTATCGCAGTGAGGGGCCTCCCGAGGAAACCGAAGAACCGGTTCCCATAAAATTTCTGGCCGTGGAAAAGGATCAAAAATTTATAATCAGGGGGTTTTTCCTGGGAAATGGGGCCGGGGCGTTTTATAACGAACTGATGGCAGCCCTTCAGACAGCGTTTTGCGAACTTGGAATCGGAGCAAAGACAGCCGCCGGATATGGCCGGTTTACCATGCCGACGGGCTCCGCAGAAAGCACAGCCCATGAACATGAAACAGAAAAACAAACCCAAAAAGACGAACCTGAGCCCATCGTCTGGGAAAATGCGGTATTGCTGTATGACAAAGGAAAGGCTGAACTAAAAGCTTCTCTTGGCAATGCCACGGCATTCAGCACTGAAAAAAATATAATCCCAGAGGATCTTTACAACAAATTAACCCTAAAAAAGAAAAAAAAGCCGGTCACCGCAAATATACTGGTTCAGCCTATTGGCAGAAGTTTCCGTATCCTCAACATCATAGAATAACCGGGCATTGGGCTGTGGTACAAAATCTTTTCCTGTTTCCCATGTGGAGTGCGTGACCTTGAACTGGCTCCGGCAACCCAAAACTCCCCCGAAAAAGCCCTGGGGAACAACCCGGACGCTGGCCGGAGGAGAATACCCGTTTGGATGGTGTAAGCTTGTTTTTCCTGAAACTGTCAGAGCAAAGCAAAAAGACTGGCCGTGGCCTTTTGAAAGGCGTGACCTGGAAGCCATGGTAGCAGAGAAAAATAAAGAAGCCGCAAAGGCCCGCCAGGCTGCAGAAGAAAAAATTGCAAATGAAAGGGCCGCCAAAGAGCGTAAACGTAGAGAAGAAGAAAAAAAGGCCCGTTTAGCTTCAATGAGCCCTGAAGAACAATTGCTGTTAGCATTTGAAGAAAAAACAATCAGCGAAGAACAGGTAAATGCAATTTTTAATCAGTTGGATAACTATCCAGACGCCCGGAAGTTACAGTTTGCCAATGCAATAAAGGCCTATTGGCAGGAGACGGGCAAATGGTCCAAAAAATCTCTGAGTCGGAAGCAGTGGGTTAAACAGAGAGAAAAAATACAGAAGATTAAAGATGTTATAGGCGAGGCTTAATTGCTTAATAATCGGGGGTCACGGATGTTTTTACTGTTTAACCACACGCTGACGATGGAGCAGAAGGCGGACGCGAGTCATTCCCTGGGAATTTCAGAATTTGTGGAAATGCCCCCTCACTTGCAAATAATATGGTCACAAGTACCATCAAAGACAGATACCGTTGAAAACCATATTGAACCGGTTTGGCAATGGTTGAAAGAGCAAGCCAGGGCAGGTGATTATGTTTTAGTGCAAGGCGATTTTGGCGCCACCTATCAAATGGTTTGTTTTGCTCTGGGGCGGGGTTTAGTGCCAGTATATACCACAACCCGGCGGCAAGCCGAAGAAACCATAGAAAGTGATGGGACGGTGAAAAAGGAGAATTGTTTTTTCCACCAGCGGTTTAGAAGATATGAGAAACTTTAATTTAATATGTTGCTTCCGGATAAAAATTGACAAAATGAGGGTATCCTGAACCGCATATATTTAAGTTTTCTTGGGATGGGCAGCTTTGCAGGCAAATACGAAAAGACCACTTATGAACTTAATGGCAAGCATTCAAGTGAAACCGAATTTGTGCAGGCTGCAGAGGTTGAAATACTGGGGGCTGAAAAATTCGACCGTTTTGTGATTGTTGTTACTGAGAAATCGAGAGACAGGCACTTTAATAGTCTTTATAGGCAGCTGCGTATGCTCGGTGCCCAGCCAGTGATCCCTTTGCAAATCGGGGAAAATATGACGCCTCAAGGCCAATGGGATTGGTTTGAGCGGATGCTGGATTACATTGAACCTTATGATCGTATAACCATTCGGTTTTGATTCTCATTTCTTTCGAAATCTCGGAATAATCAGATGGCAGGGGACAATTGCTATATTAATGTCTAACATCCTTTTCACCACCATTGGCCTGTCCTGGCAGATTGTGCCGGAGCTGTTTGGGTTTACGAACCCGGATACCCTTCCGCTTTATAAACATCATTCAGGGGCCGGCCGGATTGCGGAGCTGCGCGGCAAATACGACGTTTCGCCCGTGGATGAGATTTGGGCGGTGGGAACCATTGGCGACAAATCTGACAGGTCTTTTGAACAGCTTTTGAAGTGGCATGCGGCACTGACTGGCAAAGACCGCCCGGTTATGCGCCTGTGGCAGGTATCGGATGTTGAAGATTTGGTATCTGAGAGAGAATGCCGCTTAATGCGAGAGGCTATCTTTCGGCTGGTACTGCACGCCCGCAGCATCGCCGGAAATGAAAAGCTTTTTCTTTCCCTGGCCGGCGGGCGAAAAACCATGAGCTCGGATATGCAGCGGGCGGCTGCGTTTTTCGGGTGCCACTGCCTGATCCATGTCATTGATGACGGCAGGCGGAGCCATGCGGGCAACCAACTTGCGCCCCTGGATTTTGCCGGGCCTTTGCCTGACGAATTGGCAAGTGCTTATATGCCGCTGGTGACCGGGTCCTATCCGGCATCGCCAATGGCATTTCTGGAAGATGAAGGGCATCTGCGTTTTTCTCCGGAGCGTTTTCCCATAAAAATGCCTGAAAACAGGCGCATTGGATTTTTTGATGGGACATCTGCCGAGCTGAACGATCAGATTGAAGAATGTGAAAAAAATGCCGGGTATTTAGTCACCAATTATACCAATCAACTGCTTCAGGGAGAGCCGGCGGCCAATTTCCTGGCTCTTTATAACTTGTCGCCGGAGATAATCGCCCGGTTGAAAAGCACGCGCATCGGCATGGACCCTGCCCGGGCTGATGTTGAGAAAGCGTGGCTCAGGCGGCTTCCTAAAACCGACCTCCACTGCCATTTGGGTGGTGTGGCGGATGCGGCGGAGATTTTGGAGATTGTCCAGGCTTATCAAGCAGGCGTTAATCAATACTATGATGTGCTGTCTCCGCAACTGGCGGTATACCGGAAAATTGCGGAGCGAAAACTTTCCGGCAGCGATGATACACCGTTTGATTTCAAGGGCTTGCGCAGCAGTTTACCGGATCTGCCTGAACCGCTTTTGAATGCGGCATTGGTGCTTTCCTATCAAAATGCGCCGGCTTCGCTGGATCGGCTTATTTTCGGCCCCTATTTGGCTGAAGATGTATTCTGCGGGGTCGGATTTGGAAGCTATGAGCAGTTGGGGGATGTTCAGGGCTCCGGGCTCTTGCAGGCACGCTCCGCCCTGCAGATTGTCTGCCAGGCGCTCGCCCGAAAGGCCAACAGAGATAACATCCATTATCTGGAGATCCGGTGCTCACCTGCCAATTATACCCGGGCAGGCCTCTCGGCCGAAGATGTTGTCCGGACTATTGAGGCGTCATTGAAGGCGGCAGCTGATTTTGATTATCAGATTATTCTGACGGCCAGCCGCCACAGAAACATGGACCGAATAAAAGAACAGATCGAATTGGCCCTGGCTTTTATTGCAGCCGGAGACCAGCTTGTTGCCGGCTTTGATCTGGCTGGCAGTGAGGCGGCCCTGAATCCTGAAATGCTTCGGGAAGCATTTTTGCCCTTGATGCGGCAATGTTTCCATTTTACCATTCATGCGGGTGAAGATTTAGACGTCTCCAGTATATGGGAGGCTGTGTACCATTTAAATGCCGAGCGGATCGGGCATGGCCTCACCCTTAAGCATAACCCTGAATTAATGAACCGGTTTAAGGACCGGCGGATCGGGCTGGAAATGTGCCCCTCAAGCAATTATCAGATTGTGGGGTTCCGGGATAATTATTATTCGCAAACCAGGGAGCTGGAAACCTATCCGTTGAAAGCTTATCTGGATGCGGGCCTGGCAGTCAGCGTAAACACGGATAACCCCGGCATATCGCGCACTGACTGGACAAATGAGCTCCACAAGGCCGCCCGGCTGACCCCGGACGGGCTCTCGCTTTGGGAGGTGCTCTTACTGATTAAAAACGGCTTTAAGGCGGCATTTGCTTCGCGGCAGCGGCGCCAGCAGATGCTTTTAACCGCCGAGCAGGAAGTCATAGAAATAGTCCGGCACGGGCTGCCGGTTTAAAGCCTGTAAGCTGGTGCAGCCAGTGGGAGAAGGAAGCAAAAGAGGTTCAATTCCGCGGACGATTCCGACTGTGTCTGATAAAGGAACGGGTAATATGATTTTTATTGTAAAAACAAGATGTTTTTCGTTTTTCGGGAAAACAGGGTCCGCGGAAATCTATATTTTTAATTTTTTCAAAATATTACTCTTTGTCGATGGGGGTATTTCAGGGGCCGGAATTATTACCGGACCCTCAAAATCGACCCGGTCCGCGGAAATGAATTGTAATCCGCTATAATTTTTATTAATTTTTACCCTGCGGTTTGAAGGAATGCCCCGATTAGAGGGGATTGAGACAGCATAATGCATGCCAAAACAGTGTTCACGTGTAGTTTGAAGGAATGCCCCGATTAGAGGGGATTGAGACTTCTTCAGTAATATATGGATTACCGTAAGCGAAGCAGTTTGAAGGAATGCCCCGATTAGAGGGGATTGAGACGATGGTGCTGCCATCCTCCACCGTAAAGTAGAGTCGTTTGAAGGAATGCCCCGATTAGAGGGGATTGAGACGAAAATACTCTGGCAAGCCTCCCT